>JACQVB010000109.1 GCA_016209985.1 Gemmatimonadota bacterium | reverse complement strand
GTCGGCCCCGGCGGGCACCAGTGCTACGCGATTTTCATTCTGTTTGATTTCTTTAGGAAGACCGATAATCATCGGAGAGCTCTAGTAGGAGAATTAGTTGGGGCCGAGCCAGACCACGGTCTGTCGCTCGGCTGGAAAGAACGCCGCGGCGACCGCCGCGATCTCATCTCTAGTTACCCGGTCGATCTCCGCCAACGTCTGGTCGATGGTACGATACGGCTCGTCATGCAGTGCCAACGCGGCCAGTCGATGCATCCGCGCGGCGGGGTTCTCCAGGGAAAGGGTCACCTGGCCTTTGAGCTGCTGCTTCGCTTCGGCGAGGGTATCTCCCCCGAGACCTTCGGTGGCCACGCGGTCGATCTCGCCCGAAATGGCGTCCACCGCCTGCTGGGCGCTGGACGGGTGGGTACCGACATAGACGCCGGTCAGACCGGAATGCCGGTAGAACGACTGAAATGAATAGATGGCGTACGCGAGACCCAGCTCCTCGCGCACCCGCTGAAACAGGCGGCTGGACATGCCCGAGCCAAGCACCGTGTTGAGCAGCATCAGCGGGTAGCGCCGCTTGTCGGTGTAGGGGAACGTGTCGGTTCCCATCACGATGTGCGTCTGCGCGGTGTCCCGGTCAACGCGGCGCGTCGTGCGGGTTCCTGGCGGTACAGCCGGAGCGCCGGCGGGCTCCGGCCCGGGCTCGAAAGTGAACCAGCCGCACTTGGCGAGGAGTTTGAGCAGAACTTCGTGGTTCAGGCTGCCCGCCGCGGCGATCACTGCCTGCCGCGGATGGTAGGCCCGGCCGTGCAGCGCCCGCAGGTCCGAAGATTCGAGACTGGCCACCGTCTCGCGGGTGCCGAGAATGGGAAAGCCGTAGGGGTGATCCGGCCAGAGCGTCTCGGAATGGAGGTCGAACACCAGATCATCCGGTGTGTCTTCCACCGTATTGATCTCTTCCAGCACGACCTTCCGTTCCAGCTCGAGGTCGGAGGCCCGGAGGACGGGATTGCGAACCAGATCGGTGAGTACATCGAGGGCGCGCGAGAGGTCTTCGTCCAGGACCCGTGCCTGGTAGGAGGTGTGGTCCCGGGATGTGAACGCGTCCAGCGACCCGCCGCGCACTTCCAGCTCCAGCGCGATGTCCCGGGCGCTTCGCCGCTCAGTCCCCTTGAACACCATGTGCTCGAGAAGGTGGGACACACCCATCTTGGCACGGACTTCATGAACCGACGCGGTCTTTACCCAGACGCCGACCGCCACCGACCGTACTCCCGGAAGGACCTCCGAAAATACCGTGACACCGTTGTCCGCATCGGTACGGTAAAGGCCCTCATCGAGCCGCTGGGTCTGCATCGACCGCTACTTTTCCTCGATCAGCGCCTTGCGCGAAAGCTTCATCCGCCCGCGCTCGTCCACCGACAGTAGCTTGACCCGCACCATGTCGCCCTTCTTGACCACGTCTTCGGTGCGCTCGGTCCGTCCGTGCTGCAGCTCCGAGATGTGGAGCAGGCCCTCCACTCCCGGCGTGATCTCCACGAACGCGCCGAAGGCCGTGGTACTCTTCACCACGCCTTCGTAGATCTTGCCGACCTCGGGCTCCTGCACGATGCCCGCGATCATGTCGCGCGCGCGCTCGCCCGCCAATCCATCGACCGCGGAAATGGTGACCAGTCCGGTGTCGTCCACGTTGATTTCGGCACCGGTCTGTTCCTGGATCCCGCGAATTACCTTCCCCTTGGGCCCGATGATGTCGCCGATCTTGTCCGGACGGATCTGGATGGTGATGATCCGCGGCGCATACTTGGACATGGTGCTCCGCGGCCGGTCCAGCGTCTTCGCCATGACGTCCAGGATGTGCAGTCGTCCCACCTTGGCCTGGGCCAGCGCCTGGCGAATGATCTCCAGATCGATGCCCTCGATCTTGATGTCCATCTGGATCGAGGTAACGCCGTCCCTGGTTCCCGCCACCTTGAAATCCATGTCGCCCAGGTGATCCTCAGCGCCCAAGATGTCGGTCAGCACCGCGATGCGCCTGCCTTCCTTGATCAGCCCCATCGCGACTCCGGCGCACGGCGCCTTCATCGGGACCCCGGCATCCATCAGCGAAAGCGATCCGCCGCACACCGTGGCCATCGACGACGAGCCGTTCGATTCCAGGATTTCCGACACGATGCGGATGGTGTAGGGAAATTGGTCGTAGGAGGGCAGCAGCGCCTGGAGCGCGCGTTCCGCCAGCGCACCGTGGCCGATTTCCCGCCGCGAGGTGCCGCGGATCATCTTCACTTCGCCCGTCGAAAACGGTGGGAAGTTGTAGTGCAGCATGAAACTCTTGGTGGTTTCCTGCGCCACGTCAATGGAATCGATCCGCTGCTCGTCGGAAACGGTGCCCAGGGTCGTGGTGACCAGGGCCTGCGTCTGGCCCCGCGTGAACAAGGCGGAGCCGTGCGTCCGGGGCAATACGCCCACTTCGCAGGTAATCGGCCGCACCACGTCCAGGCCGCGCCCATCGATCCGCTCGCCGTGAGAAAGAACTTGCTCCCGCATCGTCTTGTATTCGATGTCCTCGATGACGTTGCTCACGTCCCGGACGTTCTCCGGGAACTCCTCCGTGAGCTGCTCGATCACCGTGGCCCGCAGCGCGGCCAGGGCCTGGGCCCGCTCGGATTTCTCCGGAAGATTCAGTCCCTCGGCCACGCGGCTTTCAGCCAGCTGATGCACCCGGGCAATCAGCTCAGCCGGTGTCTCCGACCTGGTCCACTCCATCTTGGGGACCGAAGTCGCCTTGATGATCTCTTGCTGCGCTTCGATCAGCTCGCGCAGGCCGGCCTGGGCCGCTCCCAGCGCTTCGACGATATTTTCTTCTCCGATCTCCAGCGCTCCACCCTCGACCATCATGATCGAGTCGACGTGCCCCGCGACCACGATGTCCAGGTCCGACAATTCCAGTTGCGAGAAGGTCGGATTCAGGACCCACGCGCCTTCGATCCGGCCCACCCGTACGCCCGCGATGGGACCGTTCCAGGGGATCCGGGACCGTGCCAGGGCGAGGGATGCGGCGGTGATGCCGAGGACGTCGGCGTCGTTCTCCTGGTCCGCCGAGAGCACGTAGACGAAGATCTGGACCTCGTTCTTGAACCCTTCGGGGAACAGCGGCCGGAGGGACCGGTCGATCAGGCGGGCGGCGAGAATCTCATCATCGCTGGGCCGGCCTTCCCGCTTGAGAAACCCACCCGGAATCTTGCCGGCCGCGTAGGTCTTTTCGCGATATTCGACGGTGAGCGGAAAGAACGGGAGAGGAGAGCGGACGTCCGAGACCGTGACCGCCGCGAGGACCACTGTTTCACCAAACTGCAGAAGCGCACTGCCCGCCGCCTGCTTGGCGAGTCGCCCGGCCTCCAGCCGGAATGTTCGGCCGGCGAAGGACCGTTCCAGATGTTGCACCATGTTTTTCCCTTGGATTAGCGCACTCAGAATGCCGAAAGGCTCCAGGGGTGCTGCCCTAAAGGCCTTTGGGCCCGCGAGGTCGGGTTAATGACGGAGGCCAAGCTCGTCGATGAGGCGACGATACCCTTCCAGATCGGTGCGCTTGAGATACTCCAGGAGGCGCCGACGCTTGCTGACCATCATCAGCAGGCCGCGCCGTCCGTGGTGATCCTTGGCGTGTGTCCGGAAATGATCCGTGAGAGAATTGATGCGCTCGGTCAACAGGGCGACTTGCACCCTGGCCGATCCGGTGTCGGTCGGCCCGCGCTGATATTTGCGGACCGCCGCACCCTTGTCATACCCCATCAGACTTGTGTCCTCCGCCCACGCGGGCTTGCCTAGCTCCTAGGCTTCCGATTTCTTAAAAGCACGGTAAACTAGCCGACTCCCTACCCTTCTGTAAAGTCCGGTGACGACACTAGATCCAGAGCATTTGATCGGCCGTTCCGTGGGGCCGTACACTGTCGAGCGATTGATTGGCCAGGGCGGCTTCGCCTGGGTTTTTGCGGCTCGGAATGACACCACGCAACCCGTCGCCCTGAAGATTCTCCGCCCCCGATATTCCGGCGACAAGCAGTTCGAATCCCGCTTCCGGAACGAATCCAATGTCGCTTCCGAGCTCCGGCATCCCAACATCGTGCAGATCCTGGATGTCGGGCAGGATGGCGATATTACATATTTCGCCATGGACTTGTACCCTGATTCCCTGGCCTCCCGCCTACAACGCGACGGCCCCCTCCCCGAAGCGGATTTGCTCCGCACGGCGGCGGAAGTGGGCGGCGCGCTGGCCTTCGCTCACGAGCGCGGCATCATCCACCGCGATATCAAGGTGGACAACATCCTCTATCGGGCCGACGGCGGCGCCGTGGTCACCGATTTCGGTATCGCCCGGGCCGTGTCGGGCTACGCCTCCGCCACCGGCGTCAACATGATGATCGGCACGCCCCACTACGTGTCCCCCGAGCAAGCCCAGGGCCGGCCCCTCGATGGCCGTTCCGACCTTTATGCGTTGGGAGTGACGCTCTACAAGGCCGCGACCGGCGAGCTGCCGTTCCGGTCCACTGACTGGTTCGAGCTGGCCCGCATGCACGTGGAGGACACCCCGGAAGCACCCCGCGCCCGCCGTCCCGAAATTTCCCGCCGGTTCGAGCGGATAATCCTCAAGTGTCTCGCCAAGCACCCCGACGACCGCTACGCATCGGCCGCCGAGTTCGTCAACGAAGTGCGCGACATGGGGAACAAAGCGAAGAAGACCGAGCAATTCGGGGCCATCGTGATTTCAGAGAAGACCCAGCCGCCACCACCGGTCCGACGCACCCCAGTATGGATGCTCCTGGCCGGAGCAGTAATCGTCGTGGCGCTCGTCGCGGCCGCGGTGGTGGTGCTGGCGAAGCGATAGGTGCCAGGTGTTAGGTGTCAGGGTCTTCACCCTAGCACTGCCCTGACACCTGGCACCTGACACCTGGCACCTATTCCCCGAACCACCTTCGCACGTCATTCGTCAGCGCCAGCAGCATGACCGCAATGAGCAGCGCCATTCCGAACTGACTCAGCCGCAGGCGTAGCTTCACGGAAAGCGGCTTCCGACGGATGCCCTCGGCAATCAGGAAGACCAGGTGGCCGCCGTCGAGGACCGGAACCGGCAGCAAGTTCAGAATCGCGAGATTCACCGAGAAGAACGCGATGAATCTGAGAAAAGCGTCCAGTCCCACGCGAACGAACTGGCCGCTCAACTGGCCAATGAGAATGGGTCCGCCCAGCTCCCGCGCCGATACCTGCCCCGTCACCAGGCCTTTCACGGCAAACCAGACCTTGCCCGCGTCTTCGGCCGTCTGCCGCCCTCCCTCGGCAACCGCGGCCAGCGGGCCGTACCGGACCCGTCGCGGCTGCAGCCCCTGACCGACCCCAATCCGCCCGACGACGCGTTTGCCGGTGACCGGATCGCTGGTCTCCTCCGCCGCAGGAACGACGGGGAGGTGCAGGACGGTATCGCCGCGCCGGACCGCGAGAACGACGGTGTCGCCTGCCCTGCCCTCGATGGCCCTGACGAATTCCTCCCAGTAGCGGACCGTGTCACCGTTCGCTCCGACCACCAGATCCTGAGGTTGCAGGCCGGCCTTTTCCGCGGGCCGCCCGGGCGCCACCATCGCGATACGGGCTTCCCACATCCGGTGCAACGCCGCCGCGACCCGGATCCGGTCCTCGGAATTGGCACCGGGAATCGGAACGGTGACGACGGGCGGCGCCGGGGGCGCGAAGTCGAACCGTAACTCGGCGGAGCGGGGATCGAGAATCGCCCCGGTGATGTCGTCCCAGGACGACATGGTATCGCCGTTGATCCGGACGACCCTGGAGCCGAACGGAGTGCTGGCGAGCGCCCGCGCCGCCTCGGGGAGACCGGCGGTGTCTACCTGCGCGATCGTCGTCGTCGGATCCTCGATTTTTCCATAGGTAGCCGCGAGCATGGTGTAGATCAGCCAGGCAAACACGGCGTTCATGGTCACACCGGCCACGATCACGACGATGCGCGCCCACAACGGCTTGTTCTCGAAGAGTTTGCCCGGAGGGAACTGCTCCTCGCTGTCACCACCTTCCAGCGCTGCCAGTCCACCCTCTTCCGGTTCTTCGGCGGTGGCCATCTTCACGTAGCCACCGAATGGCACCCACGACAGCACGTATTCGGTCTCGCCCCGCCGCCACCTGATAGGCGACACCGGGCCGAGTCCCAGGGAGAACCGCGGAACGCCGACGCCCACCGCTTTCGCCGCCATGAAGTGGCCCAGCTCGTGGACGAAGATCAGCACCCCGAGTACCAGCACCGCCGCCGCAATCGTCAACAGCACAGACGCCTCGCGTCTTCCCGCGCCCGCCGGTCGGCTTCGATCACCGAGTCCAGCGTAACGGCGTCCGTGATTTCATGACGCTCCAGCGTGCCTTCCACGATCTCCGCGATCCGCCCGAACCGGATGCGTCCCATCAGGAACGCCTCGACCGCAATCTCATTGGCTGCGTTGAATGCCGCCGCGGCCGTGCCACCTTTTCGGCCCGCCTCAACGCCGAGGGTGAGCAGGGGGAAGTCCCGCGCGCGCACCGGCTCGAAGGTGAGCGGCCCGGCCTGGACCGGATCGAACCGGGCAACCCCGGGATCGGCCAGGCGTTCCGGATGCGTCAGGGCGTAGAGAATGGGCAACTCCATGTTCGGGAATCCCAGCTGCGACAGCACCGATCCGTCGACGAACTCGACGAACGCATGGATGATCGACTGCGGATGGACGATCACGCCGAGGTCGTCGTACCCCAGTCCGAATAGATGGTGCGCCTCGATGACTTCAAGCGCCTTGTTGGCCAGTGTCGCGCTGTCGATGCTGATCTTCCGGCCCATGCGCCAGGTGGGATGATTCAGCGCCTCCTCCACCGACGCATCCCGAACCCGCTCGGCGGGCCAATCGCGGAAGGGACCCCCGGATGCGGTGAGAGTTATTCGGCGCAGAAGGGCGGGCACGGCGGGCAGGGCGGGCCGGTCCGCCCGGCCCGTCACACACTGCAATACCGCACTATGCTCAGAGTCGATTGGCACGATTTCACCACCGCCCTCCCGCGCCGCACAGAGCACCAGCTGGCCCGCCATGACCAGGGTCTCCTTGTTGGCCAACGCCACCCGTTTGCCCGCGTGCAGAGCCGCGAGGGTGGCCTTGAGCCCCGCGGCCCCGACCACCGCGTTCACCACGATCCCGGCATCGGGATGCGTGGCGGCCTGGATCAGTCCCTCGGGACCGGTGCGGTTGATCACCCGGGCCATCGCGGCCCCACTCTCCCGCGCCTGCTCGCCCAGCAAGCCGTCGGAGTCCAACGCCGTCAGGGCCACGACATGGAAGCGGTCGCGATGCCGGGCCAGCACCCGAAGCGTGCTTTGGCCGATCGAACCGGTCGAGCCGAGGATCGATACGCCCTTGGTCATGCCGCCTCGAACGCTCGCAAAATCAACACGGTCGTCGGAATAACCCAGTACAACGAATCGAAGCGATCTACCACGCCGCCGTGACCGGGAAAGAACCCGCCTGAATCCTTCACGTTCGCCTCGCGCTTGAACAGTGACTTGGCAAGGTCACCCAGTTGCCCCAGGATACCGACACCCAGGCCAATGAGGAGGAGCGCTAGGAACGGAATGGACATACCCAGCGGCTCCAAGACGAACCGCCCGTAGACCGGCGCAATAAGGACGGCGCCGACGCCGCCGGCGACCGTGCCGGCCCAAGTCTTTTTCGGGCTGACGACTGGTGCCAACTTGGGGCCGCCGATAACGGAGCCACCCAGCATGGCCAGCGTATCACAGATCCAGGTGGCGGCGAGCGGCAGGAACACCAACCAGGTCGCCGCCCAAGGCGTGGGAGCGATTGGTGAATGCCGCAGCCACAGGAGGAAACTCGGCAGCCCACCGGTATAGATCGCGCCAAAAACGGTGATCGAGACCGCTGCCAGCGGCCGCTCCTGCGGCGACCTGGTCCCGAGCGCGACCAGCATGATCGCGATGATCCACCCCCCACCGAGCAATGGGAGCCATCGGGGCTCGAGCGGCCCTCCCGGCCGCGCCATGAGCGCGCCGAAGGGCATCGCGACCGCCCCGAGAATCCCGAGGAGAACCAGTGCCCGGACTCCGCCCCCGTCGGCCAGCCGGTAGACCTCGAACGCCCCCACACCCGCCAGCGCGGCGAGCGCCGCTGCCAACGGCCAACCACCCAGGTAAACCAAGTAGAAGGCCGCCGGAATGCCGACGGCGGCCACGATGAGGCGCTTGAGCAAAGAGCTGGACAGCGTCAGACCTCCATGATTTCCTGCTCCTTGGCCTTCACGAGCTGGTCGATCTGCTTGATGGCATCGTCGTGAAGCTTCTGCACGTCTTTTTCGCTGTGCCGCTGATCGTCCTCCGACACGTGCTCCGCCTTCTTGGCCCGGTTGATTCCCTCGGTGCGCGCGTGGCGGATGCCGACCCGGCCTTCTTCGGCCAGCTTGTGGACCACCTTCACCAGCTCTTTGCGGCGCTCCTGGGTGAGCGCGGGGAGCGGCACCCGGATGAGGGTACCGTCGTGGGCCGGGTTGAGACCGAGATCGGAAGCCTGAATGGCCTTTTCGATGGCGCTGACCAGCGTCTTGTCCCAGGGCTGGACCGTGAGCAGTCGCGCTTCCGGCGCCGCCACGCTGGCCACCTGATTGAGCGGCACCTGCTGTCCGTACGCATCGACCCGGACGGTGTCCAGTAGACTCGTGGTCGCTTTTCCCGAGCGGATGGTTGACAGCTCCTTTCGGGTGTTTTCGACCGACTTCTGCATCTGTTCTCTGGAATGTTTGACGATGTCGGCAAGGGATGAGCTCATTTGACCAGTGTCCCGACGCGCTCTCCCCTGATAACCCGGGCGATGGCGCCGTGTTGGTTGACGTTCATGACCACAATGGGCAAACCGTTATCCTTGCAAAGGCCGAACGCGTTGCTGTCCATCACCGCCAGACCCCGGACCAAGGCATCCTGGAACGTCAGCTCCGGAATGAACTGCGCGTCGGGATGACGTTTGGGATCGGCGGTGTAGACGCCGTCCACGCTCGTCGCCTTGATGATACCATTCGCCTCTATTTCCAGCGCCCGGAGAACGGCGGCGGTGTCGGTGGAGAAATAGGGATTGCCCGTTCCGCCGGCGAACAGGACCACCCGGTTCTTTTCCAGATGCCGCTGCGCCCGGCGGCGAATATACGGCTCCGCCAGCTCCTCCATCCGGATTGCGGTCATCACCCGCGTTTCGACGCCCTTGCGCTCCAGGACATCCTGGAGCGCCAGGGCATTGATGACGGTGGCCAGCATGCCCATGTAGTCCGCAGAAACGCGGTCCATGCCCTGCTTGCTGGCGACCGTCCCGCGGAAAATGTTGCCGCCCCCGACCACGAGGCCCAACCTCACCCCCAGCGCATGGACCTCTTTGATTTCGTCGGTCAGCCGGTCGATCACGGTAAAGTCGTGACCGAACCCCTTGCTCCCGGCCAGTGCCTCGCCCGAGAGCTTGAGAACCGCCCGCTGATACGCCACCTTGCCGCCCACTAGTCGCATCGCCTCCGCACTAAATTTCCTCTCCCAGCTCCCATCGCACAAACCGGCGGACCACGATGTTCTCGCCGGTCTTGCCGGAAAGTGCCTTCACCAGATCGCCGACCCTCTGCTTATCGTCCTTCACGAAGGGCTGCTCGAGCAGTACCCGCTCTTCGAAGAATTTCTTGATCTTGCCGTCGACAATCTTCCCACGCATTGCCTCGGGTTTTCCCGCCTCTGCCACCTGCGCATCGTAGATCGCCCGCTCCCGCTCGACGACCTCCTTGGGAACCTGATCCGGGGACACTGCGATCGGATTGGCCGAGGCAATGTGAAGCGCGACGTCCTTGGCGAGGTTCTGGAAATCGTCGGTGCGCGCCACGAAGTCCGTCTCGCAATTCACCTCGACCAGGACGGCGATCTTGCCGTTGAAGTGCACGTAGCTGTAGAGCAGGCCCTCGGAGGCGCCCCGGCCCGCGCGCTTTTCGCCCTTGGTGATGCCTCGCTGGCGCAGCAGGTCAACGGCCTTTTCGATGTCGCCGTTGGTCTCCACCAGCGCGTTCCTGCAATCCATCATGCCGGCACCGGTACGATTACGAAGCGCGGCTACTTCCTTAGCGGATGGTTGGTACGCCATCGGTGCTTATCTCCTTGGAATCGAGTCATCAACCAACAGCCATCAGCCATCGGCCATCAGGAAAAGCGCGCACCACGTATCCACCGATGGCTGGCGACTGAAGGGTGAGGGCTCCCGGCTATATCAAAACCGCCGCCTCGGCCTTGAACTCGGTCCGACGGGCGGCGGTCTCCAAGCTGTTTGCCTGAGCCTGCCTAGCCTTCGGTCGCCCCTTCCGGCTCACCTTCGGGGACCTCACCCACCGGGGCCTCACCTTTCAACCGGGCGGCAATTGCCTCCGGCTTCGGCCGACGCTTGCGCCGCGGACGGCGACGGCGACGACGCTCGTCAGATTCTTCCTCACCGCCACCGGTATCGGTGCTGTAGGTGTAGGTCTCGCCCCCCTCCGCCGACTCCCGGACCGGGACCTGCGAACGGGCCTCCAGGATGACATCGACGAGCGCATTGGTGATCACCGAAACCGACCGGATCGCGTCATCGTTTCCCGGAATCGGAACGGTGATGAGATCGGGATCCGCGTTGGTATCGACAATGGCCACCACCGGAATGCCGAGCTTGTTCGCTTCCGCGATGGCGATCCGCTCTTTCTTGGCATCGACCACGAATATCACCCCGGGAAGCCGGGTCATGTTCTTGATGCCCTCGAGATTCCGGCTGAGCTTCTGCTGCTCCCGCTCGAACCCGAGCTGTTCCTTCTTGGTGAAGAACTCGTAGGCACCCTCTTGCAGACCCTGCTCGATCTCTTTGAGCCGGCGAATCTGTTTCTTGATCGTCTGGAAATTGGTGAGGGTCCCACCCAGCCAGCGCTCCGTCACGTAGAAGGCCTGGCAGCGCTCCGCTTCTATCCGGACGATCTGCTTCAACTGCTTCTTGGTACAGACGAAGAGAACGGCGTCGCCCTTGAGAACCACGTTGCGCAGCAGATCCTGCCCGGATTGCAGCTGGCGGAGGGTCTTCTGAAGATCGATCAGATAAATGCCGGAGCGCTCGGCAAAGATGAAGCGGCGCATCTTCGGGTTCCAACGGCGAGTCTGGTGCCCGAAATGCACCCCGGCTTCCAGCAAATCCTGTAGCAGCGGCTGCGTCATGTACCTCGTTCCTGGGTTAGATCGCCCACTGCCCTCATCCCGTCCGTCGATTCACCCGGGGTGAACACCCAACGGTCGGTCCGGCAGTGTGATTTGTAGGTGTCAGGTGTCGGGTTTCAGGGTCAAGGGCTTCACGTAAAGACCTGGCACCTGACACCTGGCACCGCTTTACCGCTTGGAGAACTGGAACCGCTTCCGTGCGCCCGGCCGGCCCGGCTTCTTGCGCTCGACCGCGCGGGGGTCACGGGTGAGCAGTCCCTGATCCCGCAGCTTCCGCCGATGGGTCTCATCGGCTAGGGTGAGCGCCCGGGCAATGGCGAGACGCATGGCGCCTGCCTGTCCGGTCTGCCCACCACCATTCACCCGGCCGCGCACATCGAATGCTCCCAACGTGCCGGTGGCGGTAAACGGTTGCTGAATGTGCTGCACCAGCGACCGGCGCGGGAAGTAATCACCCAGCGTACGGCCGTTCACATCCCATTTTCCCGAGCCGGGCGTCAGATACACCCGCGCGACACTCGTCTTGCGGCGCCCCACCGCGTGCCAGCGAAGCTCTGGCTCAAGCGTGGTCATTTATTTCCTCGTCAGGTCCAGGGGCTTCGGCTGCTGGGCCCCGTGCGGATGCTCGCTTCCGGCGTACACCTTGAGCTTCTTGCGCAGAGCCTGCCGGCCGAGCGTGCTCTTGGGCAGCATGCCGAATACGGCGCGCTCGATGACGCGGTCGGGATGATTGGCAAGCTCCTTCGCGACCGGAATGAAGCTCTCGTGCCCCATGTAGCCACTGTGCCGGAAGTAGCGTTTTTGCTCCAGCTTACGACCAGTCAAACGCACCTTTGCTGCGTTGACGACGACGACGAAATCCCCGCCGTCCATGTGTGGCGTGAAGGTCGGCTTGTGCTTGCCGCGAATGATTTGAGCGACCTTGCTCGCCAGGCGCCCCAAGACCACCCCGTCGGCATCGACCACATGCCACTGGTGCTCGAGATCCCCTTGCTTGCTGGTATAAGTCTTCATTGGCCCTGTTAACCAACGGTTTCCAAAAAGGGTCGTAAGTATAAACAGACTCCTAACCTAGCGGGACGCTAATCGGTGGTCAACCCTGTGCAGCGCTGATTTCAATCAGCTTCGCGCCTTTCTCTACCGCCTGGCCGGGGCGCACGAAAATCTGCTTCACCACACCGCCGCCACTCGCGCGAATTTCGTTTTCCATCTTCATGGCTTCCAGCACGAGGAGCCCGCCACCCGCAGCAACCTTTTGTCCCGTCTCCACCGCCAGGCGCAGCACCATGCCAGGCATCGGTGCCCGGACGATTCCGTTTTCCGGCCGGTGTTGCGAGCGGCCGACAAGCTGCTTGAGGCTGCGGGTCCGCTCGTCGGCAACCTCCGCCATCCAGCGGCGGCCTTCCCGCTGCAGTTCCCATCCCCCGTGAATGCGGGACATCGCGTACGTGCGAGAGATCCCATCGATGGCCATCCGGACCAGCGGACTGCCGGGAATAGAAACCAGCCTGGCGACCAGCGCCTTGTCACCGACACGCACCCGTTCGCCGTCGACGTCGATCGTGAACTCACCGTCGCCCACGCGCACCTGATATCTCACACGCCCTCCAGCACCGCGAGCGTCTCCACATGCGCAGTCTGCGGGAAGAGGTCATAGGGGGCGAGCACCGTCACTCGAAGTGATGTCATACGCTTCAGGTCCCGCGCCAGGGTGGCGGGATCGCAGGAGATATACGCCAGACGTCCGTGGGGCTCTCCCCAACGCGCGATGTGGGATGTCACCCGCTGATGAAGCCCCGTTCTTGGCGGATTCACGATGATGGCGTACGGCGATGGAAGTTTGCTGAGCGCGTCCTCGACCCGGGCTGCGACGTAGGTTATCGGCCCGCCCGCGTTCTGCGCCCACTCAATGGCGCTGCGATCGGCGTCCACGCTCCACACCCTGGCCCCGCGCGCTGCGAGGTCCCGTGCGGCATCTCCTACCCCACCATAGAGATCCCACACGATCCGGCCCCCGACCTCTCCCAGCGCCCTGATCGCATCCGCCCGAATCCTGGCTGCCACGGCCGGGTTGACCTGCTCGAACGCGGTCACGGGGAACCCGGTCCGGACACCGGCAATCACCCGGGCCGCCCCACCCTCAGGTTGCCACCAGATCGACACTCCGCTTCCCAGGACCGCGGCGAGCCGGGCGGCGTTCCAGCGTTCTGTTCCGGTAATCGCGATGACATGGCGCCCGCCGTCGCGATCCTGCCGCAGTACCAGACTGCGGAGATCCGCGGGAAGCTTCTCGCGCTGGGTACGAAGGATTTGCCACAGATCCATGAGCGGCTGATTGGTGATCCGGCAGTCCACCAAGGCAAATACCGCATCCGGATCTCCCTGGCGATGAAGCCCCATCACCTCTCCCCGGACGGCAACCGTCAACTTGGTCCGATACCGCCAGGGAGTGGGTGAAGGTACCACCGGGATCTCCTCGACCTGCCGCCCGCCAATTCGGCGGATCGCGTCCCGCACGATGCGACTCTTCGCCTCATGTTGTGCTTCCAGCGAGAGATGTTGCAGCTGGCAGCCGCCGCAACGGTCCTCAGTGTAGTGCGGGCACTCCGGGTCGACCCGCAAAGGCGACGGACTGCTCGGACCGGCCAATCGAGCGCGGGCGTAGCGCGGCTTCTCCTCGGTTATGGCGATTTCCGCTACATCGCCCGGCGCGGTCCGAGGCACGAAGACGGCACGACCGTCCTGAAGATGTCCCACGCCATCGCCCCCCGCCGCGATGGATTCGATGGCCACCGAAATCACCGCAATCCGCGCTGCCGGGCGGTTCGCAGCCAAACGCTTTCCGGCCCGCCCGTCGCGGCATCGCCGCGCGGATGAGCGACATCGCGGCGCGCATCTTCCGCCAGTGCCGCGGCGATGGCAATTGCCTCGAGCTCCGACTCCGCGGTCGTTCCCGCGATGAGCGAAGGCCCGAGCCGCTCGACGTAGCTGATATCGTATTTCCCGCTGAGGAACTCCGATTCGTCGAGCACCGCCCGGTGGAACGGTTGGGAGGTGGGCACACCCACGATGACCAGCTCTTCGAGGGCGCGACGCATCCGGCGGATGGCGCGGTCTCTGGTCTCTCCCCACGCAATGAGCTTTCCCAGCAGCGGATCGTAGAACAGTCCGACTTCACTGCCCGAGTCGACCCCGCCATCCCACCGGATGCCGGGTCCCGATGGAACGCGGAGGAACTCGATCCGTCCGGTGGCCGGCAGGAAGTTCTCCGCTGGATCTTCACAGGTAATGCGACATTCGATGGCGTGCCCGCGAGGCGCCAGCGGCCTGCCGGGAAGGGTGGTCGGCTCGCCGCCGGCGACCCGAAGCTGTTCCCGTACCAGATCGACTCCGTAGATCAGCTCGGTGACCGGATGCTCGACCTGGATACGGGTATTCATTTCCAGGAAGTAGAACCGCCCGCCCGGCTCCAGCAGGAACTCAACCGTACCGGCACCGAGGTATCCCACCGACCGCGCTGCTTGTACGGCGGCCTCGCCCATGCGCAGGCGAAGCTGCAGGTCCACCGCGGGCGACGGAGCCTCTTCGATCAGCTTCTGGTGGCGACGCTGCACGGAGCATTCCCGCTCGCCCAGGTGCAGGGTGTGGCCGAACCGGTCGGCAAGCACCTGGATCTCGACGTGCCGCGGCCGCTCCAGGTACTTCTCGAGGTAGATCGAACCGTCGCCGAACGCCGAGCGCGCTTCCGAAGAGGCTTGTTGGAATGCGGAGGCAAGACCTTCCGGCCCATTCACGCGCCGCATCCCCTTCCCTCCACCGCCCGCGGCGGCCTTGAGCAGCACCGGATAACCCACCTCCGACGCGTAACGCCCGGCCTCGGATGGATCTCCGATCGTCTCGGTGGTCCCGGGAACCACGGGTACGCCGGCCGCCGCCATGCGACGGCGCGCCTCGGTCTTGTCGCCCATGGCGTGAATGGCGGACGCGGGTGGGCCGACGAACACCAATCCCGCGTCTTCCACCGCCTGGGCGAAATGGGCCCGCTCGGAGAGAAAACCGTAGCCGGGATGGATCGCATCGGCGCCGGTCTTTCGCGCCGCCTCCAGCAGCCGCTCGACGTTGAGATAGGATTGCGCAGCCTGCGCGGGACCGATGTCCACGGCAAAGTCGGCGTGCAGGACATGCGGACTGCGCGCGTCGGCCTCGGAGTGAACCGCTACGGCCTCGAGTCCCTCTTCATGACAGGCCCGGATGATGCGGACGGCAATCTCTCCGCGGTTGGCGATGAGGATGCGGCGGAACATCACATTCGAAAGACGCCGAACGTGGTGTCCGGAATAGGTGCGTTCAGCGAGGCGCTGATGCCGAGGCCCAGCGCCATGCGGGTGTCCAGCGGGTCCAGGATGCCGTCGTCCCAGAGGCGCGCCGTGGCATAGTACGCGTTGCCCTCATTCTCGTACTTCTCGAGTGTCGGCTGCATGAACTCGCGCTGCTCCTCCATCGTCAGGTCGCCGCCCTCGGCCCGCAGGTTGTCCAACCGGACCTGGAGGAGCACGCTCGCGGCCTGCGCCCCACCCATGACGGAGATCTGGGCGCTGGGCCACGTCCAGAGGAACCGCGGCGAATAGGCGCGGCCACACATGGCGTAATTCCCGGCGCCGAATGAACCGCCGAGTATCACGGTGAACTTCGGCACCTCGGCGCCGGCCACCGCGGTCACCATCTTGGCGCCGTGCTTGGCGATGCCCTCGTGCTCGTACTTCTTGCCAACCATGAAGCCGGTGATGTTCTGCAGGAACACCAGCGGTATCTTGCGCCGGGCGCAAAGCTCGATGAAATGCGCGCCCTTGAGGGAACTCTCCGAGAACAGAATGCCGTTGTTCGCGACGATGCCGACGGGGAACCCCATCAGCCGTGCGAACCCGCAGACGAGCGTCGCCCCATAAGAGGCCTTGAACTCGTGGAAGCGGCTGCCGTCGACGATGCGGGAGATAACCTCGCGCACGTCGAACGAGCGCCGGAAGTCCGCGGGGACAATGCCGTATATGTCTTCCGGGTCGTATGCGGGCTCCTCGACGGGCGCGACCGGCCAAGGAGCGGACCTGATCTCCTTCCCAAGGTTGGCGATGACGCTGCGACAGATTGCGAGCGCCTCGTCGTCGTCCTTCGCCAGGTGGTCGGCGACGCCTGAGATCTCTGTATGCACGAAGCCGCCGCCCAGGTCCTCCGCGGACACCTCTTCCCCGGTCGCCGCTTTCACCAGCGGTGGACCGCCGAGGAAGATTGTGCCCGTGCCCTCCACGATGATTGTCTCGTCGCTCATGGCCGGGACGTATGCGCCACCGGCTGTGCAGGAACCCATGACCGCGGCGACCTGCGGGATGCCCTTCGCGGACATTCGCGCCTGGTTGTAGAAGATGCGCCCGAAGTGTTCGCGGTCGGGGAAGACGTCCGCCTGGAGGGGCAGGAAGGCCCCGCCGGAGTCGACGAGGTACACGCACGGCAGGTGGTTCTGCTCGGCCACTTCCTGCGCTCGGAGGTGCTTCTTGACGGTCATCGGGTAGTACGTGCCGCCCTTGACTGTGGCGTCGTTGGCGATGATCACGACCTCGCGGCCGCAGACGCGCCCGACGCCGGTGGCGATGCCCGCGGACGGGGCGTCGTTGTTGTACAGGTCCCAGGCGGCGAGGGGGCTCAGTTCGAGGAAGGCGGTGCCGGGATCCGTCAAGCGGTCGATGCGCTCGCGGGCGGTGAGTTTGCCGCGCGAACGGTGGCGCTTGACCTGCGCCTTTCCGCCGCCCTCGAAGACCTTCGACAGGTTCTCCTGGAGTTGGGCGACCAGCACGGCCATCCGCTCACGGTTGGCCGCAAAGTCGCGGTCCGACGCATCGATGGACGTGGATAGCACGGGAACTGCGACGCCTTCGAGGAAGGCAGCGGCAGCGCGTGCGTCGCGGCCGTTACCGGCTACAGCCACCAGCCGGCCTTCTGTCTACGAACAAGAGGAGACGGAGGGTCATTCCACGTGCAGTATATGGCCGGGCGGAGCCCCCCGCCACCGTTGCGGCGCGTGTTGCTTTGTCGCTCAGTTGCCGCGATGCTTAGACCGGCATGCATCACACAGACATCATCGACTCGATCGGAGACACGCCCCTCGTAGAGCTCAAGCACTGCAGCCCGAAGCCGGGCGTCCGGCTGTTCGCCAAGCTCGAGGGAACGAACCCGACCGGGAGCGTCAAGGACCGCATCGTGAAGGAGATGGTGCTGGATGCGGAGGAAGCAGGGCTCCTGAAGCCGGGCGACACGATCGTCGAGGCCTCCACCGGCAACACCGGCATCGCGCTGGCGATGGTGGGACGCTCACGTGGATACGCAGTACGCGTCGTTATGCCGGAGAATGTCTACCCGGAGATCCCGCGGACCCTCGCCGCCTACGGGGCGGTCGTCGAGCAGATTCCGGCGGAGAACGGCGTCCGAGGGGCGATGGAAGTGGCCCGAGAGATGGCGAAGCGTGAAGGCTGGCTGATGATGGACCAATTCTGTAACCCCAGCAATACGAAAGCCCACTATGAGACAACCGGCCCGGAGATACTGGCGGATCTGCCACGTGTGGACATCTTCCTCGCCGGCCTCGGCACGGGCGGGACGCTAATGGGTGTTGGCCGGCGGCTGAAGGAAGCTAACCCAAGCACACGGGTCATCGCAGTCGAGCCCCATCCCGGTTACCAGGTACAGGGCCTGAAGAGCCTGGCCGACGGGTTCATCCCGCCGATCCTCGACTTCGGCCTGCTGGACGGAAAGATCCTCGTGCGCAGCGCGCACGCCTTCCGGGCGGCAGCGGAGATCATGCGCCGGGAGGCGATCTTCGCAGGCGTCTCTTCCGGCGCCGTGCTTCACGCCGCGGAAAAAGTAGCCGCCCGCCTGGAGCGCGGGAATGTCGTCCTGATCTTCGCAGATAGCGGCTGGAAATACCTGGCTACCAACCTCTGGAACCT
>JACQVB010000116.1 GCA_016209985.1 Gemmatimonadota bacterium | reverse complement strand
CGGGGATGGCGATCCCATGCGTCTCACCAGCCGCCGGAACTCGATGATCATTTCGGCGCGGATCACCGATCGGGTCGCGCGCAAACAGCTTTTCGTGCCGATCCATTTCCGCGACGCGGCGGCGAACCTGCTCACCAGCCCGGTGCTCGAGCCGCACGCGAAGATGGCGGCACTGAAGGTCGTGGCGGTGAGAGTGGAAGCCATCAGCCATGAGCCATCAGCCATCAGCCATCAGTGATGCCTCCCACTGAACTCACGCGCTCGTCTCGCCGGCGACCACTTCTGACGGCTGACGGCTGACGGCTGACGGCTGACGGCTGACGGCTGACGGCTGACGGCTAAACAAGGAGCTCATTAGTGGATCTCGGAATTACCGGCCGTGTCGCCCTGGTCTGCGGCTCCTCCAGCGGCCTGGGCCGCTCCATTGCTCACCTGCTGGCGCAGGAAGGATGCCGGATCGCGATCAATGGGCGAGACGAGCAGCGCCTCAAACAGGCGGTGACCCTTCTTTCCAACCATTCGAAACACGAAGTCGAGGGGTTTCGGGCGGACGTCAGCGCGCCCAAACAGGCTGAGGATCTGGTCCACCGGGTGCGCGACCGGTTCGGCTCGGTCGACATTCTGGTCTGCAACGCCGGCGGTCCTCCCGCGGTCCAGTTCGCTACCGCGTTGCCGGAGAACTGGCAGGCGGCGCTGGAGCTGAACCTGCTCAGCACCATCCATCTCTGCCGCGCCGCGACTCCCATCATGCGAAAACATCATTGGGGGCGGATCATCTGCCTCACCAGTGTCGCGGCCAAACAGCCCATGACCGGCTTGATCCTGTCCACCACCGCGCGGGCCGGCGTGCTCGGCTTTGCCAAGACCCTGGCGGACGAGCTGGCCCAGGAAGGCATCACCGTCAACAGTGTCTGCCCCGGCTATGTCCGCACCGAGCGGCTGGAAGACCTCGCCCGCCAGCGCTCCAAACAGACCAAGCGAACGACGATCGAGGAATTGAACCACTTCGTGGCCGACATCCCGGTGGGCCGAATGGGCGAGCCGGAAGAGCTCGCCGCGGCCGTCGCATTTCTCGCGTCGGAGCGCGCCAGCTACATTACCGGCGTGGCACTGCAGGTTGACGGCGGATACATAAGGAGCATCGTTTAGCCATAGCCCTCAGCCATCAGCCATCAGGGGCTCCGATCGCCCTGATGGCTGACGGCTGAAGGCTGATGGCTCCTGTCATGCGCGCAATCGTAAAAACTCATCGGGCACCCGGACTCGAGCTCCAAGAGGTGCCCGAGCCTACCTGTGGCCCTACCGACATTCTCATTCGCGTCCGGCACGCGGGCGTCTGCGGGACCGATCTCCACATCGCCGACTGGGATGAATGGGCCCAGGGGCGGGTCAAGCCGCCGGTGGTGGTCGGCCACGAGTTTGCCGGCGAGGTGGTAGACATGGGCAAGGAGGCGGCCGGCCAGTTTCAGAAGGGGCAGACGGTCACCGCCGAAGGGCACATCGTCTGCGGTCACTGCCGCCAATGCCGCACCGGCAACGGCCACATCTGCCGCTTCACCCAGATCATCGGGGTGGATCGGAACGGCGCCTTCGCGGATTACATCGCCATGCCCGCCAGCAACGTCATGCCGCTCGACGGCATCCCCACGACGACGGGCGCCATCATGGACCCGCTGGGCAACGCGTTCCACACCGTGCTGTCGCCCGACATCGCCGGCAGCACGGTTCTGGTGCTGGGATGCGGTCCCATCGGCTGCTTCGCCGTAGGAATCGCGCGCGCGGCGGGAGCAGCGCGGGTGATCGCCTCCGACGTCAACCCGGTGCGCCTCGAGCTTGCCCGGCGAATGGGCGCCCAGGTCCCGCTCAACGCGGCCCAGGAAGACGTCGTGGCGCGGGTTCTCTCGGAGACGCGCGGTGAAGGAGCGGACCTGGTGTGCGAAATGTCGGGCCATCCCTCGGCCCTGAAGCAGGCTTTTGGCGCGGTCCGCCTTGGCGGCCGGGTGCACCTGCTGGGACTGCCGAAAGGGGAAGTCGGCCTCAATCTCTCCAACGATCTCATCTTCAAGGGTGTGACCGTCTACGGCGTGATCGGGCGGAAAATGTTCGAGACCTGGAACCAGATGCGCAGCTTCCTCTCTTCCGGATTGCTCGACCCTACGCCGGTCGTCACCCACCGTTTCCCGCTCGCCAATATCGACGGCGCGCTGGAGGCGATCCGTTCGGGAGCGGCGGGAAAAGTCATTCTCGAAATCGGGGGCTAACCGGACATGCGACCGTCGGTCGAACAGCGTCTCACGGCCGAGCTCGAAGGTTTCAAGCGGGACGGCGTCTACAAACGGCTGAACTATCTCGATTCGCCGCAGGCCGCACGAGTGGTGATGGAAGGTCGTGGCGACGTCATCATTCTCTCCAGCAACAACTACCTCGGTCTCTGCACCGTCCCGGAAGTCATCCGCGCCGGCCACGAGGCGCTGGATCGGTTTGGAGCCGGCACCGCGAGCGTCCGCTTCATCTGCGGCACTTTCACCATCCACCGAGAGCTGGAGGCGGAGCTCGCCAGCTTCGTCGGTACCGAGGCCAGCCTCAGCTTCGTGTCCTGCTGGACGGCCAATGAAGCGGTCTGTCCCACGGTGCTGGGACCGGAAGACATCGTCATCTCCGACCAGCTGAACCACGCCTCGATCATCGATTCGATCCGGCTGGCGCGCCAGATCACCAAGTGCCAGCACGCGCTGTACCGCCACTCGGACATGAAGGACCTGGAAGAGAAGCTTCAGGCCGCCAAGGAAGCGCGCAGCCGCCTGATCTTCACCGACGGGGTTTTTTCGATGGAGGGCGACGTCGCACGACTCGCCGACATCGTGGCCCTGGCGCAGAAATACGACGCGGCGGTGGCGGTAGACGATTCGCACGCTACCGGCGTATTGGGACGGACCGGGCGCGGTACCCCGGAGCACACCGGGACCCTGGGCCAGATCGACATCATCACCTCGACGCTCGGCAAAGCGCTGGGCGGTGCATCGGGCGGCTTCGTGGCCTCTTCCACCGCGTTTTGCGACTACCTCACCCAGCGCTCCAGACCGCAGCTCTTTTCCAACGCCCTGCCCTGCACTATCGCCGGTAGCGCCATGGCCGCGGTCCGGTATCTGAGGAGCCATCCCGAGCTCATCACCCGGCTGCGCCAGAACACGGCTTATTTCCGGGACCAGCTCAAGGCGCGCGGGTTCAAACCGATCGACGGTGATACGCCAATCATCCCGGTGATCCTGGGGGAGACCGCCAAGGCCATCCAGATGAGTGAGATGCTCCTGAGCGAGGGCGTGTTCGTAACCGGTTTTGGCTATCCGGTGGTACCGAAGGGAGAGGCTCGGGTGCGCTGTCAGATCTCGGCCGCTCACACCCGAGGTGATCTGGATCAAGCTCTTCGCGCGTTCGACAAGGTGGGAAGAAAGCTCAAGCTGGTATAGGAAACATCATCACGTCACTGACACGATATTATAGATATGAGTATGTGTTCACTTCTAGCCATCAGCCGTCAGCCGTCAGCCGTCAGGGTGGCTCCTATGAAGAGTGTGTGGGCGCCTCTAGCATGTCGCCTCTTCTGATGGCTGATGGCTGATGGCTAGATAGCTGACGACTGATGGCTGATGGCTCGATTCGTCCGACCTCAAGTAATTTCGCGGCTTAGGGGCTTAAACAACGTACTGGCAATAGCCTGAGACCTAGTCCCCCCTCGCATTTTTTCCAGTTAGTCCCTATCTTGTTGGCCCGTCCGGACCGTCCGGGCGTTTTATTAACGGCCGAGGTCAAAACGATGCACCGACATGCGTGGGTACTTGGCGTTTTCGCCGCTCTTGTCTTTGTGCCGCCGGCTTTTGGCCAGGCCGAGGCTTGGCAGCGAAAATGGTACTGGGGTCTCGAGGGAGGCGTCTACGCTTACGAGCTGCCCCTCGTCACGGGCCGCAAGTTCGCTCCCTCAGCCGGCGGGCACTGGATGATTACCGGCAAGCGGTCGGCGCTTCTCGTAGCGTTCGACCAGATCATCTTCCCCGATTCAACGCAGTCGGCGGTCAGTGATGCGTCCGCGATCGCTACCGGGGGCATCCGGCTGGTGAACTTCAGCGGGGCCCGTCGAATTCAGGCAACCATTTTTGCGGTCCCCACCGACAAGCAGCTCCAGATCATGCTGGGTGGCGGCTTCGCCATCCATCAGATCACCGACGCGCAAGCGGTGGGGCCGTTCACCACGACCCAGGAAGTCATCAACGCCAGCAATGCCGTGGCCGAGGTGGATACCAAGGCTTTCATGGTCCTCGCGGCTGGCGTGCAGTACCGGCTCAAGCGGTGGGCGGTCTTCGCGTCCTATAACTACATGCCGTCCAGCAGGGACTTCCTGATCACCAGCGATCAGCACGCATTGACCGCAGGAATCCGGTATGCGTTAACCAGCTCGCATGAGGATGTGTCGACAGAACGAAAGGGAAGAGGGAAGAGGGAAGGGTTAAGGGGAGGTGCCAGGTGTCAGGTGCCAGGTGTCAGGGACTACGAGGAGAAGCCCTGGCACCTGGAACCTGACACCTGTTTTGCTCTTCCCTCTTCAACTCTTCACTTCTCTTCGCGACACCCACTCCGACCCCCTCACGCAGAATCGGAGCGGCCAGTCCGTCGCCTTCGAGATGCCGATTCGGGGCGAGGTCGTGACCCGGCTCCGTTGGGTCAGATCCGGGCAGAGAACGCGGATGCGCCCACCGTCGAGCGGCGCACCGTTCAGCGTGCCGGTGATAGCCAGGGCTTCGCACAACCGGGCCGGGCCGGAGCAGAGTGCCCGGACGTCGGAACCGCCGCGCCGGCGACGCATGGCTTCGATGCCGATCAGCGGTTCCAGGGCCCGCACCAGCACCGCGGCCGGGTAGCCCTCGCGCTCCGTCACCGCGTTGAAGCACCAGTGCATGCCGTAGGTGAAATAGACGTAGGCCGTGCCAGGTGGGCCAAACAGGCGATCGTTCCGGGCCGAGCGCCGATTGCCGAAGCCGTGGGCCGCGGGGTCATGCGGCCCAACATAGGCTTCGACCTCGACGATGCGGCCCGCGGTCACCACTCCCCGGATCCGGGTTTCGAGCACACAGCCCAACAAATCGCGCGCGACACTTACGGTGTCGCGCGCGTAAAAACCCGAGTCCAGGGGCTCGCCGGTGACAGATCCGCTCACTTACTCGTCGGACTCCTTTTCGGGGGTCCCCAGCGCTTTCTGCAGCGCGCCGCTCAGGCGCTTGAACAATCCCCGCGGCTCATCCGTCTCGTGCGCCGGCTCCGGCTTCGGGACTTTCTTCTCCGGTTTGGGCGCAGCCTCAGGCTCGGCACGGGCTTCCGGGACCGGCCTGCGCCCATCTTCGGTCGACGGGCTAGGAGTTGGGGTCTCGGTCCGCGAACGCGACGCCTTCAGCGCGGAGCTTCCGGGACGGCCACGGAGCGAACGGGCCGGGCGCTCGCCAGGCGGCGGAGGCGGGGGCGGAGCCGGTGCTGCTGGAGGACGATTGGCCATGCCTTCCGCGGGCGCAGCAGGTGGTACCGGCCGGCGCGAGCCGGACCGAAACCGGACGTTCCTGCGAGCAGCGTCCGAGCCGGCAGCCGGCTGAGCCGGTTCACCGGGCGGTCCACTCACTGCCGGTCCGCTCTCGGCAGCGGCGGGCCCGGCGGGCCCGGCGGGCTCGTGAGAGCGCCGAGGACCACGATCCGATTCACCGCGCCTGCCGCGGCCTCTGCCGCCGCGCTCGCCCCGCCCGCGCCGGTGCTCTCGTGGCCGCTCCTCGCCGCGCAGCTCCCGAGGCGTCGTCGGTGCTTCGACCGGCTCACTCGTCTCGGCCATCTGGACCGCGGTCGGCGGGACCGCTGCACCGGCCCCCGGAGTCAGGCGCAACAAGTAGGCATCTTCTCCGGTTTTTACCAACTCGATCAGATTGGCATCATGTGCCTGACGCAGCAGGCGCTGGAATCTCGTGCCGCCGACAATGGGGTCATCGGCGCCAAATTTCTCCAGCATCCGCTCGCGCACCTGCTCGGAATCGGTGGATTCCTCGCCAATCGCTCCCAGATCGAGGAGCGCCTGGCGGAGTCCCTCGAACGCCTGCGCCAGCGTCGTGCCCTTGGGCCCCGCCGCCTGATCGGCGCGGTCGCGGTCGTGGCGCTCTCGCCCTCCGCGGCGCCGCGGGCCCGCGGCCGGCTCCGCCGGTGCGGCCGCCAATGCCGACTCGACCGCCGGCGAGACGTTGGCGTTCGATCCGAGGTCGACCTCGAACTGGCCGTTGTCCAGCTTGGTCAGCCTGAGATAGCCGCGTTGGCTTGCCTCCTGCACGAACTTGGAGAAGCGGCTGAAGCCGGCATCCTTCTCATTGAAGTTGGGATCGATCTCCTGCATCACCTGCTTCAGCCGGTCGGACCGCATGACATCGCGGTTCTGCCGCATCTGGGTCACGGCCTCGATGACCAGCTCCCAGGGGTCGTGCCGGGGGTGCTCCTCGGTCCCTTCCTTGGCGAGACCGGTGAGCTCGTTATAGCTGAAGTACTCGTCGCAATTTTGAATCAGCAGATCGCTGGACGACTCGCGAATGCCGACGCCGATGACGTACTTGCCGTATTCCTTGAGCTTCAAGACCAGGCTGGAAAAATCGCTGTCGCCTGAGAGGAGAATGAAAGTGCCGATCTCCGGGCGGGTGAACACCAGCTCGGTGGCATCGATCGCGAGGCGGATATCGGTCGCGTTCTTCTTGTTGGACCCGAAGGCCGGGGCGAAGATCAGGTCGATCGACGCTTCGGAGAGCGGGACGATGTACTGGGGATAGCGCCGCCAGTCGGCGTAGGCCCGCTGGACCGACACCTTTCCTTTGAAGATGTCCGATGCGAGCAGCCGCTTCAGCTGGTTCTGGAGATCCGAGCGGATCCCCATGGTGACATTGTCGAAGTCGATCAGCATGGCCGCGTTCGGCGCGTGCGCCGGCGGCTCGAATGAGGGGCTGCCGCGCAGCCTCCCCGAACTCTGTTGATTCACGTTGTACTCAGTTCCAGTCCCACGACTTGCGCCAGCTCCCTGCGTTTCACTTTCCCGCTTCCGGTGAGCGGGAAGGAATCGAAGAAGCGGACCACGTCCGGGACCTTGAAGTCAGCCACATGCTCACGGCAGAACTCCTTGAGCTCATCGCCCGTGATTATGGCGCCTTCCAGCGGCACGACGCAGGCGCATACGGCCTCGCCGAGGATCTCGTGCGGAACCCCGAACACGCACGCGTCGTCCACCGCCGGATGCAAGCGGAGGACGTCCTCCAGCTCGCGGGGGTAAATGTTGTGGCCGCCGCGGATGATCATTTCCTTCCGCCGGCCCACGATCGTCACGTATCCATCCTCGTCCAGAAAGGCGAGGTCTCCGGTGAGGAAGAACCCCTCCGGAGTGAACGATCGTTGCGTTTCCAACGGCATCCGGTGGTAGCCGGACATGACGTTGGGACCTCGTACCGCCAGCTCGCCGACGGCCTCGGGCCCATGCAAGGCGCCCGAGGTCACGTCCACCACTTTCACCTCCACCCCCGGCACCGGCCGACCCACGGTCCGCTCGCGAAGATCGACGGGATCTTCGAAGCGGGTGATGCTGACCGTGGGCCCCGTCTCCGTGAGGCCGTAGGCGATCTGGACATCGTTCCACCGCCGGACCCGCCGCACCAGCTCGTCGGATACCGGACTTCCGGCGATGATGCCGGTCCGGACGGTGGAGAGATTCCGGCTTCCGAAGGACTCCTCCCGCATCAGAAGCTGGAACATGGTGGGGACCCCGTGGACCACCGTCGCCCGCTCGCGCTCGATCAGCTCGAGCGCCTGCCGTGGATGAAACCGCTCCTGCAGCACCAGGGTGCCACCGGTGAGCAGCGTGGTCAACACGACGTGGACCCCGAACACGGTGAACATCGGTACCGCCGCGAGCACCCGATCGTCCGGGGTCTCCCGGAGGGCGTTCGCCGAGTTCTCCGCCGAAAGCACGAGGTTGCGATGCGTTAGTACCACGCCTTTCGGCTTGCCCATGGTTCCCGAGGTATAGAGGATCGCGAGTGGGGCGGTGTCCGCGTTCACGTCGGCGGGCGGCTTTTCCCGGCCGAGCCCACGCCGCATGAGATCCTCGAATCCGAAGACCCGGTCGTCGTACCAGACCTCTTCGTCTCCGACCGAAGCCAGGTACTGGAGGTCCGGCAGGTCGGCGATCAGGTCGTCGAATACCTCGAGATACTCGATTCCTCCGAGGGTCTGCGCCGCGACCGCGAGATTCACCTCGGCGTGCCGGAGCTGATACTTGAGCTCGTGGAAACCGAGCGCCGGATTGAGAGGGACCATCACCACGCCGGCGCGGGCACATGCCAGCAGCGTTACTACCCACTCCCGGCAGTTGGGGAGATCGACGGCCACGCGGTCGCCGGTCTCGATACCTAGCTCCGCGAACGCGGCGGCGAGCGCACTCGCCTCGGCGTTCACTTGGGCGTAGGTCATCCGTCGGTTGTGGTACACCAGGCAATCGCGGCTACCGTGCTGAATTGCCTGCTCGGCGAACCGCTCCGCCAGGTGGAAACCAGCCAAGCTAGACCCTCGAAAGACTCGGAACTATTGAAAATACTGGACTTAGGCCGCAGAACAAGCGTGAGATGACCAATACTCTTCCAAGTCGGCCCGGGGACACCGTTTGGCTTTTGGTATTCGTTCGGGTATCAGCAAGGTCACGCTGCACCTTCAGATCACGGCTCGCGTGCTCGCAGTGCGCGCTGGTACACCTCGGCGGCGTGGCAGGCCCCAGCAAAGCGGCAGGACCTTGATCGCGAGTCCCTGGACCAAGCCCAACAAATCGATCAGCATTTCAGGTCTCGTGCGTCAGTAGCCGAGTGATCAGCAGCTCCTCGAGATCCTGCCGCGAATCAAACAGCCCGTCGACGAAAACGGTTCGCCGATCAATGCGATAGACCAGCCGGTAGGGATCGGCAACCAACTCCCGCCATGTGGTGATCCCGAACTCCAGCAACTCCGGCACCATGCGTCCGCGTTGCGGCAGCGCGCGCAAGGTCGCCGCCCACTTGCGCACCCGGGTCAGCCAGCGGCGTGCACCCGCGGGGGATTCCCGGGCGAGGTAGCGCACTGCTTCTTCGAGATCGAGCGCCGCGTTCTCGCTCCAGAGGACACGGTACGCCGCCCTACTCAGTGATTTGCTCCTTCAGGGCCGCTTCCGCGCGCGTCAGCGCTTCGGCAGTGGAAATGACGCGGCCCCGCCGGGCCTGGGCCGCCGAAAGAGCCAGAAGCTTTGCCATCGCCATAGCGTTGCGCCAACGATCGTAGCGCGCGACATCCATGACGACGACTTTGGCTTCGCCGTTCTGGGTGATGAGGACGGTGCGTCCCTGCTCCGCGACCTCCCGGACGAGCTTGGCGGTCGAGTTCTTGAGGTAGGTGATGGGCTTTACATCCCTGGAGCGAGGCATTGGGGGCAGCTCCCTACGGTCGTCTGGTATAGGTCAGAATTTAGCGCCCAATTCTGACCTGCCAAGGGGACTACGCTGGAGACCGTGGTCACGATCGCGAATCGCTTCTGGACCTTTAAACGAATCAAGTAGCTCGACCGGGGCCGACTGGGCCCCGGGCAGGGGTCGCGGCTCGGTTCAGTGTCCGCTGTCGCCGAGCGGGGCAACCTTGGACGAACACGCACTACTCTTGTCGGTCGACTAGCCGATCTCGTTCGCCGCGGCTTCGCAGCGGAGCCGCGGAAAACCGGGTAGAGTATGGCTGATCGTGCGCACGAGGATGTCCCCATGGGTGGTGCTCCCGCAGCAACAGTCGTCATCGCTCGCAAGAATCGGGATCTCGTCAACCATTTCCGCTGCGCCGGGGCCCTGAGTCCTGACACCGCCGCGAGCTCCGCCTCGATCGGCGTGGAGGAGCGACATGCCTGGCATCGTCTCGCCCGGCGGGGAATCATCCGCCAGGCACCCAACAGCGGCTACTACCTGGACCAAGACGCGTGGGCCCTGTGGGAGGGCACTCGCCGCAAGCGGGCACTCGCCATGATCGCCCTGGTGATAGCGCTCTTCATCGCCGGGTTGATCCGGACCTGGCTCCAGTGAGACCCGGCAGGGTGAAGACCTGCCGGCCGACGTTCCCGCTGTCTGGGGCACTCTCTTCATCGGCATCCGTCTCCCGCTTTAAGACGCAATAACCGCATGCGCGCAGCCATGGATCGGTTGCTCGAGCTCACCCCCGACCAGATCGCACGAGAGACCGAGCGTGGTCGCCGGGCAATCCAGGATGACAGGGCGGTCCGCCGTCTCCTGGTCCGCACGGTGGTGGTCGCCGCGACGATCTGGGCAGTAGGCCTGCTACTCGTCGGACTTGCAGGACATGTCCGTGACTGGAACGTGGGAGCGATGCTGTTCTGGTCCGGCCTGGCCCTCGGCAATGCCGGGCCGATGTATACCGGGCTTTGGTACTGGGGACGCGTTCATGGCTGATCGCGGTGGCGTCGAACCCTTGCGCATGCTCCGCACGCCATCGGGGTGTTGCGCCCCACGCAGGGCGGAGTTAGCGTAGCGGGTCTTTGCCATCCCAGCCAGGAGAATCAGATGAACCGGAAGCTGCTGCTCGTCGCGGCCGCCGCCGCGCTCACCGCGTGCCAGGATCCTTCTTCCACCTCGATGAGCGATACCTCCCAGCCCTCGTTTGCCGTAGGCGGCAACGCGGTGGCGGAAGGACGCTTTATCGTGACCGTGCGGGACAGGGAGAATCCCGCGGCCGTTGCCCGAGCCCACGGAGTGACTCCGGATTACGTGTACTCGCGGGCACTCAACGGGTTCGCCGGCGCCATCTCGGACGCGGCGCGCAGCGGCCTGCTCGCCGACGCCCGGGTAACGCGGGTAGAGCCCGACGGCATCGCCACCATCAATGACACCGAGACCAACGCCACATGGGGCCTGGACCGCATCGACCAGCGGGGCCTCCCCCTCAGCACCACCTACACCTACACCAACACGGGCGCGGGGGTGAGCGCATACATCATCGATACCGGAATCCGCTACAGTCACGCGGAGTTCGGCGGGCGGGCAGCCTTCGGCTTCGATGCCTTGGGCGGCAGCGGCGTGGACTGCCACGGCCATGGCACCCATGTCAGTGGAACCGTGGGCGGCACGACTTACGGCGTAGCCAAGAGCGTCAGCCTGGTCGGGGTGCGGGTGCTCGACTGCAACGGCTCCGGCACCTGGAGCGGTGTCATCGCGGGCATGGACTGGGTGGTGGGCGACCATCAGGCCGGCGCCCCGGCGGTGGCGAACATGTCGCTGGGCGGCGGAGCGAATAGCAGTGTGGATGACGCGGTCCGCCGGATGATCGCCGACGGCGTCGCCACCGCGGTCGCCGCCGGAAACGGGAATGCCGGCGGACGCGCACAGGACGCCTGCAGGTATTCGCCCTCGCGGGTGACCGAGGCGATGACTGTCAGCGCGACCGACAAGACCGACACCAAGGCGACCTGGGCGAATTACGGGAATTGCGTAGACTGGTTCGCGCCGGGGGTCGGCATCACGTCGGCCTGGGGCACCAGCGATGTCGCTACCAATACCATCAGCGGGACCTCCATGGCCGCACCCCATACTGCTGGTGTCGCGGCGCTATTCTTGGAGGCCAATCCGGCGGCGACCGCGCAGGAAGTGCGTGATGCATTGTCCGCCGCCACCACCCAAGGCGTGGTGAAGAGCTCGAAAACCGTCAATAGCAATCTCCTCTTCACCTCGTACTGAAGGACCGGTCGGGCGGTCCGATTCTGCCGCCTGGGCTGCCCTGGGCGGCAGATTTTTTTGGACCAGTGACTACGTGGGGCGTGCGCAATCGGCATTGAAGCCCAGCGTGACGCTAGTTCCGCCACGACGAAGGCTGCGGGTGTCATGCCTGCGGCCTTTTGTTTCCGGCGCGGAAGACGACTGTCCACTGCCCCATCATCCGGCTAGAGCGGCTCGGTGCCTTCGCTGAGGATGGTGAGGTAGCGCTGGTATGAGTAGACGCGGTTGCGCTTCTTGCCCGGAGGGTAGTGCTCTTCCCTCTTCCCCTTCGCTTCGCTCAGGGCGGCGCCTCTTCCCTGCTTTCTCAAGCCCAGCCCGAGGCAACATTGGCCCGAACAAAGTTGGAACCGCCCTGGTCCGTACCGACCCACCCCATGTACAAAACGACCCTGTCCCCTCGGCGCGTATCGGGGGCCTCACTCGCAACTCTTGACAGATCAAGGGGCTAGGTCGAAGGCCAGAAGTCGGAACGCTTCCTGCTCTGCCGAGAGGCCGAAGGCCATGGCCGTGGCGAGATCGCCCGCCTACCGTGTCAGCGCGCGATGGTGGTGAGTAACCTCCCCGACCACGTTACGCCGGCGCGCTCCGGAGGCCAAGCGACCGCGTCGCCGCAGGATCGGACGGCAGCAGACTGGATCGAGACGCAGAAACAGAACGGCACATAGGACACAACGGACGAGACGCATGGATCAACCTGTCACTGCACGTAACCTGCCGGAGGAGTTTCTCGCTCTGCCGGGAACGCCGGTGGAGCGGGTGCTGCAAGTCGTCTCCCGCCATTGGGCGGCCTACCCCGAAGGCGAGCGGCGGCAACTCGCCCAGGCTCTCCTCACTCTCCTGGAACCCCTCCTATCAGCCCCGGCGGGAACGATCCCCGCCGAGCTGCGGGCAGAGTGCGAGCGCCTGGTGCAGTTCTGGGGGACCGGAGCTGCTCGTGGCCGCCCCGTATCGCCCCGAATGCGGCAGCAGGTCTCCGACGACCTTCCGTCCTCGGTTCGGGGAGCAGTGGTACCGGTTGGGGACCTTCCGATACCACCTTCGAGCATCGACGCCGAGGAGCCTATGGGAGACCGACCGCCACGTTTGCTCAAGTTTGCCCGCGCCCAACTCGAACGACTCCCGGACGAGCGGTGCCGTCTGTGGGTGCAGCTCGAACGACCAGGGCAGCAAACCTATGAGGGGGAGGCGTTCGGAAACTTCTCCGGTAGCGGGGTGCTCCAGGCAGCTGCCCGGGCAGCCGCTGAGGCTCTCCGCCGCGCGGTGGGAAAGGACCAGGTGGAGGTGGAGGTGAGCGGAGCGGAGATGTTCCAGGGGCTCGGCGTGGCCGTGGCGATGGTGTCGCTCGTCGTGCGGTACCAAAACCAGACGCGGGCGCTCCTCGGCTTTTGTCCAGAGGACCAACGGGACCCGCTGCGAGCAGCGGCAGTGGCTGTCTTGAATGCGACCAACCGGTTCCTCGGCGTCGGCTGAAACCCGCGTAAGAGCGACCCCTTGCCAAACGCATGGCGATCATTGGGGTCCATCATCACCAGAAGGCCCGACCGCCAAGGAGGGATGCGTGCCTGAGGCGCCGGCAGAAGGGGACCTTCCGGAAACGGATGTCTTGATCGTGGAAGATGAGCCGGTTGTCCGGTCGGTGATGGCCACCATTCTCACGCGCGCTGGGTACACCATTACCGCGGTTGAGAACGGCGAGGCCGCGCTAGCTGCCGTGCACGCGCGTCGCTACCGCGCGATCGTTTGCGACGTGAAGATGCCCGTCGTTGACGGCCTTCAGCTCTACGAACAGCTAGAGTCCTTGCATCCCGCGTTGGCGAGCCGCGTCATCTTCGTGACGGCAGTTGCGCGAGCACCCAAGGTCGCTGAGTTCCTCAACGATACCGGACGTCCTGTGTTTGAAAAACCGTATGAGTTGAAGGCCCTCGTCTTGGCCGTTGCGGATCTCGTTAATCGACCCCCGTCCCGTGAAATGTTGCTCTGATGAGATCTGCGGATCTCGCTACGCCGTCGACGCGTCAGCCCTCACTCCCCCATCACCTTGATAATCACCCTTTTCTTCCTCTGCCCATCCCACTCCCCATAAAACACCCGCTGCCACGGCCCGAAATCCAGCACGCCCTTGGTGATCGGGACAATGACCTCGTGTCCGACGGTCAGGCTCCGCAGATGAGCCGCCGCGTTGTCCTCGCCCGTCTCGTTGTGGCGGTACCGTTCGGGCGCCCACGGCGCAATCGTCTCCTCCAGCCACTTGAGGATATCCTGCCACAAACCTGATTCGTGGTCGTTCACGAAGACCGACGCGCTGATGTGCATCGCCGACACCAGCACCATCCCTTCCTTGACCCCGCTCTTCTTCACCTCGGCCGCGACCTCGTCGGTGATGTCGATAATTTCTTGGCGGTTCTTCGTCGTAAACCAGAGATAATTCGTATGCACCATGATCTCTCCAGGGGAAGTACCGGGGCGATCAAAAAGCAGTGAAGAGTGAAGAGTTAAGAGGGAAGAGTACAACAACACTTGACGAACAGGTCCGGGTGCATCGAGAGCGTCGGTAAAAGGGTAGTGCTCTTCCCTCTTCACTCTACACTCTTCACGCCTTTCCCAACCTCCATCCGCCCTAACAACCGCACAAGCCCGTCGAGTATGGTAAGGGGGTGTGGCGGGCAGCCGGGAACCGCCGTCAGTTGCGCTGCAGGCCGACGTACGCGTGGCCGTTGTGCGCCAGCGGTAACCGGTTGTTGTCGCTGATGGTGCCGCCGCTGGCAAGCTCGATGGTGACGGGCACCCCCAGGGGGCAGGTGAACGTTTCGCTCGCGCCCGGTGCCAGCTTGTGGGGCGCCACGCGACTGCGCTGCACTGCAATAATCCGCTACACGTTGCGTCCGTTTGGGTACCGCTGTCGACCCTCCGGCATTCAAGTTGTGCCTGCCGGAGGCATTGGAACATTGCGAGGTCCCGTCGATTGTATCCGGTTGTGTCATCGTGCCGCAGTGCGGGCGTGGCGCAACGGTGGACGCGGTGCATTCGCAATGCATTGGGCCTAGGCCCGTATGGGTTCGAATCCCATCGCCCGCACCCGGCGCCACCTTGTCCACTTGGCATGGCCGAGCATATAATGCAGGCGCATTGCGAATGCGCGGCGTCCCACCGGGCGTCGAAAAGGCCGCGGGTCTCAACCCCCGCGGCCTTTGCATTTTCGATCTACGGAGCCCCCGATCTCCTTGACAGTGATTCGGCATAGATCTTGAGGGGGCGCGCAAAGCTCTTGCGCTCCCTGGAGCCGCCGCCTTGAGCTGCGTCGGGTCCTCGCCCGTTTGCAGCTCCCAGAGGCGGCGGAGTGAACGCAGCGCATGGCTATGGCTCCACTCTCGACCCGCCGTCCCGCGCTGATTTACTCCTTCGGCCCAGAACTGGGCCTCAAAGCCGATGTTTGCACCCGTGTTGCCTTTCGTCCCTTTCTTTGCCATGAGGTCCTTGGGGCTGGGTGTTATGGAGCTCGGTTCCCAAAGCGCGCCGTCAGTGAGCGCCTCCAATCTCCTTGCTACCCAAGCAATTGGCACCCTCGGACCCACGGCCGTCCAGTAGCCGATCCACTCCATATCACTGATGCTCGATGCCCATCTGGCCGAGCTGTATGGCGTAGAAACCAAAGCCCTCAACCGCGCCGCCTCCCGCAACGCTTCACGATTTCCATCCAATTTCATGTTTCAATTGACTGCCGAAGAAGCGGGAAACTTGAGGTACCCATTTGGCCCTCAACTTCCGCCCGGATCCACGGGGGGCGCCGCGATGTTGCGAGGTGCCTAACGGCGGGTACCTGGTTCAGGAGGTGCGCGGAAAAATGATACAACGACCCGACGCTTTGGTACCGTGACCTCAACGGGACAGAGCTATTCTGCCGCCAATGCCAGGCCATGATCTCCGTGGAGCGAATCACCGCCGCTATTCACCTCGTTCGCGGCTACCGCGTCATGCTGAACGGGGACCTTGCGGAATTCTACGGCGTCAGCATCAAGCGTCTGAACGAGGCGGTGAAACCCCAGCGAAGTCGGTTTCCGGGAGACTTCATGTTTCTGCTATCCAGCGGCGAGGAACAAGTTTTAAGGTCGCAAATTGCGACCTTAGAACTTGGCCGCGGACGGCGTCCGCGCGCTGCGCCTAGTCGAAGGTCTCATGGATGTGAACTTGGCCGCGGCTACCCCGTCCAAACCGACAGTGGCGCAACCCGGTGGTGATCACGGTTCTCGCCCCCTTCCAGGGCGGACCGCAGGCGCCCGGCTTCCGGGGTATCCGAGGCGGTATGGCGGCGCAAGGAAGGAATCTTCATGCCCAGCTAACTTTCGGATCAAAGGGTGCGGGTGACATTCCACGAGAGTTCTCGTCCTTTCCGGAGCATCGAGGCCGCGACCCTATGTCGCTTCCGTTCACGGTTGATCAGTTCTTGGGCGTGTTCGCCAGCTACAACCGCGCGGTCTGGCCGGCTCAGGTGCTCTTGTATGGCATCGGTTGGCTGTTGGCCGTCGTTGCCTACCGAGGCCGAGGCGGAGCGCCCCGGTGGATCGCGTTTGGGCTCGCCCTCCTCTGGGCATGGATGGGTGCCGTCTACCACTTGTGGTTCTTTCGCCCAGTCAATCCCACGGCAGTCGCCTTTGGGGGGGCGTTCCTGCTGCAAGCGCTGCTCTTTGTCGCCTGGGGCGCGACTCGTCGCCACGGAACGGCTGGCAGGGTGAGAGGCTCTCGCGCCTGGGTTGGGGGTGCGCGGTCGAGGGCGACCGGGTGCACCAATTTGTGGGGTCGTTCCTGGCGCGCTGGGGGGAAACCGAGAGCGGCAGAAAGAAGAGGCGGTAGGGACCGGTACGGGCGGCGCCTCGTCAGGTCTCGTGCGTCAACAACCGAGCGACCAGCAGTTCCTCGAGATCCTGCCGCGAATCAAACAGCCCATCGACGAAATCGGCACCACGCGCCCGCGTCGCGGCAGAGCGCGCAAAGGTCGCCGCCCACTTGCGCACTCGGGTCAGCAGGCGGCGTGCGCCAGCGGGGGATTCCCGCGCGAGGTAGCGCACGGCTTCTTCGAGATCGAGAGCCGCGTTCTCGCTCCAGAGAACACGGTATGCCACCCTACTCAGTGATTTCCTCGTTCAGGGCCGCTTCGCCGCGCGCCAGCGCCTGGGTGGTGGAAATGACGTGCCCCCCCCGGGCCTGGGCCGCCGAAAGGGCAAGGAGCTTGGCTATGGCCATGGCGTTCCGCCACCGGTCGTAGCGCGCCACGTTCATCACGACCACTTTGGCTTCGCCGTTCTGGGTGATGAGGACGGTACGTCCCTGCTCCGCGACTTCCCGGACGAGCTTGGCGGTGGAGTTCTTGAGGTAGGTGATGGGCTTTACGTCCTTGGAGCGAGGCATGCTAGGTAGCTCCCTGCGGCCTGATGGTATAGATCAGAATTTAGTGCTCAATTCGGACCTGCCAAAGGGATAGCGGTGCGTGCGCGCTCTCACGAAGGAGACTCCATGCGTGCTGCTATGGCGTGCCTGATCGCGGCACTGGTCCTCGCGGCCTGCGGCGGGACCATCGATGATCCACCGGGCACGGTTGGGCCGCCGAATCCCCGAGAAATTGCGGGATCGCGAGGAGGTCGCAACCAGCTTCCGCATCACGTGCTGAGCCGGCGGCGAAGGACCTCTCACCCGCGGTCTTTAGGGCCTTCACCCCCCGGCCCAACGAGCGCTTAAAGCCGGCGAACTGCCCACGTGCGGCCTCCCCCTTTGCGTCGTGGTCTGGCGTGCGGCTTCACGTTGGGCTTGTCTTGAGTGCCGGCCGCGAGTGGTGGCGGCAGTGGGGCGTTTAGGATGCTGCCTAACGAGCGCGTGAGCTGTGAGCGCCCACAAGTAAGGAACCACCGGCGGCAACAATTACGACGAGACCTCGTGGGCGGTGGCCCGGAACGGGGTTCACCATTCCGCGGCTCGCGCATCGTACATCCTCCTGCCGGTGATTCCCGAATAGCGTTACTCACCATGGTTGGTGCCGGCGCCGGCGCCGAGCGCAGTCATCGCCCGGCCTTTTACCGGTACAGGGGGATTGCGAGCCCCGGGCCGAGAGGACTGCGGAAGTAGCGGAGGGGCCATTTCGGGACCAGAGAACCAACGCCCGCCCCGAGCAAAACGCCCCCGACAAGCCCGAATGTCGTCATCGTCGCGGTGACGCCGTGGCTGCAGACCCGCTCCTGACCTGGGTGGTCGCCACAAAGCAAGCCCCAAAATACGAGCTGCGATGTGCCAAGAACTCCGGCTCCCACTAGGGCACCACGTCCGGTGGCCCGGGCCCTCACCCACAACGAGTCGATCGCTTCGAGGGTGAGGGCGGTCCCTACCTGCGTCAAGCTGATCGAGAAAGGGTCTCCCCCAACTGCCGCGATTCTGGACTCCAACCGCCGGCCGTCGGTCAGTCGGAGACGGATTGTCTGGCCGGGTCGCAAACGCTGTAGCCGGCGCTCCGCCGATTCCTGAGCCCCCAGGACAGGGGCCACGAGCACGTGGCAGGTCCAGAGAGCCACGACCACACCCGACATCCGTAAGCCCGGGCCGAGCCGCGTTGCGGCCATCAACCCAAGGGCACGACGCAGCGAACCCTTCATAGCGCGTACCCCACAGCGGCGAACGCATGCGATCGTCCGGGCGTGAGGGTGTGCGTCAGCATGAATCCGATCGCGGCAGCGGCGCTGACAAGCGGTCCCTGATCGCGACTATCCGCGGCGCACACTTCGGGGCGCAGGGCTAGCGTCTCCGCCATAACACCGGTTGCGGGGGCCGGGCGTCGTGGGGTCGGGCATCGCTGAACACGCTCACGCCAACCACGTCTCCCCGCTCATTGATGCCCATCGCGCCGCTCACGGCATACCCCGGGGGCACCCCCAGGTCCTCGCGGCCAGCGGCGCGCCACACCACGGCGTGTGGGCGGCCGCGCTGCACGGTCGTGATCAACGTCCCGTCGCCGGCGACGAGCACAAGCCCCAGGAGAGCGAGCTGAGTATCCGGGTCGCCGATGCGTTCGAATCCACCCGGTCCCCAGCGCGCGATGGTGAGGCCCTCCGGACCCCACAAGGAACCACCCACGTCGCCCGCGGCATTCACCGTCTCGGCCCGGCTGCTCCCGAACGCCGCCAACGGTGCTTCGAGCGTGTCCAGGTTGCCGTTCCGCCAGCGTGCCGCCACCCGATTGAACCCCACGCTGCCGACGATATCCCCGCGGTCGTTGATGTCGAGAGCCTCCCCGTTCTGCCCGCCGGTCGGAAGGGGTGTGAGGACGCCGCCCTCCCAGCTAAACGCGGTGTCGGGCCCGCCGAACCGGCCGACAATGACGCCGGGCCCATTGATCGCCGTCGCCACACCGTTGTGGCCACTGTCTGTGGCCAGCAGGGACCGGGGAATACCGTTCACCCACCGGGTGGGCACGTAGTAGCCGCACGGAACACTCGGCTGGCCGCAGCGCGTGGCCGCCACGCTGAGGCCGACGACCACGCCCGCGTCGTTGATGTCCCGCGCCAGGCTCGCGCCGCCCTCGACGAGCGGCGGCAGGACGGTGGGGACGCCGTCCACCCAAATGGTGGCCCGCTCTCCACAAAAACAGGGCAGGTCCTCTCCCGTACCCGATGACGCTGCCGCCGCCGTCCAGCCTGCGATCAGGCCGGAGGGGCTGATCCCCAGCGCTTCGCCCCGCGTCATGCCGGGGGGAAGCGTCAACAGCACAATCTCGTATTGTCCCGAAGGTGGCGCGAGGGACTCACCACAGCCTGCCGCGACCAGGCAAGCGACGATCACGGCACCAAGGCGGGGTTTCACGATCCGATCTCGACGTGCGACGCCCACCAGAGCCCACCGAGCACGGTCCCGACCAGCGACCACCAGCCCTGGATCCCCACCGTCAGGTGGGTCGTCGGCGCCGCGCGGCCCGTCTCGAGGCATAGTGCGCGGTGGCAGTAGCTCTCCCTGACGGTGAACCGTTCGTGGCGCAGGCCGATGGTCAGCCGACGGATGGGCGACGCGCGGACCTCGACCATCGGATACAGCCCGTGCGCGGAGCTGACCTGGGCGTGCCAGCCGTCGGCCACCGCGCCGACGGCTGCGTCCAGGTATCCGGGGCCCGAGAGCCACCGCCGGTAGCGGATCGTCGCCCCCAGGCCCGGTCCCGATTCCAGACCGCTGTCGTCGTCAAGGTATCCGACGACAAACGCTCCCACGCCGACCGAATTCCGGCCCCCGATGCGGACCATGGGGCCCCACTCGGTCGTGACATGGTATCGGTCCCGCAGGCTACGGTTCGGCGCCACAGCTATCCCGGCTCCACTGGTGAGGAGCAGGCCGACGCGACAAGGAGGGGGTGCCACCAGGAGGCCGCAGCGGTCTCTGTCCGGGGGCGTCTGGCCGCTCGCCGGCGCCGCCGCGGCGGCGGCGGCCGTCATCAGGATGACGAGGCGACGCTTCACGGTCCACCTCCCGGCGTCGGCCGCACGATGGCCCGAGGGAACCGCAATCCTGAGCTGATCCAGTCCTTCACCCGGGCCGAATCCACCTGAGCGTCGAGACCTCGGGACGTCAGACCGGTCACGATCAACAGCACGAGCGGTGTCGCACGCACAATTGCCTCCTCGACTGCGTGCAGTGTGCGAACCGTTGATCAAGACCCAGTCAAGGACGCCAGCTAGTGAAGCGAGACTTCGACGCTAACAGAGCCGAACGTGGGGTCATCGGGATTCCATACCTGGCGCCAGTGGCCGTTGTACGTCTTCCGTTCGCCATCGACTCCCTGGAGCGCGCCGTGTGCCGAGAAGCCGAACGCGTTCGCGTTGTTGCGATCGCCACGAAGGTAAGGATCGAAGGCGAAGTAGTCGTTGTCGGTCTGCCGGATCTGACCCATCCCTTCGGCCAACAGCGTTGCCCCCAAGCAGGGGCCGAGCTGCGTCTGGTCCACCACGATGATGTGAACATCCGCCTGGGCCACGCGAGTCACTTTGAGGAATTCCTCAAAGTTCGCCACGTCCTGCATGTCCCAGGGCTCGAGCAGCACATCCGGCCCACAGCTCCCGCTCAGAGGAAAACTGGTGTGCCACGCCCGCAAGGGCGCGTCGGTCCAGTACCAGAACCAGAAGCCCTGGAATCGGAAGACGGCAACGTTGTCCCCGCCGGCCACCGAGGGGCCGTTGGTGAAGTTGAAGGATGGAGCGCTGGACAATCCGCTCTCCGTGACCTGCTCGGCACAGCCGACCAGCAACGTGCCAAGCGCGATTCCAGCAATGAGCCGTAGGGGTCGCAAGGGGGCCTCCCGGTGTGAGGGTGGGCGGCTGCCGGCGCGCGGTCCATCGCGCCAGTGTGGAGCGGTCAACGGTGCCAAGCGACCGTTCCCCAGGTGTGCGTACCACCGTTCCCCCGACCTGTCTCTCGGCTGGTCAGCGTCTCGCGCCACCGCCATACTTAGGCGACGGTACCGGCCCGGGATCGATGCTGCCTGCCACTGTGATTCGGCTTCGCCTGCTGGGGGATCTGGAGCTGCTCGACGCGGACGGGCACCCCATCACGGCGGTACTGCAGCAGCCCAAGCGCCTTGCGGTCCTGGCGCTCCTTGCATCCCTCCCCGGGGGTCGGGTCTACCGCCGCGATACTCTCCTCTCGCTCTTCTGGCCCGACGCGAATCAGCATCGCGCCCGCGCCGCGCTCCGCCACACCCTGTCGTTCCTGCGTTCGCATCTGCGCGGCGACGCGATTCGCACGGCGGGCGAAGAAGTTGGCATCACCGACCACGCCATCTGGTGCGATGTCGCTGCGTGCGAAGCCGCGCTGGCCGAGGCCGAGTGGGAGAAAGCGCTCGAGTTCTATCGCGGCCACCTCCTCGATGGATTTCATGTCGCCGGCTCGGCGGGCTTCGAGCGCTGGCTCGACGAAACCCGCGACCGATTGCGCCGAGCGGCGGCGGCGGCGGCGGGGCAGCTGGCAGACCGCGCCGAGCACGCGGGCGATCTGGCGGCCGCGGCCCGGTGGAGCATGCGGAGTCTGGAGATTCGCTTTGATGACGAGGCGAGGATCCGCCGGCTCCTCACCGTCCTCGACCGCAGTGGCAACCGGGCGGCGGCGATTCGCGCCTACGAGCAATTCGCGCGTCGGCTCGCGGTCGAGTTGGACGTGACGCCCAGCCCGGAGACGGTGAGGCTCGTGAGTGCGCTGCGGGCCCGGGAAGAGCCGGTCGCCGTTCAACCTCTGGCGCATCGACCCGAGGAACGCTTCGCAACCCCCCGCGAATCGAATGAGGCGCTGGACGGCAGCACCGCGGCCAAGCCGGCGAGAGGGCGATTCGGCGCTCCGCGACTGCGAGTCCTGGCGGCGGCGGCCGGCGCCGCGTTACTGCTGCTGGCGGGTGCCGACGCGGGCTGGCGGATCCGCAGGCCTCTCGCCCCCGACCTGATCGCGGTGCTCCCGTTTCACGTGACCGCTCGAGGCCCGGGATTGCGGTACCTGCGCGAGGGCATAGTGGATCTCCTCGCGGCCAGGTTTGGGGCCACTACGACCCGCCCCGCTGATCCACGCATCGTCATCCGCGAGTGGCGCGCCGCCGGAGGCTCGGAAGACACCGAGCCGGACCGGGAGGCGGCGCTTCGTCTCGCTCGGGGCTTGGGTGCCGGACGACTCGTCCTCGGCGGCATCGTCGGCTCCTCGGACCGATTGGTGCTGGTCGCCACGCTGATCGAGTCCGCTAACGGCCGCGAACGTGGCCGCGCGACGGCCGAGGGACCCGCCGACAGTCTCCCCGCCCTGATCGATCGGCTCACCGGCCAGCTGCTCGCACGCGGAGCAGGTGAAGCCGAGCAACGGATGGCCCCGCTGACCAGTGCGTCATTGCCGGCGCTGCGCCTCTACCTCGAGGGCCACGCCGCGCACCGCCGCGGCGCATACGGAGAGGCGTTCGAGCGGTTTGAACGGGCCGTGGCGCTGGACAGCACCTTTGCGCTGGCGGCGCTCAACGCGCTGTACGCGACCCTCTGGCTATACGGGGGTCCGGACCTGGAGATCGATTACCTGGTACACGTGGCCTGGACCAATCGGGACCGTCTCAGCGAGCGCGACCGCATTCTCCTGAGCGCCTTCTGGCCCACCTATCCCGAACCAGGCGCGGAAGCCGACTACCTGGCCGCCCGCGAGCGCGCGGTGGTGGCCGCACCGGACCGGCCCGAAGTCTGGTTCTGGTACGGCGCCGCGCTGTTCAACGCCGGACGCGCCATGGACCAGGCGAACTGGCTGCCGGCGGCCGACAGCGCGTTCCGCCGAGCCTTGGCGCTGGACTCGATGTTCGCTCCGGCGCTGCAGCGCCTAATCGAGGCCGAGATCGCACTGGGAGACACCACGGCGGTTCGCGCGCTGGGGACGCTTTTCTTCGCACGCTTCGAGACGGCTCACGGCGCCGAGTACCTGCGGTGGCGCACCGCCGTCGCCCTGGAAGACGATTCGGTAGTGGTCGCGCTCCGCCAGCGACTCGGTGAAATGCGCGAGGACAACCTGTATCGCCTCATCGTCTTCGCGCAGCTCGACGGCATTGCCTTGGAAGACGCTGACAGTGCGGCGGCGATCCTCGTGCGCCGCGCCCGGTCGCGGGCCGAGAAAGCGCGCGCGCTGATGTTGTTGCAAGGCCTCCTGCTGAATCGCGGGCGGCCGCAGGCGGCGCTGGCGGCGACGGAAGCCCTGGCATCCGTGCAGTATGAGGACCGGCTACACCTGTGGCTGCGGATCGGTCACGCGCTCTATTCCGACGGTGACGCGGCTGCTGCCGCCGCCGCGGCCCGGCAGCTCGACCGCGTCGTCGAGGCGCCCCTGCCGTCTTCGGATCCCGAACGGTCGCAGCGCTACCAGGACATCTGCTGGCGGGAGCAGTGGCGGCTGAGGACGGGTCGCAACGGGTCGGTCGCGCGCGCGGCGACGACGATGCGGACGCTGTTGGGCCGTGAGGCCCATTGCGCGCTCGCGGTCGAGGCACTGCACACGATGGCCGTAAGCGGCCCCGGCCTGGGCAGCATCGTGGATCGCCTGGACTCCGTCATGCGCACAGTGCCCGACCGGGTCGGCTTCCCGAACCGGATCGTCGCCCAGGCTCGCGAACAGTTCGGAGACTCGCGCGGCGCGCTCGCCGCGCTCGCTCGGCGGCTCAACGGAAACCGCGTGCTCTATCAGCTCATAGTGCTGCCGGCGCTCGCGACCACGCTGCGGGAGGAGGGGAGGATCGCCGCTTCACTGGGGGACCGCGACCGGGCAATCCGCGCGTACCGCCACTACCTTGCACTCCGCTCGGACCCCGAGCCCTCGCTCCAGCCGCAGGCGGAGGAAGTGCGCAGGGAGTTAGTGCGTATGATGGCGACGGACATGCACGCGAGGGGTCGGTAAGGGGACGTTGGGACGGGGGCACCGCCCACGGTGGGTCAACTCTCCGGTCCCAAGCATGGGACGGGCCGGCGCCGATCTCCTGTGCCAGGACCTGGAAGGCTTGATTCCGGGCGCCGTCTTGTGGCATGCGAGCTTCTGCGATACTGGCCCTCGATGGCAGGCTCGAAGGTCTGAAAATGGATGTTCGGCGCCTGGGCCACGCTCCTCGGCGCCATGATCGCCTTAATCAAGTTGGGGTAGTTTCACGAAATCTCGATATCACCTCCGGGATATGGTCAGGCTTCGCAAATGCGCCGCCGCGTTGTCCTCGCCCGTCTCGTTGTGCCGGTACCGTTCGGGCGCCCACGGCGCGATCGTCTCCTCCAGCCACTTGAGGATATCCTGCCACAATGCGGGCGCCCGGCTTCCGGGGTATCCGAGGCGGTATGGCGGCGCAAAGAAGGAATCTTCATGCCCGTCTAACTTCCTAATCAAAGGGTGCGGGCGACACTCCACGAGAGTGCTCGTCCTTTCCGGAGCATCGAGGCCGCGACCCTATGTCTCTTCCGTTCACGGTTGATCAGTTCCTTGGCGTGTTCGCCAGCTACAACCGCGCGGTCTGGCCGGCTCAGGTGCTCTTGTATGGCATCGGTTGGCTGTTGGCCATCGTTGCCTACAGAGGCCGAGCCGGAGCGCCCCGGTGGATCGCGTTTGGGCTCGCCCTCCTCTGGGCATGGATGGGTGCCGTCTACCACTTGTGGTTCTTTCGCCCAGTCAATCCCGCGGCAGTCGCCTTCGGGGGGGCGTTCCTGCTACAGGCGCTGCTCTTTGTCCTTTGGGGTACGACTCATCGCCGAGAAACGGCTGGCAGGGTGAGAGGCGCTCGCGCCTGGGTTGGCGGTGCTTTGCTCGGGTACGCGCTCGTGGCCTATCCGCTCCTCGGCTGGTCGCTCGGTCACCACTATCCCTCGAGCCCCACTTTCGGCGTGCCGTGTCCCACGACCATCGCCACGCTTGGCCTGCTGGTGTGGGTATCTCCACCCCCGCCATGGTGGCTGCTGGTCGTCCCACTCCTCTGGGTACTGGTGGGGTCCAGTGCCGCGTTCGCTCTGGGGATCCGCGAGGATCTCGGCTTGCTCGCTGCCGGCGTCATCGCCAGCGCCTGGTTCTGGTATCGGTCACGCAACCAGCCTGCCGTCGCGTCCGCCTCCTAGAGATCACATGCCCCTCTGGCTCAAGCTCACGCTCGCGGGCATCACCCTCGTGGCCCTGGGACTCGGGCTCGCCGTCTCGGTGGGGTCTTTCCGCTGGAACCGGGCAACGTCCCGGCTGAACGAGCGCTTGCTGTCGCGATCGTCGATCCCGGGCCGTGAGGCTTTCAGACCCGAGCAATTACAGGGGCTACCACCGCCCGTCGCGCGTTACTTCCGGTCCGTACTCAAGCCCGACCAGCCGATGATCCGGGCGGCCCGCCTCGAGTGGCGGGGGGAATTCAACATGGGTGCGTCCGCGCAGGGTTCTTGGAAGCCCTTCGACGCCACCCAGCGGTTCACCGGCGCCCCGGCAGGGTTCGTGTGGGACGCGCGCATCCGCGTGGCGCCCTTCGTGACGGCCCGGGTTCGGGACGCGTATGTGGGGGGAGCCGGGTCGATGCAGGCCAAGCTGGCCGCAGTCGTCACCATGCTCGACGAGCATGGCCGGACGGAGCTCAATCGCGGCGCACTGCAGCGTTATCTCGCCGAGGCCGTCTGGTTTCCCACGGCGCTGCTCCCCCGAGAGGGCCTGGACTGGACGGCGATCGACGACAGCACCGCGCTCGCCACGCTGACCGAGTCGGGGATTACCGTCTCCCTGCAATTTCGCTTCGACCCGACCGGCGACGTGGTGGGCGCCTATGCGCCCGACCGGCCGCGAGCCGTTGACGGCGGGTACCAGCCGACGCCTTGGGCGGGCCGATTTCGCAGCCACGCGGTCCGGAACGGCGTGCGGATTCCGCTCGAGGGCGAGGTCGAGTGGATCCTGCCTGGCGGCACCCTGCCGTACTGGCGTGGGCGCGTCGTCTCGAGCGAGTACGATTTGCCGCACTGATTGCGGATGTCTCTCCCGCTGATCCTGTCTGTCCCGACGCTCGCGCTTGGATTCCTGCCAGCAGTCTGGCTTTGGCATGCCCGCGCGCGGGGTAAGCGCGACTCGCTCCTTACCCTCGCGACCGCTGGAGGCATCGTCACCTTCGCGTACGCCGCGGGCCCATGGCTGTTCGTGAGCTACTGGCTTCGATACGTCGCGCTCGCCACGTACGGAGCGGTCGCTTTCACGTCCTGGGGGAGCCGTAGGAGACTGGTCCCCGCCACGTCGCCTGAGGCCACAAGGCTTAGCCTCCTCCTCCGCGTCGCAGCGCTCGTCACCGTGCTCGCGCTGAATGGGCTCGCGTTCACGGCCGGGATGGCGCCCGACGGCGCGGTGGAGATGGCCTTCCCCTTTCTGCACGGCACCTACACCGTGCTCCAGGGAGGCAACAGCCTCATCAGCAATCCGTTTCACCGCGCGAGTGCGACCGAGCGCTTTGCGGTCGACCTGGTCAAACTCAACTCGTATGGAGCCCGCGCCAAAGGCCTCGCGCCCGATGCGCTGGCTTCGTACGCGGTCTTCGATGACTCGGTGATGAGTCCCTGCGATGGCACCGTCGCCGAAGCGGTGGACGGCGTCGCTGACAACCCTCCGGGTCGCGCCAACGTCGCGGTGCCCGCCGGCAACCACCTCATCCTCCGCTGCGATGGCGTGGAGCTTCTACTGGCGCACTTGAGAGCGGGGAGTGTGACCGTCCCGAGCAACACGTCGTCCCGGGGCAGCTCGTCGGTCGGGTTGGGAATTCGGGGAACACGAGTGAGCCCCATCTGCACATCAGCGCCTCGCACGGTGGACGCGCGGTGGCGCTCACCTTTGGAAGGAGATTCCTCTCGCTCAATTCGGTCTATGATGCGAGAGGGACCCTTGCCAGGCGTATCCGATGAGTCGCCGAGTACTCCTCCACTCGTCAATGCCTACGGCGGTTGCACGTCTTGGCTTCTGGTCTGCGTGGGTTGCATGCCTTGCGGCGGTGTGGTTTGCGGTAGCCTTCGGCCTGTATCAACCGATTCTGCACGCACCGTGGCAAGGCATCGCCGCCTACGCAGCGTCCTTCCGACCAGCGCCAGCAACAAGAGGTCCGCGGGAAAAATCTCGACGCCCTGCTGATGTATATCGGAGCCGCTCCGAATTGCCGTGAAGATCGTCGCGAACTGAATGTCAACGGCGGTTGCTGGCCGGCGCAGCTCGGCACGGGTGCGGGTGTCAAAGGTCTCCATTAGGTCTCCATTCGATCCGATTACCGGTCGTTTTTCCAGTCGCGTCACCCGACAGGGGCGGGCTCGTCAGAGTGCGATCCGACCAACGGTCGTATCTTTGATCAGAATGGGTCGCCTGATAAGCGCGAGGTTCGTGGTTCAACTCTGGGACCGGACGTGTCATCACCCCTGGCCACCGGTGCCTGACTCCCCCATCACCTTGATAATCACCCGCTTCTTCCGCTGCCCATCCCACTCCCCATAAAACACCCGCTGCCACGGCCCGAAATCCAGCGCGCCTTTGGTAATCGGAACGATGACCTCGTGGCCGACGGTGAGACTCCGCAGATGCGCCGCCGCGTTGTCCTCGCCCGTCTCGTTGTGGCGGTACCGTTCGGGCGCCCACGGCGCGATCGTCTCTTCCAGCCACTTCAGGATATCCTGCCACAAACCTGACTCGTGGTCGTTCACGAACACCGACGCGCTGATGTGCATCGCCGAGACCAGCACCATCCCCTCCTTGACCCCGCTCTTCTTCACCTCGGCGGCGACCTCGTCGGTGATGTCGATGATTTCCTGGCGGTTTTTCGTCGTAAACCAGAGATAGTGGGTGTGGACCATGAACCCTCCAGGGGAAGAGCGGGACGGTAAAGAAGAAGTGAAGAGTGTAGAGT
>JACQVB010000111.1 GCA_016209985.1 Gemmatimonadota bacterium | reverse complement strand
TCGTCGCGGTGCTCCTGCACGGCCTGGTGAAGGAGGCAGCGGTCCCGGAGCCGGAGATCGACCTCGCCATCGGCCGCAAAGAGGCGTTCACCCGCAATCCAGAACGACACACGTTTCGTGGATGGATGCCGCACGGAGAAACGGGGGAGGCTGGATGACGACTCGCAAAACCGCGGGGAGATCGAGGAGCCCTGACGCGGTCCAGATGCTGGAAGGTCTGGTCCGCAATGATGCGGTCATGCAGGCGATGCTCGTGGAGGAGCGCGGGAATGCCGCGGTGGCGCGACAGATCTACGAGCTACGAACTTCTCGGGGTCTCACCCAGAAGCAGTTGGCGGACCTCATCGGTACCCAGCAGCCGGTTATCGCTCGGCTTGAAGACGCGGATTACGAGGGCCATTCGCTGGCCATGCTGTACCGGATCGGCGCGGCGTTGGGATGTCGGGTCGCCGTGGTCTTTGTTCGCGCTGAATAGCGCCTTCGCCGCAGGCGGGCGTGATGGTCGAATCCACCAAGTCTCACAATGCGGCGCATCAGGCGCTGACGCGCCCGCCGCCGCATGTACGCCCGCATGTAGTTGTTGTCACATTTGCGGCATTTGCCCCAGGTATGGCCACGGCCGCGGGCGACGCGGGTATTCTCCGGCGTCCTGGGATGACCGCAGGAGAAGGTCGTTTTGGACCGGGGGTGGCGAGGCCTCATGGTTGTAGAGACGAGGAATGGGGACCCTTCAAGAGGTCATTGCGGACGGATAGATACTCGGCAATTGCGTGACGGATGTTCTCAGTGGCGTCGGCTTCGGTGGCAGCCTGAGACCAGCAGCCAGACAGTCCAGGCAGCCAGGCGCTACATCCTTCATCAGTCTTGCGCAGAGCAATCTTGTACTTCATCGGAACCCTCCCGATCTCATCATCCACCACTGCCGATGCTGCTGCCTAACCATGAATTGTGTCGCGACTCTTAACCTCCAACCTGCAGGCCTCCCAGCCTAAGTCGCCTGGCTCTGCCCTTTGAGCCTGGGCCAAAGTGGCCCGTCGTCAAGATCTCGGCACATGACCGACGCAATCCTTGTATGGAAAATCTGCAAGAATTGCGGCCTTACTCTGCGGATCAGTCGCAAGGATCGGCTGGGGCGTCCCTTTGTTGATCATCCTACTCCGCCACCTTCCACCCCCTACTCGACAAATGCCGGTAAATGACGGTCGCGGCCACCGCGGCAATCCCCAGTAGCGCGAATCCCACCGTGAACTCCTTGAGCAGCACCTTTCCGATTCCGAACAGCACCGAGTAGATCAGCACGCACCCAGCGATCCAGTCGATGGCATTGGCGGCAGCATCCCCCGACGCGCGAACCTCCGGTGCGAGAGCGGCCATCGGCCGCCACCCGGCGCGCGAGGGTCGCGTTCGCCGGTAGAAAGAGACCAGGGTCTCCTGTGGCTCCGGCGACGTCAGGAACGTCACGGCCAGCCAGACCACCGTGGTGATGGCGACCGTGATGATCATGATCCAGGCAAAATCCACCGGCTGGTCGCTGTTCATCCCCCAGACCGTCTGCAGCAGCAGCGAGACCGCGAAGGCGCAGATCATGGCCGACACTTCGCTCCAGGCATTGATCCGCCACCAGTACCAGCGCAGCAGCAGCACACCGCCGGTGCCCGCCCCCGTCACCAGCAGCAGCTTCCACGCGCCGGCGATCGAATCCATGTAGAAGGTCACCACCGCGGAGATGATGGTCAGCAATACCGTCGCCCACCGCGAAATCCCCACGTAGTGCCGCTCGCTTTCCGCCGGCTTGACGAAGCGGCGGTAGAAGTCGTTCACCAGGTAGCTGGCGCCCCAGTTGACCTGGGTGGAGATGGTGGACATGTACGCCGCCGCAAAGGCCGCGACCATGAGACCACGCAGCGAGGGCGGCAGGTAGTCGATCATGACCCGCACGTACCCGGTTTCGGGATCGGCCAGATCGGGAAACAGGATCAGGGAAGTGAGGCCGACCAGGATCCAGGGCCAGGGACGCAGCGCGTAATGTGCGATGTTGAACCAGAGCGTCGCGAGCAAAGAGTGCTTCTCGTCCTTGGCGCTGAACATGCGCTGCGCGACATATCCGCCGCCGCCCGGCTCGGCGCCCGGGTACCAGGTGGCCCACCAGTTCAGCGAGAGGTAGACCAGGAAGGTGATGGCCGGCATCCAGACCGAGCCGATGTCCGGCAGGAAGCTCAAGACCGATCCCCTGCCGCCGGCCGAGGCGCCCCGAGCCGCGTCCACCAGGACCAGCTTCTCCTTCATGGCGTCGATCCCGCCCACCGCGTTGACGGCGACGACCGCGAGCACAATGACCATTCCCATCTTGATCACGAACTGGACCGCGTCGGTCACGAGCACGCCCCAGAGTCCCGAGAGGGTCGAGATCAGGGAGGTGAGCGCGATCAGGCCGATGACGATCGCCAGTGCGTCGAACTTGCTCACGCCCAGGATGAGCTGGAGGATTTTTACCATGGCCAGATTGACCCAGCCTAGGATGATACAGTTGATGGGAATGCCGAGATACAGCGCCCGGAAGCCCCGGAGAAATGCCGCGGGTTTGCCGGCGTAGCGGATCTCGGCGAACTCCACGTCGGTCATGACGCCCGAGCGGCGCCACAGCCGGGCGTAGAAGAAGACCGTGAGCATCCCGCTCGCCACGAAATTCCACCAGAGCCAGTTTCCGCCAATACCACCCTTCGCCACCAGACCGGTTACCGCGAGCGGTGTATCCGCCGCGAATGTGGTGGCGACCATCGAGGTCCCGGCGAGCCACCAGGGGACGTTGCGCCCGGACAGGAAGTACTCCGAGACGCTGCGGCCCGCTCGACTCCGGTAGTAGAGGCCGATGCCAATGTTGAGCAGAAAATAGAGGGCGATGACCAGCCAGTCGACCATCGTCAATTGCATGAGGAAATCTCCCCGTGTAAGCAGTGGACCGGCCATAACTTGCACGGTTTTCGCCGGGCGGCAATCCGGGAACCTTTCAGGCACCTCGCTCCGTTGACACCTTGGCCGGTCTCTCCTAGCTTGCAGGTAACGAGGAGGTAGGTCCGGATGTCCACGACTCAGCAGCCCACCGTCATCGTCAACCTGACCGACCGCGCGTCGGAACAGGTCAAACAATTCATGTCGCAGGAGCAGGTGCCGCTGGAGACCGCCGGTCTCCGTGTTGCGGTGCTGCCCGGCGGATGCTCGGGCTTCAAATACGGCCTCAACATCGAAGAGCGGCCGTTCGATGACGACATCATCGTCGAAGTGGGCGGCGTGCGGGTATTCGTGGACGCCTTCAGCGCGCAGTATCTGCAAGGCACCACCGTCGACTACGTGTCCTCCATGCAGGGCGCCGGCTTCACCTTCTCCAATCCCAACTCGACCGGCGGTTGCGGCTGCGGTAGCTCATTTACCGTCTGATTTGACCGCCCGCTACCTGTCTTTTCAGGCCTGCGATCAATCGCGGGCCTTTTTTGTTAATCTGGAGTGCGGCGGCGGTGTCATTCTGAGCCGCGAAGCGGCGAAGAATCTATCGTGGCCAGATTCCGAGTCGCAGCGAAGAATCGCCGGGGCCGGCCCAAGGTTGCCCAGGAGCGGCCCAAGGTTCGGGCAGAGGTCTATCGAGACCGAACGTTTCGCGCACACGTTCTTCCGACGTTTGTCCAGGGACGGCAGATCCTTCCCCCTCCCTCTCCCCCTCGCTACGCTCGGGGTCGAGGTCGGGGTCAGGATGACAGCCGTCCTCCTATGAAAAAAAGATGAAAGGGATAGACCTCGCGGTCATCATTACGTACTTCGCCGGGGTGGTGGCCATCGGCGCCTTTTTTGCCCGGCGCCAGCACGGCGCCGCCGACTATTTCCTCGGTCACCGCGACCTCCCCTGGTGGGCCATCATGCTGTCGATCGTGGCAACCGAGACGTCGGCCCTGACCGTGATCTCGGTTCCCGGGATCGCGGCCCGCACCAACCTCACGTTTCTCCAGCTCCCGATGGGCTACCTGATCGGTCGAATCGGGGTCGCCGCGTGGCTGCTGCCCGGCTACTTCCGCGGGGAGCAGGAAACGGCCTACGCCCGGCTCGAATCGCGATTTGGGCCGGCCACCCGCCGGAGCGCCTCGGCGGTCTTCATGGTGGTCCGCGCGCTGGGCGACAGCGTCCGGGTCTTCGCCACCGCCATTCCCCTCGCCATCGTCACCGGCTGGTCGATCCCCACGAGCATTCTCGCGCTCGGACTCATCACCGTGGCATATACCTGGGGCGGCGGCCTCAAGGCGGTGGTCTGGGTGGACGTCATGCAGTTGGGCGTGTATCTGGTTGGGGGGATCGCCGTCCTGGCAATCGCCCTGGGATTGGCGGGTGGACCCGGGGCTGCATTCGCGGCAGCCACGGAGGCGGGCCGGCTGCGCGTGTTCGACTGGGAGTTTTCTTTCCGGCCGACGTATACCTTCTGGGGTGGAATCATCGGCGGTGCGCTGTTGTCGGCGGCATCCCACGGAACCGACCATCTGATCGTTCAACGGTTGCTCGCCAGCCGCGCGCTGGCCGAGGCGCGGCGCGCCCTGGTGGTTTCCGGCATCGTGGTGATCGCACAGTTCGCTCTCTTTCTCCTGATCGGCACCGCCATCTGGGCCGCGGGCGCCACCACGCCGTCGATGGACGTCAATCAGATCTTTCCGCGATTCGTCGTCGACCACCTTCCGGTTGGCCTGGCCGGGCTGGTGGTGGCTGGCGTGCTGGCCGCGGCGATGAGCACGATCAGCTCCTCTCTCAATTCGCTCGCCTCCGCCGCCACTCACGATTTCTACGCGCCGCTCACCGGGCAGCGCGATGAACGGCGGCTACTCACCGTGGGGCGCTGGTTCACGCTGTTCTGGGCCGTGATTCTGAGCGTCGGAGCCTTCGCCTTTCGCAATACCGGCCAGCCGGTCGTCGAGCTGGCGCTGTCCATCGCATCCATCACCTATGGCGGCCTCCTCGGCACCTATATCCTTTCCGGGGTTCCGCGAATCCGCGGCCGTGACGCGATCGCCGCCATCGGGGTGACCACGCTGATCATGACGATCGTGGTGCTGAGAAAACCGGGACCCTTCGCCCATCTCGCGTTTCCCTGGTATGTGCCGTTGGGGACGGGACTGGCCCTGGTGACGGGGTGGAGCTCGTCGTTCTTCGGGTCGGCGGGTCGGCGGGTCGGCGGGTCGTAGATCTCGATGCCCCAAAATTCCTCGCTCCATTTCGCCGGGGTGGATGCCGGCGGATCGCACTCCGAAGTCGTCATCGTGGATCGGGAGCTTCGGGTCCTCGCCCGGGTGCGAGGAGGTGCTGCGGCACTGCGTCCCGACAACGCCAGGGAAGTCGCCGGCGGCATAGCGGTCACGCTGGGCCGCGCCCGGTCGGAAATTGGAATCCGGACTCTCGAAGCGGTCGTGGTAGCGGCCGCCGGAGGTGGACGGGCCGCAGAACGGAAGGCTCTGACCGAGGCGCTCGAGGAGTGTCGGGTCGCCGGGCGCATCGCGGTAGTGGGTGATGGCGAGGCGGCTCTCGAGAGTGCGTTCGGCTCAAAACCGGGCATCGTCCTGGTCTCCGGCACCGGCTCCATCGCGTACGCGCGGGATGCCGCGGGAGCGGTCCGTCGCACCGGCGGGCTTGGTTGGCAGCTGGGCGATGAAGGGAGCGGATACGCGCTCGGCCGCGCCGCGCTGGGCGCCGCGGGCCGCGCGGCCGACGGCCGAGGTCCGGCGACGAGTCTCCTGGAACGCATCCAGAGCGCCGCCCTCGCCGCCGACCTCGAGGAACTGATCCGCTGGGCCCAGACGGCGAGCCGCGCGGATATTGCCGCCCTGGCGGAGACCGCGTGCGATGCCGCGCTCGAGGGCGACCCGGTGGCGCGCGAGCTGGTGGAGAGTACGGCCAGTGACCTCTGCGCCCACGTGATTGCCCTCCTCCGGCAAGTGGATTCACCGGCGCCCACAGACATCGCGCTGGCGGGCGGGCTACTGGCCCCGGAGTCGCCGGTGCGGAACGCGGTGGTGACCGGACTCGGCCGAGTCGCGCCCGCGCTCAGAGTCGTGAATGTCGCGGTGGATCCCGCCCTGGGAGCGGCCACCCTCGCCGCTCGCTTGTGAGCGAACCCACCGGCGAGGAAAACCCCGCGCCGAACCACGCCGCCGCACGGGCCCGTGCGCGCGCCCGCGTCCTTTCATCGTTCCCCGCCCTCCGGCATCGCGATTTCCGGCTGCTGTGGATCGGCCAGCTCCTTTCCATGTCCGGCTCGCAAATGCAGTCCGCCGCCATACTCTGGCATGTCTCGCTACTGGTGGACCCGCGGCATAAAGGGCTCGCTCTCGGCGCAGTCGGCCTGGTCAAGGTCGTCCCGATCGTCGCGTTCTCGCTGATCTCGGGCGTGGTCGCTGACGCCGTGGATCGGCGCAAGGTCATGATCGTGACTCAGACCCTCATGGCGGTCATGGCAGGCGTCCTGGCCCTGCTCACCTTCCGGGGGCTCTCGGTCGCGTGGCCGGTCTACCTGTTGGCCGGCCTGTCCTCGGCGGCGGCGGCATTCGACGGACCGTCCCGGCAATCCCTGATTCCGAACCTGGTGCCGCGAGAACATCCGGGGAACGCGATCAGCCTGAACACGATCATGTTCCAGGCGTCGGCCATCGCCGGGCCATCGCTGGCGGGCATCACGATCGCGACGGTGGGAGTCGCGTCGGTCTACCTGCTGAATGCCTTGTCGTTCCTGTTCGTGATCGGCGCACTCCTGGTCATGCACAGCGGCGGACGGGCACAAGGCGTCGCCGCTGGCCGCATCAGCATGGAATCCGCATGGGAAGGGCTGCGCTTCGTATTTCGGGCGCCGATCATCCGCTCCACCATGCTGGTGGATTTCTTCGCCACGTTCTTCGCCTCAGCGAACGCACTGCTGCCCATCTTCGCGCAGGACATCCTGCACGTCGGCCCCCGGGGATACGGATGGCTCTACGCGGCGCCCTCCATCGGCGCGGTGCTGGCGAGCCTTCTCATGGTGAGCCTGGTAGACCGGATCGAGCGGCGCGGCGCGGTGCTGCTCTGGTCGGTGACCGGCTTTGGTCTGGCGACCGTCGTGTTCGGGCTGTCGCGCAGCTACTGGCTTACGCTGGCATGTCTCGGCCTCATCGGCGCGGCGGACACCGTGAGCATGGTCATCCGGAACGTGGTGCGGCAAATGGAGACGCCCGACGAGCTGCGCGGCCGGATGACGGGCGTGAACATGATCTTCTTCATGGGCGGTCCCCAGCTGGGCGAGGCGGAGGCCGGGCTCGTGGCCCAATGGCTGGGCGCTACCGTATCCGTGGTGACCGGGGGCATAGGATGCCTGATCGCGACCAGTGCAGTTGCGGCGGCAGAACCCGTGCTACGGAAGTATCGGCGAGGCTGAGTGTTCGAGGTCTTGGGTGTTGGGTCTTGGGTATTAGGGTTGTGACTTTGCCTACCCAAGACCTAAGACCCAAGACCTAAGACCTCGAACGTCAACCGTCCAACCGTCCAACCGTCGCTTTTCTGAGCCGGCTGTGCCGGAAGCCATAGGCGAAGTAGAGTACCAGTCCGATCGCCAGCCATACGATGAAGCGGATCCAGGTCACCGTGGGCAACTGCACCATGAGGAACACGCAAGAGCCGATCGCGAGCAACGGGACCCAGGGGGAGAAGGGGGTGCGGAATGGGCGCTCGCGTCCCGGCTCCTTGACCCGCAGAATCAGAATGCCCACAGAGACCAGGACGAACGCGAACAAGGTGCCGATGTTGGTCAGATTGACGACTTCATCGATGTTCGCGAAGGCGGCGAAGACCGCCACGAAGATACCGGTGATGATCGTGGTGACGTGCGGCGTGCGAAACCGGGGATGCACCTTGGCGGCCCACGGCGGCAGCAAGCCGTCGCGCGCCATGGAAAAAAAGATCCGGGGCTGTCCCAGCTGAAACACCAGCAACACCGTCGTCATCGCGACCACCGCCCCCAGGGCGACGATGATGCGGGAGACGGTGAGCAAGGTCGGGTTACCGCTGGCCAGGTTGAGTGCGGTGAGCATCGGCTCCGCAGTACCGAGCTGGCGCCAATCGGTCATCCCGGTCATCGTCACCGCCGCCAGGATGAACAGCACGGTGCAGATGACCAGGCTCATGATGATGCCGAACGGCATGTCCCGCCCGGGATCCTTGGCCTCCTCCGCCGCGGTCGAGACCGCATCAAACCCGATATAGCTGAAGAAGATGATCGCCGCGGCGGCCTTGATCCCGGCAAACCCATTGGGCGCGAACCCGCCGTGCGCAGTGAAGTGCTCGGGCCGCAGGAACACGGTCCCGACGGCGATGAAGAACATGAGGATCGCCACCTTGATCACGACCATGATCGAGTTCGAGACCGCGGACTCCCGTATGCCGTAGACCAGCAGTACGGTAATGGCGGCGACGATCAGCACTGCGGGAATATTGAACACCAGCGGGATGCCCAGCACCTGGGGCGCCGCGGTGAGGGCGCCCGCAAGCTCGATGCTACGGGCATCGGTGGCGCCGCCGGCCACCGCCGCGGCGGCCTGGGTCGCCGTGCGGATATCGGTACTCATCCAGGCGGGAATGTTGATCCCGAAATGTCCGACCAGCTCGCGAAAGTAGCCGGCCCACGAAATTGCCACCGCGATGTTGCCCACGGCGTACTCGATGATCAGGTCCCAGCCGATGATCCAGGCGACCAGCTCGCCCAGCGATGAATAGGCATAGGTGTAGGCCGAGCCGGAGATCGGCACCATGGCGGCGAACTCGGCATAGCAGAGCGCCGCGAATCCGCAGGTGATGGCCGTCAGGACGAATGACAGCACGATCGCCGGACCCGCTCCCGGACGGACGCCGGCTTCACCCGCAATGGCGGTCCCGGTGCTCGCGAAGATGCCGGCACCGATGATCGCACCCACCCCGAGGGCCGTGAGATGCCACTTGCCCAGCGCGCGCTTTAACCCCGTCACCTCCCCGGTTTCGGCGGTGAGCTCGGCTACGGTTTTGCGGGCCAGGAGCTGGGACAACGAACCTCCGTAAGCTCGGAACGTGGAGCGTGGAGCGCGGAGCGTTGCACCATGACAGCTCCGAGCTCCGCGTTCCCAGCTCCGAGCTGGGTCAGAGTGTAATCGGCATCACCAGATCGCCTTCAACCGTGGTGCCGTCGAGCCGCTTCGCCGGGTTGAAGGTGTATTCCCGCATCATGGCGAGAAACTGCTGCCGGTACGACGCGTCCTTGATCTCGGGATCGACCTGGACTCTGGTGACCTTGCCCTGCGCATTCACCCAAAAATGGACCCGCAGGGTTCGGCCTCTCATCGATGCGGGCTGCGGCAGCGGCGGAAGAATGGTGTATCGCGGCGTGGGAGGGAAGACGTCGCCCCCTTCGCCGCCGATGCCCCGCCCGGTGTCGGCCCCC
>JACQVB010000009.1 GCA_016209985.1 Gemmatimonadota bacterium | reverse complement strand
GCCGTCGTGCTCGCCACGGGCGGGTACGGCAACACCTTCTACCTCTCGACCATGGCGCGGGCCTCGAACGCCACCGCCATCTGGCGTGCCCACCGGCGCGGGGCGCTCTTCGGCAACCCGTGCTTCACGCAGATCCACCCGACCTGCATCCCGGTCACCGGGGACCATCAGTCCAAGCTGACCCTGATGAGCGAGTCGCTGCGGAACGACGGGCGGATCTGGGTGCCCAAGAAGCCGGGAGACCAGCGAGCGCCCGCGAGCATTCCGGAATCCGAGCGTGACTACTATCTGGAGCGGATCTATCCGGCATTCGGGAACCTGACGCCGCGGGATGTGGCATCGCGCCGCGCCAAGGAAATGGTGGATAGCGGTCATGGAGTCGGGCCGCTCAGAAACGGCGTGTATCTCGATTTTGCCGACGCGTTGGCGCGGCTGGGAAAGCAGGCGGTCGCCGAGCGCTATGGCAATCTGTTCGACATGTACCGCCAGATTACCGGGGAAGACCCCTACCAGGTGCCGATGCGCATCTACCCCGCCCCGCATTACGCTATGGGCGGGTCCTGGGTGGACTACAACCTGATGAGCACGGTCCCCGGACTGTACGTGCTCGGTGAAGCCAATTTTTCGGACCATGGGGCCAACCGGCTGGGCGCGAGTGCACTGATGCAGGGGCTGGCCGACGGGTACTTCATCCTCCCCTACACCATCGCGGACTACCTGGCGAAGGAAACGTTCGCTCCCTTGAACACGAATCACGCGGCCTTCGAAGACGCCGAGCAGGAGGCGCGGCAGCGGACCCAGAAACTGCTTTCGGTGAACGGGCGCTACCCGGCCGAGCACTTTCATCGCGAGCTCGGCCGCCTGCTGTGGGACCGCTGCGGAATGTCCCGGAGCACCGCCTCGTTGAAGGCCGCCCTGAAGGCGGTCCCTGAGGTCCGCGAGCGCTTCTGGCGGGAGCTGCGGGTGACCGGTACGGGGGATGAGCTCAACCAGGAACTGGAGAAGGCCGGCCGCGTGGCCGACTTCCTGGAGTTTGCCGAGCTGCTGTGTATTGACGCGCTGCATCGCGACGAATCCTGCGGCAGCCATTTCCGGGAGGAGCATCAGACCCCGGATGGCGAGGCGCAACGCGACGACGAGCGATTTGCCTACGTCGCCGCGTGGGAATACACCGGCCCCGGCAACGCCCCTCGGCTTCACAAAGAGCCGCTCACCTTCGAGTACGTGCATCTCGCACAGCGGAGTTACAAGTAATGCGCTTGGTGCTTCATGTGTGGCGGCAGCCCCGGTCCGCGGCGCCCGGACGATTCGAGCGCTACGATGCCGACGGGCTGAACGAGGACATGTCCTTCCTGGAAATGCTCGACGTGGTGAACGGCCGCCTGGTGGAGGCCGGAACGGACCCGATCGCCTTTGAGCATGATTGCCGGGAAGGCATTTGTGGATCCTGCGGGATGGTGGTCAACGGGGACCCGCACGGGCCGCTCACCGGCGTCACCGTGTGCCAGCTGCACCTGCGGAGCTTCCGCGATGGTGACGAGCTGTGGGTCGAACCATGGCGGGCCCGCGCATTCCCGGTGATCAAGGACCTGGTGGTCGACCGGAGCAGCCTCGACCGGATCATCCAGGCCGGCGGTTACGTCTCGGTGCGGTCGGGAAGCGCTCCCGAAGCGAACGTCATCCCGATCGCAAAGCCGGTGGCCGACCGGGCCTTCGACGCCGCCATTTGCATCGGCTGCGGGGCCTGCGTCGCGGCCTGCCCCAACGCATCGGCCATGCTATTTACCGCCGCCAAGGTGGCGCATCTGGCCTTGCTGCCCCAGGGCCAGCCGGAGCGCCTGCCCCGGGTGCTGGCCCTGGTGCAGCGAATGGACGAAGAAGGCTTCGGCAACTGCACCAATCACGGAGCCTGCCAGGCGGCGTGTCCCAAGGAGATCAGTATCGACGTGATTGCCCTCCTCAACAGAGACCTCCTCAAGGCGGCGCTCGCCTACCGTCCCCCGCCCGCGGTTTCGGAAGGCGCGATCTAGAGCTTCACCGTCTCCATGATCTGGCGCACGGCCTCGGCGGACTTGTGCAGTGCGACCTGCTCCTTGCTCGTGAGCTCCACCGCGAGGATCTGCTCGACGCCCCGTCCTCCGAGTTTGCACGGCACGCCGAGATACAATCCTTTGAGTCCGTACTCCCCCTCCAGCCACGCCGAGCACGGCAGGACCCGCCTCTTGTCCCTGGCGATGGCCTCCGCCATCTGGACCGCGGCCGCGGCCGGTGCGTAGTACGCCGAGCCCGTCTTCAGGTAGTTGACGATCTCGGCGCCGCCGTTCCGGGTGCGTTCGACGATCTCTTCGAGCTTCTTGCGATCGATGAGCTGGGTCACCGGAATCCCGGAGACCGTCGTGTAGGAGACCAGCGGAACCATCGTGTCCCCATGCCCGCCGAGCACCATGGCCTGGATGTCCTCCACCGATACGTCGAGTGCCTCCGCCAAAAAGCTCCGGTATCGTGCCGTATCCAGTGCCCCTGCCATACCCACGACACGCTCCCGGGAAAACCCGGTGACCTGCTTCGCCACCCAGCACATCACGTCCAAGGGGTTGGACACCATGATGACGATGGCGTCCGGCGCATGCTGCTTGATCTGCAGGCTCACCGCCTTGACGATTTCGACGTTGGTGCGCACCAGATCGTCGCGGCTCATGCCGGGCTTCCTCGCGATGCCGGCCGTCACCACAAAGAGGTCGCTGCCGGCGGTGTCGGCATAGTCATTGGTGCCTGACACCCGGGTGTCGAAACCTTCGATCGGCGCGGACTCCCACTGATCCAGGCCCTTTCCCTGTGGTATCCCCTCCACCACGTCCACCAGAACGACCTGATGCGCCAGCTCCTTTTCGGCGAGTCGCTGCGCGACGGAAGCACCCACATTTCCAGCCCCCACCACCGTTATTTTCCGCATCGAGGATCCTTAATCGTGAAATCGGTTAGTGCGGTCGGCTGTCGCCGCCGCGGGTTGTTCCAGCCCTGCGTCGATCGGCAGTCGCAACTGCCGTATTGCCTCGTACAGCACAATGCCCACCGCTGTCGCGAGATTCAGACAGCGTATTCCTGGCCGCATGGGGATGCGAAACACCTGGTCGGGATGCTTGGTGAGGATCCGTTCCGGCAGGCCCTCGGTCTCGTTGCCAAAAACCAGCACCGAGGTAGCACGGTAGGGAGCGCCTACATACGATCGCTCGCCGTGCGCGGAGAAATACAGACATCGGTCCCGGGCCACCGCGTCACGGAACGCCCGCCAGTGCGGATGAACCCACAGGTCAACGTCATCCCAGTAGTCGAGCCCGGCCCGCCGCAGCTCGTCGTCGTCGATGGAGAAGCCCAGGGGTTCTATCAAGTGAAGCGCGGTATCGGTAGCAGCGCACAGGCGCGCGATGTTGCCGGTATTCGGGGGGATCTGAGGCTCGATCAGCGTCACGGATAATCCCATGCGTCCCTCTCATCTGGTTCACGCGATGGCGGCGGGACCTTTCGACCCATCATTCCCCCGCCAGCGCGCCGTCCCGTCCTCCAGAGTCTCTTTCTTCCAGACCGGCAAGCGCCGCTTGATCTCTTCAATCACCCAGCGGCACGCGTCGAATGCCTCGGCCCGGTGGGCACTGGCAGCGATCACCGCGATGCTCGCCTCCCCTGCCGGAACCCGACCGAGCCGGTGTTCCACCGCGATACGGGCCGCGGGCCACCGGCTCAGACCTTCACCAATGATTCGCTCAAGCTCGGCTTCGGCCATCTCCTCATGCGCGCTGTAGTCAATCGCGGCGACCGGCCCGTCGTCGGCCCCGCGCCGCACCGAACCCAGGAAGACGACGGTCCCGCCGAGGCCAGGATCCGAGAGATTGGCGAGCAACCGGGCAACATCGAGCGGCGCGCGGGTAAGACGACTCATGGCAGACCGCCCGCCATAGGGGGCAGCAGTGCCAATTCGTCTCCTTCGTGGAGCTCTTGGTGAGGGAGTGCGTGGACTGCGTTCAAGGCCGTGAGAGGTCGTTCCGGCAGGAGCGAGCCCTGCGGGATGCGGGCTCGCAGGAAGATGACGGCGTCCGCGACCGTGGAATGATGGGGCAGCTCGAGAGTGAGTTCGGAGATTCCAGCAAGCTCTGCGTAGCGGGCAAAGAGGCGGCACCGAACCGTCAAACTGGGGGCAGACGCAACTTGGTCATGCCGGAAGTGCATAAACGGTAACATTATGGCGATGACGGAGAACCTGCTACCCCTGGCGATCGACGGTGATGCCGATCTGCGCACGCTGCTCAAGGAGAGCCGCCGGATTGCCATTCTCGGCATCAAGCCCGATACGCACGCCGATCGGCCAGCCCATTTCGTGGCGTCCTACCTCAGTGCTGCCGGCTACGATGTCATTCCGGTTCCGGTCTACTACCCGGACATCAGGGAAATCCTCGGAGTGCCAGTGCACCGCAGCTTGAGCGAGATCCCAGGGCACGTGGATCTCGTCGTGGTTTTCCGCAGACCCGAGCACGTCGCTCGGCACCTGGATGACCTGCTGGCCAAGCGGCCGCGAGCGGTCTGGTTTCAGTCTGGAATTCGCAATGACCAAGTCGCTCGGGAGCTGATGAAAAAGGGGATAGCCGTGGTGCAAGACCGGTGCATGATGGTGGAGCATCGGCGCCTGCTTTCGGGCGAGTCCTGAAGATGAACAAACGGCTGATCCCCGCCGGGACGGGATCAATTGTGCTGGGGAAGGAGCAGATGCTAGCGGGCGGCGGGAGGCGTGGCGCCTTCGCTGGCCTCAGCCACGAGCGCCCGAAGCTCTTTTGAAGGCTTAAAGACTGGTACCGGGCGGGCTGCCACCTCTACCGGGTCGCCCGTGCGCGGGTTACGAGCCATGCGGGTCTTACGCCGGCGGATCTTGAAAGTCCCGAATCCCCTGATCTCGATGTTGTGCTGCTCGGCGAGCGCCCCTTTTACGGCTTCCAAGAAGGCGTCAACGACGCGGGCGCAGTCCTTTTTGGAGATCATGGGACCGGCAGTCCGCGCAATCGTGGCCGTTACCATCTCGACGAGATCGGCCTTAGTCATGAACCCCCCTGACAGGCCCGCCTAACGAAGAAAAAGACCCTCAGGCCTAAGAGGATCGGGCGGTCAACATAGGGGCTTACCTATTGAGTGTCAAGAGCTTGGACGAACTGCCCGAAGTGCTTGCGAGCGTCGTGGGGGCCAGGAGAGGCCTCCGGACGGTACTGAACAGCGAAGATCGGTAGTTCCCGGTGTCTCAAGCCTTCGACGGTGCCATCATTGAGGTTAAGGTGCGTAACCTCAAGTTCTTTAGCACCAGGGATGTCGTTAGTCGTTCCCTTTACAGCAAATCCGTGATTCTGGCTCGTGATGAGGACACGTCCCGTTGCGGTCTCTTGCACGGGGTGATTTCCACCTCGGTGCCCATAGGGCATCTTCACCGTCGTGGCGCCGAACGCGAGCCCGATGAGCTGATGGCCGAGACAGATTCCGAACGTCGGCAAGCCGGTCCGCGTCAACTCGCGAATGACCGGAAAGATGTAACTGACCGCACCCGGGTCGCCCGGCCCGTTGGACAGAAAGAGACCGTCGGGCTCAAGCTCGCGAACCCGCTCGGCCGGGGTGCGTGCGGGCACGACCGTCACCTTGCAGTCGAGTGATGCAAACATCCGCAGAATGTTCTCTTTCATCCCGAAATCGTACGCGACGACGTGGTGCTTTCCGGTCGGACTGCCAGCCACCCGTTCGGCCCGGCAAGTTGCGACCGAGGCGAGATCCAGTCCTTCCATCTTGGGGCTCGCCGCCAGAAGGTCGCGCGCTTGTTCGCTGGGACTATTGCCCTCGATCAGCAGTCCACGCATGGCACCCGCCGACCGGATGTGACGGGTGAGACGCCGGGTATCCACACCCTCAATGACCGGTACCCCGCGCCCTGCCAGCCACTCGTCCAGTCCCCCCGACGCCCGCCAGCTGGAGAACTCAGGGGAAAGCTCACGGACGACGATTCCCTGCACCTGCGGCTTGGCGGACTCCAGATCTTCCTGGTTGATGCCGTAATTGCCGATCATCGGCGCCGTCATCGTGACGATCTGGCCGGTATAGGAAGGGTCGGTAAAGACCTCCTGGTAGCCTGTCAGGTTGGTCGTGAAGACCACCTCGCCGGCGGTCGCGGAAAAAGAACGGCGCGCAGTCCCGGGGAACCACGCGCCGTCTTCCAGCAGCACGTACGCGGGCTTCAGTCGCGGCCTTCCGGTTTCGGCGTAGCGGGTGCGCCTGCAGGCGGGGCCGTCGAGGTGCCGGGAGTCGCCGGCTGCACATTCAGGGGCAGCGGGGCTACGGGCGCCGGGGGTTGAATCTGACCTTCGAGCACTGATCGGGGACGGCTGCCTCGCGAGCTCAATCCCGCAAGGACCAGCGATAGTGCCAGGAAAACGCCCCCGCACCACCAGGACATTTTGGTCAGGATCGTCACTGCCTGACGGCCGCCCAAGAAGGTGTCGGTCGAGGCGCCGCCGCTCATCGCGGCGAGCCCCCCACCCTGGCCGGCCTGTAACAGCACGACGGTGACGAGGACGACGGCGTCCAGAATCAGAAGAATCAGCAGGAAGGTGAACATTGAACTGGAAGATACCCGGAGCCGGGGGAGACGGTCAACGCACCATTTCTGACCACGTGGCGACATTAACGGACGCTCCGCCCACCAGCACTCCATTGATTTCAGGCTCTGCAAGGAGTGGCTTCACGTTATCGGGCTTGACGCTGCCTCCGTAGAGGATGGTGGTATGGCGCTCAGCCACCCCGCGGGCAGCAAACCATGCCCGGATGAACCCGTGGACTTCGGCGGCGTCTTTCGGGGTGGCGTTCTTCCCGGTGCCGATGGCCCACACTGGCTCGTAAGCCACGATCACCTGCCCCAAGGCGGCGGCATCCAATCCGGCGAGCGCCGCGAGCTGACCCTCCACCACTTGCAAGGTATGGCCCTGCTCCCGTTCTTCGAGCTTCTCTCCGACGCAGAGCACGGGGGTCAGCTGGTGGCGGAGGAGCGCTCGAACCTTGCGCCCGGTCTGCTCGTCCGTTTCTCCGAAAATGTGCCGGCGCTCCGAATGGCCTACCAGGGCGGCCTGCGCGCCGGCCTGGCGGGCCATGGGAGCGCTGATCTCGCCGGTGAAGGCGCCCTGGTCCTCCCAGTGGACGTTTTGCGCACCGACGACAATGCCGGCACGCCCGCCGGCTGCTTCCGCAACGGCCGGCAGGGCGACGGCGGCCGGGAAGAACCACACTTCGCGTCCGGCTTCATGGCGATAGCGCGAGAGAAAAACCTTGAGAAACTGGCGTGCGTCCTCCGGGCCCAGGTGCATCTTCCAGTTGCCTGCGAAGATCCGCCGGCTCATGCGTCGTCCAGCGCTGCCACTCCGGGCAGGGTCTTGCCTTCGAGAAACTCCAGCGAGGCCCCTCCCCCCGTGGAGACGTGGGTCATCTTGTCCTGCAGCCCGGCGGCGGTGACCGCGGCAGCGGAGTCCCCGCCGCCGATTACGGTGGTGGCGCCTCGCGCAGTCGCATCAGCCATCGCGTGTGCGATGGCCAGGGTGCCGGCGTCGAAAGGAGGGACTTCGGCGACGCCCATCGGCCCGTTCCAGACGATGGTGCGCGCCTGTTTGATTCGCGCGCCGAACTCCTCCTGCGTGGATCGGTCGATATCGAAGACAGCGAGATCGGCGGGAATGGCATCGCGCCCTACCGATCGCGTCTCTACGCCCGGCTCGGCCTCTCCCGCCACGACAGCTCCCAGGGGCAACACGATCTTCTGTCCGCCGCGGTCCAGAAGCTGTCGGGCCAATGCGACCCGGTCAGCCTCGACCAGCGACTTCCCGACTTCGAGTCCCATGGCCGCGAAGAAGGTGCACGCCATGGCCCCCCCGATCAGGATTTCGTCCACCCGTGGGAGCAGGTTCTCGATCACGTCGATCTTGCCCGAGATCTTGGCACCACCCAGAACCGCCACGAAGGGACGCTGCGGGTTTGCCATCAAGGCGCCCAGGTACTCGAGCTCTTTGGCCATGAGGAACCCGGCGACGGCCGGCTTCAAGAGGTGCGCGATCGCTTCGGTCGAGGCATGGGCGCGGTGGGCGGCACCAAAAGCATCATTCACGTAGAAATCGCCCAGCCGGGCAAACGCCTTGGCCAGCTCCGGATCGTTCTTTTCTTCGCCGGGAAAGAAGCGGGTGTTTTCGGCAAGGCACACCTCGCCTCTCTTGAACTGCCGCGACTGGCGCGCCGCCGCTTCGGTGGTAGGATCCTCCATGAATGCCACGGGCGCACCGAGCAGGTGTTCGAGCTCCTTGACCACCGGGCGCAGCGAGTACTTCGCATCCCGGGCGGCCGTGGGGCGCCCCAGATGGGACAGCAGGATGATCCGGGTGCCTCTGGAGCGCAGCCAGCGCAGGGTCGGCAGGGTGGCCTCGATGCGAGTCGCATCGGCAACCGCGCCGTTCTTGAGGGGCACATTGAAGTCCACGCGCACCACCGCGCGCTGGCCCTCGAGCGGCTGGCCCTCGAGGGACGTCAACGTTCGCTTCACAAGCTGCGTGCGATGAGGTCCATCAGATCGACGCAGCGCATGGAATAGCCCATCTCGTTGTCGTACCACGACGATACGTGCACCAGCGTGCCGTCGACCACATTGGTGCTCTGGGCGTCGACGGTGCTGGAGTGGGGATCGCCGTTGTAATCGCTGGAGACCAAAGGCTCGTCGCTGACGGCGAGCACGCCCTTCATAGGGCCGGACGCCGCAGCGCGGAAGGCCTGGTTGACTTCTTCAATCGTCGTCTTCTTGGATACGGTGCACGAAAGGTCGACCAGCGAAACATTCGGCGTGGGAACCCGCAGCGCGATGCCGTCGATTTTCCCTTTCACTTCGGGAATGGCGAGAGACGTCGCCCTGGCGGCCCCGGTGGTGGTGGGGATGATGTTCAGTGCCGCGGCGCGAGCCCGGCGCAGATCCTTGTGCGGAAGGTCGAGGATCCGCTGGTCGTTCGTGTAGCTATGGACCGTGGTCATGAATCCGCGCTCGAAACCGAAGTTGTCCAGGACGACCTTGACCACGGGTGCGAGGCAGTTCGTGGTGCACGAGGCGTTGGAGACCACGTGGTGCGTGGCAGCGTCGTATTTCTGGTGATTGACGCCCATGACCACCGTCAAGTCTTCGCCCTTGGCGGGGGCGCTGATGACCACCTTTTTGGCGCCGGCATTGAGGTGTGCCGCCGCCTTTTCCCGTTCGGTGAACAGACCGGTCGACTCGAGCACGATTCCGACACCGAGGTCTTTCCAGGGAAGCTGGGCCGGGTCCTTGACTGAGAGGACGCGGATGGTCCGGCCATCCACCCGAATACCGTCGACCGTCGCCTCTACCGAACCGGCGAACCTGCCATGGACCGAGTCGTACTTGAGCAGGTGCGCCAGCGTCTTGGCGTCGGTGACGTCATTGACGGCCACCACTTCGAGGTTTCGGCCGCTCTTGGCCATCGCGCGCAGGACGTTGCGGCCGATCCGGCCGAAGCCATTGATGGCGATCTTCACACCCATGGGAAGGACTCCGTAAGTAGCTCGTGATGGGTCAGCTCGCGAGAGCGCGGAGCTCGAACGGCAGTGCTCGCGCGAACGTGACGGCCGTGATGCGCCGCCAGCCGGCATTCCCCAGGGTCACGGCGGCCGCCCGCAACGTCGCACCAGTGGTCAACACGTCGTCGACCAGAACCGCGCAACGCTCGGCAGCGTGCACCGCGGAGAATGCAGTGGCCACGTTCGCCAGACGTGCGTCCGGTGTCAATGCGGTTTGGGTGGTGGTTTCGCGGGCCCGGAAGAGGGCCTCTTCATAAACCGGAAGCGTCCACAAACGGCCGAGTTCGCGGGCGATCAACAAGGCCTGATTGTATCCGCGGAGCCTGGTTTTGCGACGTCCCAGAGGAATTGGCACCAGCCCACCCGCCGCCGGGCGCGCGATCGTGCGGTACATGACGTCGGCGATGAGGACCGCGAGGCCAGGATAGTCGTCGTACTTGAAGTGGTGGACGACCTCCCGCACTTCATGCGAAAGCCAGACCGCACTGCGCGCCGACTGCACCACGGGCGGCCATTCCGGGCAGAAGCGGCAGGGGCCCACCGTCGGGAGCGGTTGGCCGCATCGATCGCAGCCACGGGCGAGGAGCTGAAAGCGCGAGCGGCAGACCCCGCAGATCAGCTCGTCGGGGTGCTGGGAGTCGACCAGTTGTTCGCACACGACACAGCAGTTGGGAAGCACGACGCGTTGGAGCGCAGCGGCGGTCACGGCCCACACGATTCCGGTGTCCTATGCCAAGAGGGCGCGTTCCACGGCCGCCGACATGATCGCACGGGGCGCAACGGTGCCCGGGAAGAACCGCTCGAAGGCGTGCGCCCCCTGCGCCACCAGCATGACCCGCCCGTCCGCGGCGCGCATCCCGCGAGCCCGACACTGTCGTACCCAGCGGGTCTCTCCCGCGGCATAGACCAGGTCCAGCGCCACGCGGCAGCCGGCCACCCGCGCTTCCGGGACGGGGAAAGCGTCCTCGCCCTTCAGGCCCAACGGGGTGGCGTTGATGACCGTCTCGACCGCTCGGCCATCGTCCGTGAAGCAGTCGACGCCGAGATCCCGTGCCCAGGCTACGAACTCCCGGGCGCGCGCGGAGTCGCGAGACACCACGAATAGTGTCGTCCCCCGGGTCCGCGCCGCGGCTGCTACCGCGCGCGCGGCCCCGCCGGTGCCCGCCACCAGCCAGGGGCCGGCGGCGTCGAGCCGATCGAGCGCATCGAGCAGCCCGGCGACGTCGGTATTGTCACCCGCCAGCCGGCCATTCTCGGGCCAGAACGTGTTCACCGCTCCGAGCTCCTTGGCGATCGGCGTCAAACGGATCAGCAGCTGGGCAACGGTGATCTTATGAGGGACGGTAACGTTGCCGGCGATGCCCACCGCTTCGAATGCTCGCACCACGTGAGGAACCGCCGCGGCTTCGGCAGGGATGCCCACGTAGACGGCGTCCAGGCCCAGCGCCGTGATGGCGGCGTTGTGCATCGCGGGCGAGAGCGAGTGCCGGACCGGATCGCCCAGGATGGCGAGGACGCGACTAGTCGCGCTTACCCGTGTCACGCAGTTCGCTCACCATCCGTTCCACCGCGGCGCGGATCAGCGCTTCCAGCTCGGCATAGGTGCCTCGATAGAGCTCGAGGTCGCCTCCGAATGGGTCACTGACCTCGACCTCGGGGCCCGTTCGCCCGGCGTATTCACCGAGCACGTGGGTACGACCCTCGCCGCCCAGCTCGTGGACTCTGGCCCGGTGGTGCCGCGCCATGGTGAGGATGAGGTCGGCGTTCTGCACCAGATCCCGGGTCAGCAAGCGGGCACGATGACCGGAGAGATCCAACCCGTGCTCGAGGCCGATCAGGTAGGCTCCTTCGGACGCGGGAGCGCCGTCCCACGCGCCGGTCCCCGCAGATACCGCACCGATGTGGGTGATGTCCCGCGCGTGAAACTCCCGCAGCAGAATCGCCTCCGCCAGCGGACTGCGGCAAATGTTCCCGGTGCAGACCAACAGAACCTTGGTCATGGTGCGTAGCGCCCCACGCGTCCGCGCAACTCGGCCCTCGGAATGGCCCCCTCTCTGATCAGTCGCGGCTCCGGCCTGGTGCAGTCGACCACGGTGGACGGCGGCACATTGCCCAGGACCCCCCCATCGAGCACCAGCAGCGTGCCGGCCGCGACGGCCTCGGCGAAGTCCTCCTGAACCCCTGCGGCGCCGGGTGCCGGGGGTTTGCCAGGTCGATTGGCCGACGTCGACGTGATTGCGAATCCAAGCTCGGCAACGAGGCGGGCCACACCCGGATGCGAGGTATGGCGCACCGCAATCCCCCCTTCCGGTCCCCGGAGAATACCCGGCAACCGGGCTTCTCCGCCGGGAAGTACCAAGGTGAGCGGACCCGGCCAGAATGCTTCCGCCAGCGCGTTGGCCGCCGGGCTGAACGAGAGTCCGTAGGACTCAGCCATGGTGCGTCCCGACACGAGCAACAGAAATGGTTTCTGGCCGCTTCTCCCCTTCAATGCGGCCAGTCGGGTCACGTCCGGTGCCGTCGGGCGGGAGCCGAGTCCATAGACCGTCTCCGTGGGGTAGGCGATCAGGCCGCCGCCGATCAGATGCTCGCGGGTGGGCGGAATGGCTGCGGCCACTTGGGCGGCCGAGCCGAACGGCAGGATGGTCATCGCGCGGCAAGCGCTTCTGCCACCAGGAAATCGTCCGCGGTGGTGACCTTGAGGTTGGTGGTCCGGTCCGGCACCAGGTCCACCGGAAATCCCGCCGCCTCCACCAGCGTCGCATCGTCGGTCGCGTCCAGCCTGTTGCCCTTCGCGAGCCACGCCCGATAGGCCTGTTCCAGAACGGTGCGCGGGAACCCTTGTGGGGTTTGCGCGCGCCAGAGGCCCCGTCGGGGGACAGTCTCCGAGATACGGGTGCCGTGAGCCTCCGCGCGTTTCAGCGTGTCGCCGAGCGGCACCGCCGCGACCGCCGATACGCCAGAAGTGACCCGATCGATGACCGCGGTAATCACGTCCGACGTCACAAAGGGTCGCGCTGCATCGTGAATGAGTACCACTTCAATGGTGGGAGTGAGGGATCGTAATCCCTCCAACACGGACTCCGCGCGGGTCAGTCCACCCCGTACCAGGTGCAGTCGCCCGCCGGCCACCTCTGCCAGCCAGGACGGCGGGCTTTCGAAGCACTCCGCCGGCAACGCCACGGCGATTTCGCAGACCCGCGGGTGGGAAGCGAACGGACGGATGGCACGCAGCAGCATCGGAATACCGGCGATCGTGCGGAATTGCTTGAGCTCTCCGGCGCCGGCCCGCTCGCCTCGTCCAGCAGCCGGCACGATGACCCCTACATCAAGCGGCGAGGCGGCGGACGAGTTCGGCGACATGAGAGACTGGTGTGGTGGAGATCGGCACCGCGGTTCTCAATCGGCCGGGCACGAAGGCGTTACGGAACCCGAGCCGGGCGGCTTCCGCCAGCCGGCGATCGGCGCCGGCCACCGGCCGGATTTCCCCACCCAAGCCCACTTCGCCGAGGAAGACGGTGTCGGCGGGTAGCGAACGGTCGTGCAGGCTCGAGCACAATGCGGCGACCACTGCCAGATCCGAAGCCGGCTCGATCAGCCGCACGCCGCCCGTCACGTTCACGAATACGTCGAGATCGTGAAACGGAAGGCTGGCCCGCCGCTCGAGTACGGCCAGCAAGACGGCCAGTCGTTTGTGGTCCAGGCCGGTCGCCACCCGTTGGGGAGTTCCAAACCCGGCGCGCGCGGCGAGTGCCTGGATTTCCACCAGGACAGGGCGACTTCCTTCCATGAGGGCGGTGACCGCCGACCCGGTGGTCGCGCCGTCGCGCCCGGCCAGAAAAGCCGCGGAGGGGTTGGCAACCGGCCGGAGGCCCGCGCCGGTCATCTCGAAAATGCCGACCTCGTCCACCGAGCCGAAGCGATTCTTGACGGCCCGGAGGACGCGGAACTCGCTGCTGGACTCGCCCTCGAAATACACCACCGTATCGACGATATGCTCGAGCGTCTTGGGACCGGCGATCCCACCGGTACGAGTCACGTGGCCCACCAGCAGTGTCGCTACGCCGGTCTCTTTGGAAAAGCGCATCAGCCTGCCGGCGCACTCGCGCACCTGGCCGACGTTGCCGGGCGCTCCTTCGAGATCGTCGGTGTAGGTCGTCTGAATGGAGTCGACGATTATGACCCGGGCTCCCAGCGCCGCGGCGTGTCCGATGATGCCGTCCAGCCGCACCTCCGGGAGGATATGGACCGGCCCAGCGTCTTCCTCGAGCCGATCGGCCCGGAGCTTGACCTGCTCCGCCGATTCCTCACCCGCGGCATAGAGGGTCCGGATCCCGGCCTGCTCCAGCCTCGCCGCGCATTGCAGCAGCAAGGTCGATTTGCCGATGCCGGGTTCTCCACCGACCAGAACCAGAGAGCCGGGCACAATTCCGCCGCCCAGGACAAAGTCGAATTCGGCGAGCCCGGTCTTCCACCGGCCCGGCTCCCCACCTCCACCCACGGTGGACAGACGGACCGGCGGACCGATGGTCAGGTCCGGGCGGGACCGTCCAGCCGCGCGAGCGCCTGGCCGCCCGGCCGCTTCTTCCACCAGCGTATTCCATGCACCGCAGGCATCACAGCGCCCCGCCCACTTCGGCTGTTCTATGCCGCAGTCGGTGCATCGATAGACGGAGTGATGCTTAGGTGCCACCGAAGTCCTCGGCCTCGCGCCTTTCGTGATTGTCGAACCGCGTAAAGCTCTCGTGAAACGTCAGCGTGACCGTACCGGTGGGACCGTTCCGGTGTTTTGCCACATGAACCTCGGCGATCCCTTTCTTTTCAGGACTCTTTTCGATGATGTCCGGGTATTTCTCGGGGCGGTAAATGAAAAGCACCACATCCGCGTCTTGTTCGATCGCGCCAGAATCGCGCAAGTCCGACAGCATAGGCCGGCGGTCCCCTCCGCGCTGCTCTGGGCCCCTGGACAGCTGTGATAGAGTCACGACAGGGGTTCTGAGTTCGCGTGCCAAGCTCTTCAACGATCGAGAAATGAAGCTGATCTCCGCTTGCCTGTTCTCGGATTCGCGTGGTGCGTTAAGAAGCTGCAAATAGTCGATTACGAAAAGGGCCACGTCGTGTTCTGATTTGAGGCGACGGGCTTTCGAGCGAAGCTCCAAGAGGTTCATCGCAGGCGTGTCGTCTATCCAGATGGCCGCGGACCCGATCTGTCCCGCAGCACGAGATAGTTTTGGAAAGTCTTCGTCGCGCAGTTTTCCCGTTCTCAAACGACCCAGATCAATAAGAGCCTCGGAAGCGAGCAGTCTTTCCACCAGTTGTTCTCGAGACATTTCCAATGAAAAAATGACGACGGGCAGTTTGTTGTATACCGCTGCATGCGCCGCTACGTTCAGGCAGAACGCCGTCTTTCCCATCGAAGGGCGCGCAGCGACGACCACCAAGTCGCTCTTCTGAAAACCGTCTGTCATCTTGTCCAAATCTATGAATCCCGATTTAACTCCATGTGCCTTTTCGTCGCCTCGATGGCGCGCTTCTATGCGCTCCACCGTTTCCCACATAAGCTCCTTAATCCGTACCGCTTCTTGGGTTCCACGCTGCTGAGACACCTCGAAGATCCTGTGCTCTGCTTCATCAATGAGATCTCCGACTTCCTGACGGGCCTCATAGGCGGAGCGCACAATGCCAGTTCCGACCTCGATCAACGTTCGAAGAAGGGCTTTCCCCTTCACGATCCGGCAGTGGTACTCAACGTTCGCGGAGGTTGGGACTGAGTCGTTCAGTAGCGCGAGGTACTCCAATCCTCCTGCTGCCTCGAGGTCACCTCGTTTGCGCAGTTCCTCTTGGAGAACCACGGGGTCTACAACCTGAGAACGCTCTAGCAATGCGACCATAGCGCCGAAAACGCGCCGGTGAGCCTCCTGGTAGAAAGACGCAACTTGGAGCAGCTGGGCGCCTTTGAGCGCGGCATCGTTATCGAGCATCATCGCGCCCAGCACCGATTGCTCGGCCTCCTGGCTCCAGGGGGCCGGCCGGCCGGCCGCCGACTCAGCGAGCGTCGAGGATTCGACGGGCGATACGGACGTCATCCCAGGTCGGCTTCTTCCAGTGCGGGTTGCGAAGGAGGGCGGCGGGGTGATAGGTCACGACCACGGGTATCCCCCGGAACTCATGGACATGTTCGCGCAGCTGCGAGAGCGGCTGTTTCGTATTGAGGAGCGTTTCGGCGGCGGTACCGCCCATCGCTAGGATAACCGCCGGCCGAACGACTTCAAGTTGACGATACAGATACGGAACACAAGCCGCGATCTCGGCAGGCAGCGGTTTGCGATTGGCGGGCGGGCGGCACTTGACAACGTTGCAGATGAACACCCGCTCGCGGGGAAGATCGATGGCCAAGAGGATTTCGGTGAGCAGCTCCCCTGCCCGCCCGACGAACGGCCGGCCGGTCTCATCCTCGGTAGCGCCCGGTCCCTCTCCCACCACGACGAGCCTGGCGTCGGCTGCCCCTTCACCGGGAACGGTCTTCTGGCGCCCATCGCATAGACTACAAGCGCGGCACTGGCCGATGCGCTCGGCGATCTGTCCAAGACCAAGCGCGGATAGCGGATCGCTGGTGAAGAGATCCTTGGGAGGCGCGGGGATCACGATGCCCTGAGAGGGAATGGACGGGGCACCTTTCAACCACTTGGGACTTGCCTTCTGGACGGCTTGCGGCACGGCGCGCTGCTCCGGTACGGATTGCTCGGGCTTCGGCCCGGACACCGTCTGGGGGGTGCCGAGCACCACCGTTCCCTCTCCCATCTCGGCTCGCTGGCGGGCGTATTCCGCCAATAGTCGGCTCGGATCGCTCACGTGAGCGGTTCGATGCGGTCGAGGATCTGTTCTGCGACCGCCCGCTTCGACATGAGCGGGAGGGGCACCGCATCGGTTGCGGTCACCAGGGTCACGCGGTTGGTATCAACCTCGAAGCCCGCTCCGGGTTCCATGGCATCGTTGAGAACGATCAGGTCTAAGCGTTTTGCCCGCAGCTTCTCTCTCGCCCGAGTCACGTCACCACCGGTCTCCAGGGCGAATCCAACGCAGACGATCTTGGCCGGCCGCCGCGAGAGCGTCGCGCCCAGAACGTCCACCGTCGGCTCCAGAGTCAGGGTAAGCGAACCATTGATCCGAGGGCGCTTCCCGCCGGCGGGCTGGTCTATGCGGAAATCCGAAGGCGCCGCAGCCATGATCAGGGCGTCGGCCGACGGAATATGCTGGGCGATGATATTACACAGGTCTTCGGTGGAGCTCACCGGAATCACGGTGATCCCGGCCGGCGGACGCAGGCTGGTGGGGCCGCTCACCAGCAACACGTCCGCGCCGCGAGCAAACGCCGCTTCCGCGAGCGCGTAGCCCATGCGGCCGGTCGAGCGGTTCGTCAGCACTCGCACCGGATCGAGCGGCTCGCGGGTCGGGCCTGCCGATATCACGATTTTCTTCCCGCGGAGCCGGCTGGTGGGGCCTCGCAAGGCGCGCTCGATGTGGACGACGATCTCTTCGGGCTCGACCATCCGGCCAGGCAATTCGCTTGGACCTTCGGCGAGGTCGCCGATGGCCGGGCCGACCACCTGCCAGCCGCGATGGCGGAGCATGTCCAGGTTTCGCTGAGTCGCGTCGTGAGCGAACATGCGGTCGTTCATGGCCGGCGCGATCAAGACCGGGCCGGTACGGGCCAGCAGCACCGTGGTGAGGAAGTCGTCGGCGAGGCCCTGGGCGGCGCGGGCCAGCAGGTTGGCGGTGGCGGGCGCGACGGCTACGAGCTCGGCGTCCCGCGCCAAATGGATATGGTCCAGCGCCCGGCCGGGTTCCCACAGCGACTGGAGGACCGGCCGTCCGGTCAGGGCCTCGAAGGTGGGGCCGCGAACGAATTCGGCGGCGGAGTGTGTGAGAATCACGTCCACCGCCGCGCCCGCTTCCGTCAGCCGGCGGGCGATCGTGCAGGACTTGTAGCAGGCGATTCCGCCCGACACGCCGAGAACGACGCGCCGGCCGGCGAGGATCACGTCTCTTGCCGGCGCCGGCGGACGAGCCGGTAGGTCAGCCGGCCGGCGCTCAATTCCTCGAGCGCCATGGTGGTGAGCTTCTTGGCCCGGTCGATCGACCGGTCTTGGGGAAAGTCGTTGACATAGCGCGCGAATTTCGCCGCGACCAGTACCGAGAGGTACTTGTTGCCGGCGCGCTTGGCCAATTCTGGGGGGGTGAAGATCCGCATGCCTGGTATGTCTCCGCTGATGCTGGTTCGCCCGGCCTGCTGGCGGGCGGTATAATCTAACTACCGCCGCCCGAAACGGGCATGCTCGCGGCCACTTTCCGGAGAGCCTCGCCCAGGCTCCGAGCCTCCTCGACCATGTCGTCCCGGCGTTCCCGGCGCACGCTCTCGGCGTCGAGGATCGCGGCCACTTCCTGGATCGCCAGATTCCGCTCCTCATTGACCACGATGTAGTCGTAGTCCCCGATGGCTTCCAGCTCGTGAACCGCGCGTTCCAAACGCCGGCGGAGGTCCGCGGCGGCATCGGTGCCACGATCGCGGAGCCGCTCGAGCAGTGCGTCGACACTGGGAGGCAGGATGAAGACCATTACGGCGTCATCCCGGCGCTCCCGAATCTTTCGAGCACCCTGCACATCGATGTCCAGCAGAACGTGCCTGCCGGTTGCAAGAATCCGGTCGACTTCCGCCGAAAGGGTGCCATAGCGGTGGCCGCCATATTCCGCCCATTCGAGGAATTCATTCGCCGCTCGGCGGCGCTCAAACTCCTCCGGGGCAAGAAAGAGATAGTCGACCCCGTCCCGCTCGGTGGCGCGCGGCGGCCGGGTGGTGGCCGAGACGCTAAACCCGACGGTCTCTACCCGCGCGCCTTCGAGCGCGCGGGCGATCGTGGTCTTTCCAGCTCCGGTCGGCGCGGAGAGAATCAGCAGAAAGGGTTTCACTCGACGTTCTCGACCTGTTCGCGAAACCGCTCGAGCTCGCCCTTCATCTCGATAACGGCCTGGGCGATAGGGGCGTCGTTGGCCTTGGAGCCGATGGTATTGATCTCCCGCAGCATTTCCTGACCGAGAAATCCGAGCTGCCGGCCGACCGCCGCCGGTGTCGCGAGCGCAGCGAGGCAGGCTTCGAGGTGCGTTTCCAGCCGCATCAACTCCTCGGTGATGTCCAGGCGCTCGGCGATCAACGCGATCTCCTGCGCCAGCCGGGCATCATCCAGCGACCGGCCGTCGAGTAATTCCGAGACGCTGCGGCGCAAGCGGTCTCGCTCCGCAACGAGGCGCTCGGGGGCACGGGTCCCCACCCGGGTGGCGTGCGCCGCGATCAAGGCGATACGGCGACTGAGCTCCGCCGCAAGTGCCGCTCCCTCTCGCTCCCGCATTTTCAGAACCTCATCGAGGGCCGCTTCCACGACGGGCGTCACCTCGGGGAGACCCGCCGCCACGGCAGGCTCTTCGGAAAAGGCGAGCACGTCGGGGATCCGGGCTACGAAACCGAGATCGATATCGCCGGGGAGCGCCAGCGCCGTCTTGAGCTCGCGCAGGACGCCGATGACCTCACGGGCCCGCTCCAGATTCACCCGGACCTGGGGCGGGCGCTGCGGCTCGGTCAGCCAGCGCGCCGCCAGAACGATGTGGCCGCGCTCCAGCCGGCGCCGGAGTACGTCGCGGAGCTCCAGCTCGAGGTGCTGAAGATTGGCGGGAACCTTGAGTTGGGCGTTGAAGTGCCGGTGATTGACGGTCCGAATCTCAACCTGGAGTCGGCCGCCCAATACGGTCCCATCCGCTGAACCAAAACCCGTCATCGAGCGTGGCATCCCCACCCCCTCATACCTAGCCTTGCTGGAGCGAGAAGCTACCACCCACCCAACCCCACGGCATCCCCGCCTCCCTCCACTCAACGGCATCACGGCATAACGCCTCAACGGCCTGCCGTTTCAGTTAAAGAATTCCCACCTGACGCCAAACGTCTGGGCGTTCCGGGGGTACGGCATGCCCGGGACGTAGGGCTCCCGCGAGTTGTAGGCATTGCGCAGATCCCAGAAGGCGATAAAGCCCACGATCTGGAACGAGACATACGCCTCATAGAAGGAAATGCCGGGGAGCGCAATAACAGATCCCGCTGCCGTCAGCCCGGCGGTTCCCCGACTCCAGGATTCCATCGCGACCTGCAGCTTGAGGTCGAACGCACCGCTGCGAAAGGTGCGCCAGAATTTCGAGCGGAAGGTGACTTGTGCACGCCCGTGAGTGGGCGGCTGGAAATCCGCTCCTCCCCGGGTAGGGTTTACATACCAGCCGTCGAACGTGAGAGAGCGAATGGGTTGCAGCTTGGCGGCGGCAATGAAAACCGTGGATTCAGGCGACCGCCCCAGGCGGGGGATGGCGGGCAGATCCGGAAACGCCAGAGGCTGATATGCGTCCCGGTTGGCGATGCCCACATGACCCGCCACCGGTCTCAGGTCTATCCCCAGATGGAGCGAACGGTCGGATGTGCGTTGCGCGGGATCAGCGCGCAGCGCGGGCGCCTGGACCGCCTCCCCCCAGCTCATTGCGCCCACGACGGAAAACGGCCCCCGGAAGAGGGCTGCTGCCCCGTGGGCGCGCCGGCTACTCCGGTTGCCCACCAGGTGATCCGCCTGAGCGTGGCCCGAAAGAACCAGGCCGGGCAGCGGAGCCACGCCCGCCCGTGCGGCGACCGTGCGCACCGCGCGCCGGTCCGCCACGCGCCCCGTGAGCTCGACTCCCATTCGGGGGGCGGAATAGCGAAGGCTCGCGGACGCCAGGTGGACGCCCCGCTCTCCCACGATGCTGTCTCCGCCCCAGCCACTCGAGCCAAGGAGGAAATCGACTCCCAGTCCGTCGCCTCGCGGCTTCATCCGCGCGAAAACCCGGAATTGGGCATCGGTGCGGATCCCCTGACGGCCCGGCGCACCGATCCCGCCGCCGGCCAGCGTGACCGCATCGCGCTCCTGATTTTGCCGCCGGATCTGATAGACGGCGCCCACGCGAGCCGTGGGCTGCCAGTCCAGCCGCGCCCAAACGTCGAAGGCGCGATCGCTGCGATTCGTCCCGCTGAAGCCGTTGCTGCTGACATTGTTGGCGGCAAGTCCGATGCCCACTCCGGCGGGCCAGCGCTTCTGGAACAGGCCGGCATACTGGGTGCTGGAGTAGTCACCGCTCATTACCCGGACCAGTGAGCGATCGTCAAAGGTTTCGTGGCGCTCGGAAACGAGATACACCCGCATCGATGCTGGAAGGAGCTCCACATCGACCCGCTTCAGATACGTGAGGTAGATCCGGGCCACGTCGGCATAGAGCGAATCGCCGCCAACGGGGAGCATCGGCATCCCGTCCCAGTAAAGCTCCAGCGCGGCAGCCCCCCGCCCCGCGAAGACGACGTACTCCGACTGCCCGACAAATCCGCCCCGCGCGACATAGACACCCGGTATCGCGGTCAGCAGATCCGAAAGCGTGAGCGCGTTGGTCCAGGCAAGAGAATCGCGGGTGAAGGTGTACCGCGACCCGGGTGGAAGCGGTCCGGGGGGGACTTCCGGTTCGGGAACGAACGCAAAGGGAGGCAGGGGAGCGGGCGCGGTCGGGACCGTATCAGGGCCCACGACGGTATCGCGTCCTATGGTTGTGGTATCCTGCGCTAGAACCGGGGCGGCCGTTGCGCACGCCGTGGCCAGCCCCAGGGCGAACGCCAGCGTCCGCCATTCTGCGGTCACCCGCCAGCACGTCCCAGGATGAATTCGGAGAAGAGCCGTACGCCCAGCCCGCTGGGACCTTTCGGACTTGCCGCACTTTCGCGATCACTGTAGGCGGTTCCCGCGATGTCGAGGTGGGCCCAGGGAAAGCCGTCCACGAATTCGCGGAGGAACCATCCGGCCGTGATCGATCCGGCAGCGCGGCCGCCGCTGTTCTTCACGTCGGCCACGTCGGACTTGTTGAGATCGCGGAACTCCTCCCACAAGGGGAGCGGCCAGCAGCGCTCGCCGGCGAGCTCGCCCGCTTTCCGCACCTCGCTCATCAGCTGCTCGTCGTTGCCCATGAGTCCGATGGCGTGGTGACCGAGGCCGATCACGATCGCGCCGGTCAGCGTGGCGGCGTCGATCACACAGGCGGGCTTGAACCGGCGCGCGTAGGAAAGGGCGTCGGCGAGGATCAGCCGGCCCTCGGCGTCGGTATTCACGATTTCGATGGTCTTGCCGTAATGGCTGCGAATGACATCGCCCGGCTTGACTGCGGTGCCGGAAGGCAGGTTCTCGGTCGCCGGAATCACCCCCACCACGTTGATCTCCGGCTTGAGCTGTCCCAGGACCTCGAACGTTCCCAGCACCGCGGCGGCGCCCGACATGTCGTACTTCATTTCTTCCATGTTGAGCGCGGGTTTGATCGAAATGCCGCCCGAATCAAAGGTCACACCCTTGCCCACCAGGCAGATGGGGGCCGTGCGCTTGGCGCCATGGTACTCGAGCGTGATCAGCTGCGGTTCCTGGGCCGACCCTTGTGCCACACTGAGGATGGCATACATCCCCGCCTTTTCCAGGTGGCTCCGGTCCAAGGCCGTGACCTTGAATCCATAGGCTTTTCCCAGCAGGCGCGCGATCTCGGTGAGATACGTCGGGGTACACACGTTGCCCGGCAACATCTGGAGATTGCGGGCAAGTTTCTGACCGATACCGATGGCCGCCCCGATCCGCCGGCCGCGTTCGAGATCGCCTCGCTCCTCGCGCGCTCCGATGATCTCGAAGGACTTGAGCTTGGCGCGCTTGTCGTCGGTGGCCTTCAGCTCCTTGAACTGCCAGGCTCCGTGAGCAGCGCCCTCGGTCAGTACCTGTCCCACCACCACCGGCGGCACCCCGCCCCGTGACTCGTGGGGGACGTAAAAGGCGAGGTGCTCGATACCCAGGGCGATGGTCTTGCGCGCGGCGATGGCCGCCGCGCGGCGCAAGACAGCCCGGGTGATCTCGGCCGGTTTGCCGAGTCCGATCAGGAGAACCCGCTTGGGACCCTTGGAGGGGTAAATCGCAACAAAATCGTCACGCTCGCCCTTGAAGTCGCCGCTCTCGAGAACCCGGGACATGGCACCCTGAAGCTGGGAATCCAGCCCGAGCAGGGAGGAGGGGACTTTTCCATCCACGATCTGGGAACCGAGGCCCACGGCGAGGACTGGCGCAGTGAGCCGCTCCAACGGAACGATCTTCACGTCCGAGTTCATGCGACCCTCGGTCCGGCGGCGATGGTTTGGGCGAGATCCCGGCCCACCAGAAGCGGGATGTTGTGCCACGGCACCCGTCTAGGCCGCGCCCGGCTGGCGCGGGTGGGGGCGAAAGCTTAGTCGCGGGTGCTTGCTACGGCAAGGCGAGCGCCTTTCCCAGAACGTCGTCCACGGTGAGGGTGCGGAGCTCTCCCAGCTTCAGGGCACGCACGCCCGGCTCCACCTTGCTGCGATCTCCCACCACGATGATCGCGATGCGCTGAGGATCGATGTACTTTTTTGCCACGCGCTCGACCTCCGCCCTGGTCACCTGCATTACCCGCCGGACGTACGTGTTGAAGTAATCGTCCGGGAGTCCGTACGCGACCACGTCTCCCAACCGAGTGGCAATGCTGCTCACCGACTGGAATTCACTGGGAAACTGCAGCGCCAGATAGTTCTTTGCGCGGGTGACTTCCTGCGCGCTGACGGAATCGGTAATCCCCTTGATTTCTTTCATGAACTCCGACAACGCCTTGTCGGTCACATCGGTCTGCACCGCCGCCGACGCGATGAAGGGCCCCGCGGCCGGACGGAAATCAAAGGCCGAAAAGGCGCCATAGGTGTAGCCGTGAGTCTCCCGGAGGTTCTGATTGAGTCGGGAAGTGAAAGATCCGCCCAGGATGGTGTTCATCACGATCAGCGGGGAATAGTCTTCCGTCAGCCGGGGAACCCCGATGCGCCCGATGCGAATTTCGGACTGGGCCGCACCGGGCTTGTCCACCAGGAAAACCTGGCGGGTCGCCACCTGCTTGGGTTCCGGCAGTGACGGCTTCCCGGTCGCGGCGCCCAGCCACTGGCCGAATGCCGCTTCGAGTTTGGGGCGGATGCCGGCCGTGGTCACGTCGCCCACCACGATGAGGGTGGCGTTTCCCGGATGGAAACGGGCCTGATGGAAATCCCGCAGATCGGCAACCGTCAACGCCGCCACCGATGACGGGTCACCCACGGCCTGGGCGCCATACGGATGGCTGGTGCCGTAGAGGGTACGGCTGAAAATCACCGACGCAATCGAGCTGGGCCGGTCCCTCCACTGAGTGAAGGTCGTCAGGCGTTCTTTCCGTTGCCGCTCGAGTTCTTCGGCGGCGAACGTGGGACGCAGCGTGACATCGGCGAGAAGCCCGATGGCTGAATCGAGCTTGGAGAGCGGCGTGTGCAGCGCGATGAGCGAGGTGTGCTGGCCGGCGCCAGCCGAGAGCGTGGCACCCAGGAACTCGATCGCATCGGCCAGCTCCAGGGCGTTTCGCTTGCCGGCGCCTTCATCCAGCATCGCCGCGGTCATGGCGGCGAGGCCCGATTTGGCCGGCGGGTCCATCACCGCGCCCGCCTGGACCATCACATTCACCTGGACCAGCGGGACTTGGTGTTTTTCCAGTAGCACCACCGCCAACCCGTTGGAAAGCGTGAAACGCTGGATCGGTGGAAGCTTGAGCTCCGGAGTCGGGCCCAGTTGGGGCGGACGGGAGCGATCCGGGGGTTCCTGCCCCGCCAGCGGCACCGCCACGGTGATCGCCGTCGCCGCGGCGAGCGCGATGCTCCAGGAAATTCGCATGGCTATTGGCTCGTCTTTCGTTTTTGGGCCTGGAGCTCGGGCTTCCCTTGGGGCACGACGCTGAGGACTACCCGCGCGTCGTCGCGAAGGAAGCGGGCCGCCATGGCGGTCACGTCAGCGGGATCCAGTGCCTGGTAACGGGAAAGATCTTCGTTGAAGTAGTCGGGGTTTCCAGTGTAGGTGTAATAGTGATTCAGCTGATCCGCCTTGCCGCCGAACCCACCTACCTGCTCCATCTGATCCAGGAACCCCGCTTCGTACTGGTTCACCGCACGACCCAGCTCTCGCGCGGAAGGCGGCTGGCGCTTGATCCGATCCAGTTCCTCCTGAATCTCCTGCTCCAGCTCCGAAAGGGTGTGCCCCGGGCGCGCCGTCGCGGTGATCCGGAATGCGGAGCCGAGCTCACTGGAGAGCTGGAACGCGGAGACGTCCTGCGCAATCTGGAGGTCGTAGACCAGGCGCTGGTAAAGCCGAGAGTTTTTGCCGCCTCCCAGCACGTTGGCGAGCACGTCCATTTCGGCATCGCCCGGCTGGAGGAGACCGGGAGTGAGCCATGCCATATAGAGCCGGGGAAGCTGGACCCGATCTTCCATGACGACCCGTTTTTCTTCGGCCAGCACCGCCGCGGGAGTCGGCTGAACGGCGACCGGCTGGCCGGGCGGTACGTCTCCAAACCACTTCTCCACCAACACCCTGGTCTTTGCCGGATCGATATCGCCGGCAATCGCCAGACTCGCATTGTTGGGCCCATAGTATGACTTGAAGAAGCCGACCACATCCTGGTAGCTCGCGGCGGTCAGGTCATCCATGTACCCGATCGTCGGCCAATGGTACGGGTGATTCGCGGGGTAGAGGTTTTCCGACAGCGCAATCGAGGCCATGCCATAGGGCTGGTTCTCATACGACTGCCGGCGCTCGTTCTTCACCACGTCGCGCTGCCCGTCGACCTTTGCCGGGGACATCGATTGGAGCAGGTAGCCCATCCGATCGGACTCGAGGAACAGGGCAAGCTCCAGTGCGTTGCGAGGGACATCCTCCCAGTAGTCGGTGCGATCATTGGCAGTCGAGCCGTTGTTGTTTCCCCCGGCCGCCTCCAGCCACTGGTCGAAGTTCCCTTCGGCAACGTGCCCCGAACCCTCAAACATGATGTGCTCGAACAAGTGGGCGAAGCCGGTCCGCCCGGGCTTCTCCCGCGCCGATCCGACGTGATACCACACGTTTACCGAAACGGTGGGCGTGGTGTGATCCTGGTGCAGGATGACATTCAAGCCGTTGGGCAGGACGAACTGGGTGTAGGGAACGTCGATGCGCACGTCCTGCGCCTGCATGCCGGTCGACCCCAGGCTGGCACCAAGCGCGAGCGCGAGCCACGATCGCTTCATGAGCGACCTCGCGGGAGAATGGTGATGGAGAAAGAATCTGTTGTTGCTGCTACTTCAGGATAAGATACGCGGAAGGGTGAGAAGGGTTGCAGCCGGGACGCTGTCGAGCTTCAGTGGCTGGCCATTCGCGCCACCGTGACCGTCGATTGCGGGAGGCGGTTCGCCACCACCATGGTTATCTGTTCGCCGTCGCGCACCGTGACTGCCTCCGAAGTGTAGGTCTCGCGGCTGCCCACGGGATCGGCGGCCATCCGCACGTCGCTCGAGCCGATCGCCCGGGCCGGTAAATCAAACACTGCCGACTGGGACGTCACGACCGCCCCCAGGCGGTAGCGTTCGCCCCCGACCAGCGCGAACACATCGACGTCCAGCAGGTTCCGGTTGGTAACAGAGACCGTGGCCTTGTCCGGTTCAGCGGCCCGTGGCGCGACCGAGCCCGCCGGCCACATGCCAGAGCCCACCAGGAGTGCCAGTGCTATCGATCGCATACGCATCATTCCTCCCCACCTGAGAACTATCTTCCGTCGGCGGGAGTTCCGGGTGTTGCGCCCGCGCATGAGGAAGCTGTGGCGCGCGCGATACAGCCATCCACCCGGCGCCAACACCGACGAGTCCGTCTGGTGGCCATCAGGCACGATTCGGACCGCCGCCGAAGCGCATTCCGGCGTTTGGGCGGCCTAGCCAACCGGAGCTGCCGTACGCAACTTCAATGCTGGCCGCATGCTATGGTCGCGCGGCTGCTCACTAACTTCGACCGCGATGAGCCCAACCCAAGAAGACCCCCAAGCCGCCCGGTCCATTCCGGACGAGTACGCGAGTCTGCGTTCTCGCTCCGGCCGGCGCGTGTTGGACCTCCTCGAGCGGCATTGGGGTGACCGCCAGGAGGGTGAGCTGCGCCAGCTGGCACAGGTGCTGGTCACGATCCTGGCGCCCTTGGATCAGCCTGACGCGGAAGTCACTGACGATCTGCGCACTGCCTGCGAGCAGGTGGTCGCGTCGTGGATTCGGACCACGACCCCCGTCGCGCCCAGGCATCGGGAGGCCTTGCCGGAGCCCGGCCGGCGCCAGATACGGTTGGTTGCCGCCTATCTCGCCGCCGAAGAAGACGGGCAATGGTGGGCCGGCGTGACGCTGGAACGCGCGAGCGCGGGTCGGCACGCCGTGAGGGTGCGGTGCCGGCCCGACACGCCGACCGACCAGATCCGGGCCGGCGCCGAGGCGGCGCTCGAGGCGTTACGTCAGGCGGTGAGCGGGGGAGATCTCGTGCTGGAGCTGCGAGAGGCAGTCACCTTTGAGGCGCTGGATCGAACCGGTGTCATGGTCTCGATCGCCGTTTCACGTGGCCAGCGGCAATCGACGGCTGTGGGGGTGTGTACCGACATCGCGGGCGACCCGGTACGTGCCGCGGCCATCGCGGTACTCAACGCCACCAACCGGCGTCTGGGATTCGGATGACCACTGCCATCAGCACCTTACGCACCGTGCCGTTGTTTGCGCGGTTGCGGGAGAGCGATCTCGAGAATCTCCTGCGCATTCTTCGGGCGCGTGACTACGCCAAGAACAGCGTCATTCTGTTCGCGCACGACCCCAGCGACGCCTTCTACGTGCTCCTCTCCGGCCAAGTCAAAGTCATGCTCATCGCGGAGGATGGACGCGAGGTCATCCTCTCGCTGGTCCACCCCGGCGATTTCTTCGGGGAGCGGTCCCTGCTGGATGACGAGCCCCACTCGGCCAGCGTGATCGCGATGGAAGACTCCCGGCTCCTGATTCTCCGGCGCGACGACTTCCAACGTTGCATCCATGAAATGCCCGGAATCGCCTTCGGGTTGCTGCGGGCGCTCTGCGCGAGACTCCAGGAGGCGGATAGCAAGATTGGTGGCTTGATCCTGCTCGACGTGACCGGACGGGTCTGTCACCTCTTGCTGCAGCTGGCGGATCGGGGAGATGGGAAGACCATCAGCGATCCACCGACTCACCAGATCATGGCCCAGATGGTGGGATCGAGCCGCGAAACGGTATCTCGCACCATGGGATCGCTGGCCGATCAGGGACTGATTTCAGTTTCGCGGCGGGAAATCACGATTCTGAGTCGCGAGGCGTTGGAAGTCGCGGCAGGACACCTCTTGCGAAAGCGCTCTGCCAAAACCGCCGACCGAGTTCCGCCTCGGGACCGGCGGGTCAGCTCCCCGGGATTCTCCAAAGGACCGCCCGACCGGGGCTGAGACAGTAGGCAAAACGTCGTATTCAACAACGCTATTGCTCGATTAGGTTCAAGTTCGTGTATCGTCTCGACCTGGACGACCTTTGAGCAAGACGGTTCTCGTCGTCGACGATGAGGCCGATTTCCGCAGCGCGGTGCGGGACTTGTTGGGACTTCACGGCTTTCAGGTGGCCGAAGCTTCTAACGGGGTCGAAGCGCTGCGGGTCCTGGCCCAAGAGCGCGTCGCCATCCTCATGACCGATCTCTTCATGCCCCGCATGGATGGGATCGAGCTGTTGCGGCAGGTGCGGAAGAACCGGGAGCACCTACCCGGCATCATTGCGGTTACGGGCGAGACGCACCTCGGGAAGCAAACCACGGTGGCGGCGGCTTCACTGCTGGGAGCTCACGTCGTCCTGATCAAGCCCTTCACCACGGATCAACTTCTGGGAGCCATCGCGGTCGCGACCAAGGCGGCTGGGTTCCGCGGGTGAAAACGTGAAGTCGTAGGTGCCCGAGGAGAGAGTCGAACTCTCACGCCGTTGCCGGCACGGGATTTTGAGTCCCGCATGTCTGCCATTCCATCACTCGGGCGAGGCCCGGAGAATATAGCCAGGCGATGCCGGTTCGGCGGAGCCTAGAGAATTCCAAACAGTCTGGGCCCCGCGCCGTTTCGCACCCAGTACCTGGTATACTCGGCCTGCGTGAGGTTTTGCGGGACGTTCCACCATGGGTGACTGCGATCTTGGGCGGGGGCATCGATCAGCGTGGCCTGCACATCCACCAGGTGCCCGCAATGTTCACAGGCGTACGATTCTTCCCCCGGAGCGGCCCACCACAGATAGGGCGCACCCGCCGCCTGCGGCCACCCGTGGCAGCGTGGCACCGAGGCGCGATACTGTTCCGGGTTTCGACCTACCACCTGCCAGAATCCGCAGAAGCGGCAGGCGCGATACTTCCGCTCCGCCCGGTTCTTTCGGGGGCCGTAGAATCCGGTGCGGGTGCATTGTGGGCAAGACTGCGGGTTCGCACCGGCCCACAGTGCGGCATTTTCAGCTTCCCATTCGGTGTCAGTGTAGATCGACATGAGTTGTCCTGTGAGTGCCGAACGCGATGCAACCGGAAGAGCTGCTGGGGATGCAATTATAACATTACGCCCGCCGAGCCGAGATTCGGTCGGCGGGCGAGTTCGCAGTCCTCTAGAGTCGTGGCGTCAGTTTGGGGGCGGTTGGGGCACCTGCTGCATTCCGCTACGCTGCATCCGCCGCTGAATCATTTCTTCAATGCTCCGCTGGAGCCTCTCGAACTGCAGGAATAGTTGGGCGCGCTGAACCGGCGACAGGAAGGTGGCGTACTCCTTCTGATCGGCGCGCATGGCCTCGATGTTCGCGCTGCGGATGGCGACGATGCCATCCAGCAGCTTGCTCACGCTGTCCGGAGCGGCGGCGACGCCCGGCCGCATCTGGAATTCCAGCGCCCGCCAAAGCTCCTGCTCTTTCTCCTGACGGATCCTCCGCTCCTGAAACGAGCGCTGCGTCACCGCCCGGAACCGCTGGTTCTGTTCCGGAGTGAGGGCTGCCTGCTGGCGGAAATTCTCCATGAACCGCTCGCTGATCTGCTCCATCAGCGCCTGGCGCTGCGGCGCCTGATTCTGGGCCCACAACGGAGTCCCGAACAACCCGAGGGCCACCAGCCACGCGCGACGCATCATCCCTCCATTTTCTGGAGCAGCTCCTTGAGCTGCTCGTCGTTCAGATCATGCAGTCCCAGGGCCACCCGCTCGTGGGCGGGCGCCTCCAACGAGAGCGAGTCCAGCACCTCTTCCAGCTCGTCGGAAGAGAGCCCCTGCAGCAAGGCCGGAGTATTGGCCGCCGCCGCCGATGGAGTCGATGGGCCGGACGTGGTACGATAAGCGAACAGCCCCGCGCCCACCGTGAGTGCCAGCGCGGCGGCGAGCCGTAAGAGGGTGGAACTGCGCCACCACGCTACCGCGGGTCGCGACCGCAGTCGGGACACCACTGCCGCGGCGGTCCGTTCCACGTCCAATTCCGCGGCGGCGCGCTCGCCCAGCCGGTTCGCAATCCGCTCGAGGTCGATCTCGTTCATGACAGCCATTCCTTCAAACGCTTCAGCGCATGGTGATAATGGACCCGGGCGGCCCCGACGGTGGTGTCCAGAGATGCGGCGATGTCTTCGTACTCCATGCCCTGCTGCGCCCGGAGCAGGAATACGTCGCGCTGCAGCCGCGGGAGCCGCTGGACACAACCCGCGACCTTCTCTTCCAGCTCGTGCCCGACCACTTCCGCATGGGGATCGTTCCGCGGGTCCGGAATGTCGTCGGTTTCGAGCGGAACGACCGGCCGCCGGCGGCTTCGCCGGCGGGAATCCTTGAGCGCATTGGACCCGATGGCAATGACCCAGGTGCGAAAACTCGCTCCACCCCGATATCCATCGATCTTCCGAAAGGCCCGAAAAAACGTTTCCTGCACCAGATCCTCGACATCCTCCCCCGCTCCGGCCGCGCCGAGAAACCGCGCGAGCGCCCGAGCATGGCGCCTGACCAGCTCGGCTGCCGCACCTTCGTTGCCCCCACGCCAGGCTGCAATCAGATCCGCATCCGACGGCGGGCCGTTGGGCGGCAAGGTCATTTCATCCTATCGGACGCGAGTCCCGCGCAGCCGTTAAGTGAAAGCAAGACGGAGGCATAGGAGCCGGAGCCTCCCCGCTTGGACTCGCCCTGTATATATTGCGCTTTCACCGAACGAACGTTCGAATGACATCTGCCCCGTTCGACGAGCGCCTCGAGCAGATCCTGGCCACTACCGCCAAGGTATTTGCTGCCAAAGGCTTCCATCCCACCACCATGCGAGACCTCTCGCGGGCGACCGGAATGAGTCTCGCCGGACTCTACCACTACATTCCCGGGAAAGAGGAGCTCCTTTACCTGATACAGGAGCGCTGTTTCCAGCGGGTCATCGCGGGAGCCGCAAGCGCCGTGAGCCTCGGCACCTCGGCTGACGACCGGCTGGAGCGTTTCATTCGCCACCACGTCGCGTTTTTCGCGCGTCACATGAGCGAGATGAAGGTCCTCTCGCACGAGGCGAACAGTCTGACCGGCAAACGTCTCGCGGACATCAACGCCCTCAAGCGACGCTATTTCGAAATGCTTCGCGGGCTGACCTCCGATGTGGAATCGGACCACGCTGCTCACCATGATCCGCACGTCGCCGCGTACGCACTTTTCGGCATGATGAACTGGATCTACAACTGGTATAATCCCGCGGGGCCCCTGCCCCCCGAGGCGCTTGCCGAACGCTTCGCGCAGCTCTTCATGTTTGGACTCACATCCCCCGCTCCTTCGACGGCATCCCACGGAGGCTGAATCACCATGGCGACCACCGCACCGGTCAAGTCCACTTCGTCGTCCAGCGCGCCCTCACGGGACCGAACGCTGGTCGAATACCGCCTGGACGGCGGGCTGGCGATCATCGAGCTGAACGATCCGCCGGCGAATACCTACACCTATGAGATGATGCGCCAGCTGGACGAGGCCATCCTCACGGCGCGCATGGAGGATCAGGCGCACGTCATCGTCCTCCGTGGCAAAGGAGAAAAATTCTTTTCCGCCGGCGCGAACATCAAGATGCTTTCCGAAGTCACGCCCCGGTTCAAGTACTTCTTCTGCCTGCATGCCAATGAGACGCTGAATCGCCTGGAGCAGACGCCCAAGCTGACGATTGCCGCCCTGAATGGGCATACGGTAGGAGGGGGGCTGGAAATCGCGATGGCCTGCGACCTACGACTGGCCGCTCAGGACGCGGGCAAGATCGGATTGCCTGAGGTCAGTCTCGGCGTTCTCCCGGGCACCGGCGGCACGCAACGTCTTGCGCGCATCATCGGGAAGTCCCAGGCCATCGAGATGATGATCAAGGGCGAGACGTTCTCCTTCGATAAAGCCAGAGACCTGCGATTGGTAAACGAAGTATTTCCCAAGGACACGTTCTGGGACCAGGTTCTCCTCTATGCGCGGCAGTTCTGCCCCCCGAACAAGGCCTCCAAGGCGGTGGGACTCATCAAGCGCTCGGTGCAGTCCGGTGCCGAGGTGCCGTTCGAAAGCGGCTTGGCGATCGAGCGCGAGCTTCAGCAACAGCTCTTCCAGAGCGAAGATGCGAAGGAAGGCTTGAAGGCCTACGTGGAGAAGCGCATGGCCGAGTTTACGGGCCGCTGATGATGCCACGGCATGAGGGGAGGACGGCACGACGGCACCACGGCATAACGGCATGACCGACATCAAGACCGATCTGTTTGTCGCCAATGAATGGCGCAAGCCGGCCGGTGGTGAGCGATTCGCGGTCATCAATCCAGCGACGGAGGAAGCCATTGCCGACGTAGCGCTCGCTGGCTCGTCGGACGTGGACGCGGCGGTGGCGGCCGCCCGGGCCGGTCTCGAGGGGGAGGCATGGCGCGGGCTTTCCCCGCGCAAGCGCGGTGCCCTGCTCTACCGGGCCGGCGACCTGCTGGAACAGAACGCCGAGGAGATGGCGAAGCTCGAGACTCAGCAGAACGGGAAACCGTTCTTCGAGTCCAAGATCGACGTCGCGATGACGGTCGAAACCTTACGGTACTACGCCGGATGGGCGGACAAACTCACCGGCGACACGCTGCCGGTGGATGGCCCGTTCTTCACGTACACGCTGCGCGAGCCGGTCGGGGTGGTCGCCGCCATCGTTCCCTGGAACTTTCCTCTGAACCTGGCAAGCTGGAAATTCGCTCCCGCGCTCGCGGCCGGTTGTACCGTCATCCTGAAGCCGGCATCGGAAACCCCCCTCACCGCGCTCGCCATGGCAGACATCATGGTCCAGGCGGGGTTTCCCCCGGGTGCTTTCAACGTGCTGCCCGGCGGCGGGTCGAGCACCGGAAGCTCGCTGGTCAAGCACCCCGGAGTGGACAAGATCGCCTTTACCGGCTCCACCGAGGTGGGCAAGCAGATCATGCGGGATGCTGCGGGTACGGTGAAGCGGGTGACCTTGGAACTTGGTGGGAAGAGCCCGAACATCATCTTTGCCGATGCCGATATCCCAGCGGCGGTGCGGGGAGCGCAGAACGGCATCTTCTACGGAAAAGGGGAGGTCTGCGCGGCGGGCTCGCGCCTGCTAGTGGAGCGCTCGGTGCACGATCAGGTGGTAAGCGAGCTGGTCACCCGAAGCAAGAAGCTCTCGCCGGGAGACCCCTTCGACAAGAACACGAGGCTCGGCGCCGTAGTGTCCCAGCGGCAGCAGGAAACGGTCCTTGGCTACATCGAGTCCGGAAAGCGTGAGGCGAAACTGGTAGCCGGAGGAAACGCGGTGAAGGTGAACGGCAAGGGCTACTACGTCGAGGCGACGGTGTTCGACGAGGCCCGGCCGGGCATGAAGATCGTGGACGAGGAGATCTTCGGGCCGGTGTTGTCGGTCATGACTTTCGACGGCGTGGAGGAAGGGATCAGGCTGGCGAACCAGACCATCTATGGACTCGCGGCGGGGATCTGGACCCGCGACATCAAAAAGGCACACACGGTCGCCCGTGCCATTCGGGCGGGGACCGTCTGGATCAACACCTACAATTTCTACGATTCGGCCGCGCCGTTCGGGGGCTTCAAGGCGAGCGGTTTCGGAAGAGATCTGGGCCGCGAAGCGCTGGAATCGTATACCGAGGTAAAGACCGTATGGGTGGCGTTATGAGAGACGCCTACATCTGCTCCGCGGTACGGACGCCGGTCGGCAAACATGCCGGAGCGCTGGCCGAAACCCGTCCGGACGATCTGGCCGCGCTGGTGCTCAAGGAAGTCGTGTCCCGCGTGGGGTTCGAGCCCGCGCACCTGGATGACGTGATCCTGGGCTGCGCCAACCAGGCCGGCGAGGACAACCGTAACGTCGCGCGCATGGCCGCGCTCCTCGCCGGTTACCCGATCGAAGTGCCGGGCCAGACGGTGAACCGGCTGTGCGGTTCGGGACTGCAGGCGCTGGTGAATGCCACGCATGCCATCCGCGCGGGTGAAGGCGACGCCTTCGTGGCGGGTGGGGTCGAGAGCATGACCCGCGCTCCCTACGTCATGCCGAAGCGCGGCACTACGTGGGACCGGCGGCCTCCCGAGGTGCTGGACACCACGGTCGGTTGGCGCATGGTCAATCCGCGCATGCCGAAGGAATGGACGATCTCGCTGGGCGGCACCGCCGAGTTGGTGGCCGTCCGGCACAAGATCTCCCGGGAAGAGCAGGATCAGTTTGCTTTCGAGAGCCAACGCCGGGCCGCGGCCGCCCAATCGCTCTGCATCTTCGAGGAAGAGATCGTTCCGGTGCCGGTGAAGCTTCCCGACGGCACCGAAGGGCGCTTCTCGAAAGACGAACCTATCCGCAGCGACGTCGCGCTCGAGAAGCTCGCGCGCCTCAAGCCGGCCTTCGTCGAACAGGGTGGCAGCGTCACCGCCGGGAACGCCAGCGGCATCAACGACGGCGCCGCCGCGACGCTGGTGCTCGGCGCCACCACGGAAGGGCTGCGCGGCATCGAGCCGCTGGCGCGGATCGTGGCCTCAGCGGTCGTGGGAGTCGATCCCTCGGTCATGGGACTCGGACCGATCCCGGCAACGCAGAAGGCGCTCAAACGCGCCGGTCTCCGGATCGCCGATCTCGATCTCGTCGAGCTGAACGAAGCGTTTGCCGCCCAGGCGATCGCGTGCATCCGCGAGCTGTCACTCGACCCGGCCAGGGTCAACATCTATGGCGGCGGCATCGCGCTGGGGCATCCGCTCGGCTGCACCGGCGCCAAATTGATGACGACGCTGGTGTACGCGCTCCGGCGGACCGGCGGGCGGTACGGGTTGGTCACCATGTGCATCGGCGTCGGCCAGGGCATCGCCGTCGTGGTGGAGCGCCTGTGAACACCGAAGAGAAGACTGTGCGCAGTGCGCAGAAGGTTGCGGGATTCAATCACGTGCTTGTCACGTACGAGAGTTTGGTTGCCACCGTCACCTTGAACCGGCCGGACAAGCTCAACGCCATCAATCGCGAGCTGCACGAGGATATGGTGGCGGCCCTCACCCAAGTGACCGGTGATCGGGACGTGCGGGTGATCGTCATCACCGGGGCCGGGCGCGCGTTTTGCGCGGGAGCCGACATCGGCTACATGCGCGAACTGCTCGAAACCGACAACCGAAAATCGGCCGAGGCGCTGGTGGAGGCCGGCAGGGCGCTGGTGACCGCCATTCGAGAGTCGCCGAAAGCGGTTATCGCAAGTGTGAACGGGCCGGCCGCGGGAGGTGGGGCCAACCTTGCCCTGGCGTGCGATATCCGCATTGCCTCCGACCGGGCCTCCATTGGGCAGACCTTCACCCGGATCGGGCTGCACCCCGACTGGGGGGCAACCTACTTCTTGCCGCGCCTCGTGGGTCCGTCAAAGGCGGCGGAGCTTTTCTTTACCGGCGAGGTGCTCGACGCCGCGGAGGCGCACCGGTTGGGCCTGTTCACCCGCCTGGTGCCGCACGAGCGACTGGAGGCGGAAACGGCACAGCTGGCGCAGACCCTCGCGGCCCGGCCGCCGCTGGCGCTGGCGCTGGCCAAGCGCGCCACGTATCACAGCGAGTCGTGCACGCTGGGCCAGATGCTCGATGTCGAGCTGGATCATCAAATGCAGTGCTTCCGGAGCGAGGACGCCACGGAGGGCCTCGCTTCTTTCCTCGAAAAACGCCCGCCGAAATTCACGGGCAAGTAGGGGGTCGTATGCGCAAGGTGCACAATTGGGACGAATGGATCGACTACTTCCGCTACTGGCAGGACTCCATCGGTCTCGACCGCCAGGAGCTTCGGCGGTTCAAGTTCGAGGTGAAGTTCGGCGAGCCGGAAGCGACGAACATCGAGTTCGGACATTACCAGGGCCAGCAAAAATGGCCCACGCTGATGCACATTCCGGATCAGCGCATCCGGGATGCGCTGCAGAATCTCATCGTATACCAGGGTGATACCGAGTTTGCCTCGGTGGAGCAGCAACGCAACCTGCTGACCAACCCGCCTAGCGATTACGACCTGCAGTCCATCACCCGGGTCATGTGCGAGGAGATGCGGCACGGGTGGCAGATGTCCTATCTGTTGTGCGAGCATTTCGGCGACGAAGGCAAGCGCGAGGCCCAGAAACTCCTCGAGCGGCGGGCCGAAGAAGGAGAGCGGCTCCTGGGCAGCTTCAACGAGATCGTGGACAACTGGCTGGACTTCTTCACCTACACTCAGTTCATCGATCGCGACGGCAAGTTCCAGCTCAAAATGTTGTCGGTTTCGGCCTTCGACCCCCTGGCCCGCTCGATGGGCCCGATGCTCAAGGAAGAGAGCTATCACCTCGGGACCGGCAATTCGGGTCTGCTCAGAGTGGTAAAGGCCGGCCGGGTCGAGCCCGAGCTGATCCAGAAATTCTTCAACAAATGGGTGCCGACCGCTTTCGACCTGTTCGGCACCGACCATTCGTCATCGGCGCAGTGGGCGTATGTCTGGGGACTCAAGGGCCGCTTCGACGAGCGCGAGAACAGCATGACTCCCGACAAGGCGCTGCTCAACGACTACGCGCGGCAGCTCTATCGTGACGAGTGCGTGCGCCTGGTGGATCGCCTCAACGATTACCTCCCCGATCGGGACCGCTGGCTCAAAGTGCCGGACATCAAATTCAATCGGCGGATCGGGCAGCACGCGCGGCAGCAATACACCGTGGACGGCCAGCCGATGAGCCCGGAGCGCTACGACGCGTATCTCGCATCGGTCACGCCGGGCGCGTCCGACTACGCCCGGCTCCACGAAATCATGAAGGACCGCGACTGGATCGAGCAGCGCAAGGCGAGCCAGAACTGATTGGTACTCGTCATCGCACACAGGGGAGCCTCGGCGGACGAGGTGGAGAATTCCCTCGCCGCGTTCCGGCGCGCGGTGCGCGATGGCGCCGACGGCATAGAGCTGGACGTCCACGCCACGGCCGACGGAGAGCTGGTTGTCCGGCATGACGGCATGCTCGCCGGCCAGGCCATCGCGAAGCTGCCGCTGCGCGACGTCAGAATGCACACCCTCCAGAACGGCGAGGCCATCCCTACCCTGGCCGAGGCGCTCGCGGCGATCGGTCCGGACCAGACCGCCTTCATCGAGGTGAAGACCCTTGCCCCGGGCGTCGATCGACGGCTCTTCGAGGTAATCGACCGGAGCCCCGCGCCGCAGCAATGCCATTTCCACTCGTTCGATCACCGCATCGTTCGCCGGCTTCGCACCGCGCGCCCGGAACTGGAGTTTGGGATTCTGAGCTCGTCCTATCCGGTACGGCCGCTGGAACAGCTGGAGAACGCCGGCGCGCGAGAACTGTGGCAGGAAGCGCCACTCATCGACCGCGCGTTGACGGCAGCCGTTCACGACTGGGGCGGGCGAGTCTATGCCTGGACGGTGGACGACCTCGCTCGCATGCAGGTGCTGGCCGACCTGGGCGTGGATGGGATTTGCACCAACCGCCCCGGTCTGGCCCGCTCCGGGCTGGCTGGATGAGACGCATCGCCGTCGTGGGGGCCGGCACCATGGGACATGGCATCGCCCAGGTCGCGGCGGGAGCCGGCTACGAGACGATGCTGACCGACGCCTGCGAAGAGGCACTGGATACTGCGGTGCGGCGGATCAATGACAATCTCGAGGGAGCGGTCGCGCGTGGAAAGCTCACCCGCGAGGCGCTCCACACTCTGCGCAATCGGCTGGGGATCGACCCGGAGCTCGAGCACGCGGTCGCGGGCGCGGAGCTCGTGATCGAGGCGATCGTCGAAGACCTGGATGCCAAGCGGGCGCTCTTCCGGAGGCTGGACCCGCTGGTCGCGCCGGAGGCCATCCTGGCGACGAATACGTCTTCCCTGTCGGTGACCGCGATCGCCGCTGCTACCCGAGTCCCGGAGCGAGTCCTCGGTATGCACTTTTTCAATCCGGTCCACATCATGAAACTCATCGAAATCGTGGTGCCTGACCGAACCAACCGGGAATCGGTGGAGCGGGTGCGCGAGGTGGTCACACGCATGGGGAAGCAGTCTATCGTGGTTCAGGATTCACCAGGGTTTGCCTCTTCCCGACTGGGCGTAGTACTGGGTCTCGAGGCCATGCGCATGCTGGAGGCCGGAGTCGCATCCGCCGAAGACATCGACCAGGCCATGGAACTGGGCTACGGCCACCCCATGGGCCCGCTCAAGGTCAGCGACCTGGTGGGACTGGATGTCCGTCTCGCGATTGCCGAGCAGTTGCATCGCCAGCTGGGGGACGCTCATTACCGTCCGCCCGAGATTCTTCGCCACAAGGTTGCGGCGGGGGAGTTGGGGAAGAAGACGGGGAAGGGTTTCTATGAATGGCCCGCAGAGAAGTAGTGGGGAGTGCATTCCGCACTCATGTCGATGAGCCCCGCTGCACTGCCGGGTGTCACCGACCTCCACGTCCACATCCAGCCGTGGCGCCAGCTCAAGCCCGCGGTCGCGGAGGTCATGCGACGCGGCAAAGAGGAGCACTGGGAACGCCTCATCACCCTGATGGACGATCCCAAGGCTCTCCTCCAGGTGCTCGATGCCAGCGGCATCTGGCGGGTAGGACTGATCAATTACCCCAGTCCGGACCTGATGGGATTCGACGACTCGACCAACACCTTCGCGGCACGCTACGCCGAAGCAAACCCGGAACGCCTGCTGCCCCTGGGAGGGGTCCATGCGCGGTTCACCAGGGATCCCGAAGGCCAGGTTGAAGCGTTGCTGGACATGGGGATTCGATGCGTCAAGATTCACCCACCCCATCAGCTCTATCCCGCCAATGCGTATACCATGGGGCTGGAGGCATTGGGAAGAGTTTATCGGCGCTGTGAGGAGCGGGGGATGCCGGTGACGATTCACACGGGGACCAGCATCTTTCCCGGAGCGCGCTGCAAATACGGCCGGCCTATGGAGATCGATGACGTGGCGATCGACTTTCCGGACCTCACTATTCTCATGGCCCATGGCGGTCGCCCGCTGTGGATGGACGAAGCGTTTTTCGTGTTGCGGCGCCATCCACGGGTTTATCTGGAGGTGTCCGGGATTCCGCCGGCCAAGCTGCTGGAGTATTTCCCGCGCCTGGCGGAGATTGGAGATCGAGTGGTCTGGGGTACCGATTGGCCGAGTCCGGGCGTCCGAGACCTGCGCCAAAACCTGGAGCAGTTCCTCTCGCTGCCTCTGTCAGACGAGATCAAGACGATGGTTACTCGTACTACCCCGTACGCGTTATTCCCTACCCGGAAAGTCGCGTGAGCGAGCTGCACGCTATCGGCAACTTTCGCACGATGGTGGAGGCGGAGATTGCGGCCGGCCTGTTACGCGAAGCCGATATTCCTTATCTGATCCAGAGCGCGGAGGGAGTCGGAGTGGTCCCCATGCCGGGAGGTGCCACGATCCTGGTGCGCCCCAACGACTTTCCGGTGGCGGTCAGGGTGCTGGGCTACCCGAGGCTGGTCTAACGTGACCCCGGAACGCGGGTTCGCCCTCGCCGGATCGATTTCCGCCTTTATCGCCGTGGCGCTGGGCGCCTTCGGCGCGCACATTCTTCGGGGGCGGCTATCGGCAGAAATGCTGACGGTCTTCGAGACCGGAGCGCGCTATCATATGTATCATGCGCTCGCACTCGTGGCGGCCGCCTGGGCCGCGGGTCGATGGTCCAACCCGCAAGCAATGTGGGCTGGCTGGTTCTTTCTTGCCGGCACGGTCATCTTTTCGGGCAGCCTGTACTTGTTGGCGCTCACCGGTACCCGATGGTGGGGCGCCGTCACTCCGCTGGGAGGTGTTTCATTCCTGCTCGGATGGATGTGCCTCGCCTGGGGCGTAGTAACCGCACGACCGTGACCCGGGTCGCTGCAGGTCAATGGCCGCTGGCGGCCATCGCCCTGGTGGCTGGTTTGGCCGCGTGCTCCGGCGAGCAGGGGGTCCTCACCGTCTCGCTGGATCCGTACCCCAAGATCACCAACGCTGCCACCGTTCCCATCACCGGCGTGGTGACCCGGATGCCGGTCAAGGCTTCTCGTATCATCGTCAACGCAACGGCCGGCACCACTACCAAGGTCGATACCGCGGACGGGACAGGGCACTTTGGTGTCACCATCCCGCTCACGGCCAACGGCAGCACCCAGATCAGCCTGAGCGCCGCCGACGAAACGGGCGCCACCAGCGAGGCAGTGGCGATAACGATCCAACAGGACAATCAGGCTCCTACCATCACGCAGTCGACACCGGCGGATGTTGCGGACAATGTGCCGCTCAACACGTCATCGGTGCAGCTGATCCTCAGCGAAAAGGTCATCTTCTCCACCGCCGGTGGCTTTCGTTTTACCCGGCAAGGGGTGCCGGTTCCGGGGTCGCTTTCGGTATCCGCGGATTCGCTGACGTTCACGTTTACCCCGTCGGGCGCGCTGTCGCCGAATGCGATTTATGGTGTCGGCTTCACCGGCGGGGCCGACGCCGCCGGAAACGCGTTGACCTCCAGTCGCTGCTTCATTACCACCCTGACCGGAGCAACGCGCTCCAATACGTTCACCGACCCGCCTGCTACCGAGAAATACGACCTGTTCGGGACTTCGTTCCCCGCTTCGATCGCGTTACCTGACCTGGTCGCCGCCAGGTTTGCGCGGGACGGCTCACTCTTTTCCGCGATCTTCCAGTTCGGCGGCGTCCGGACCTTCTCCAACACCGCCAACGATCGGGCCGGCGTCTTGCTCGACCTCGATGTCGACCAGGACTCGCTGACGGGATTCATCACCATCAAGGATTCGTTGCTGAAGGGTTCGGCCAATCCCCCCTCGGGATACAACGGGTTCGACACCCTCAGCAGCGGCATCAAGGCCGAGTACCTGATTGACCTGGAGCCGGACCCCGGCCACGGCGATAGTGCGGAGGTGGTGCGGTACAGCGGGTACGCTGCCGGCTCGATCACCGGCCTGTTCGTACCCGGGGTATGCGGCACGTTCATGGGGTTTGCCCTTCCCTGGAGCGCTTTCGGCAGCGAAGACGGCAACGTGAACGTCCTCGCGGTGGGGATCAATGGGACCAGCACCGACCTGTATATCGACCCGATGCCCACCAAGGGTCACCTGGCGCTGAGTCTGGCGGCGGCGAGCCCTCCCGCTCCGGGTCCCTACCTGACCGCGGCGAGAACCGGCGTCCCGTATGTGCGCCGTCCACGCGTCCGCGCTCCACTGCTTCCCATTCGCTGAGACGATGATCACGTATTTCAACGGGACATTCGTCCCGAAGGACGACGTACGGGTATCCCCCGATGACCGGGGATTTCTCTTCGGTGACGGGGTCTACGAGGTGGCCCGTACGTATGGCGGCAAGCTTTTCGCCCTGGACCGGCATCTCGCCCGCCTGCGCTACAGCCTGGATCAGCTGCGCATACGCGGCACCGACGTCGACCGGTTGGGAGATGTCTGCCGGGAGCTGCTGCGGCAAAACGACCTCGGCAGCCGCGACGCGGTGGTCTACCTGCAGGTTACCAGGGGCGCCGCGCCGCGCACCCATGCGTTTCCATCACCGGCGGTAGGGCCCACCGTGTATGGCTATGCCGCCCCCATAACGCCCAAGTTCGATCCGGGAAAAGGGGTGGCGGCTATCACCGTTCCGGACACCCGGTGGGCGCGTTGCGACATCAAGTCGGTGTCGCTAGTCGCCAATTGCCTCGCCAACCAGCAAGCGGCTGAAGCGGGTGTCTTTGAGGCTATCTTCGTGCGCGACGGGGTCGCGTTGGAAGGCAGCCATACCAGCTTCTTCGCGGTGATCGGCGGCGAGGTGCGAACGGTCCCGCTCACCAACTACGTTCTGCCCGGCATCACTCGCGGCGTGGTGCTCGAGTTATGCCGTTCCAACGGTATACCGGCAAAGGAGGCGCCAATTTTCGCGCACCAGCTGAACCAGGCTGAAGAGTTGTTCCTGGCGGGCACGACCACCGAAGTCCTTGCTGCCGTCCAATTGGACGGCCGAGCCGTCGCCGGCGGCCGACCCGGGCCGATCACCAGCCGGCTGCGCGAGCTCTTCTGCACGTTCTCGTCCGGACCAGCGGAGTGACCCGCGCTTCGATCCTGCTGGCGGCCCTCGGAGTGCTGTCCGCTTCGCCGCTTCCCGGTCAAAGCAAGCTTCCCCTGGAGCAATACACCGTCCCCAACGGACTCCGGGTGTTTCTGGTGGAGGACCATTCCACGCCGCTGGTCACGGTCGACCTCTGGTATCACGTTGGCAGCCGCAATGAGGAACCCGGTCGCAGCGGCTTCGCGCGGCTGTTCGAACGCCTGATGTTCCGCGGCTCTCAGCACGTCGCCTCGGGCCAGCATTACCAACTGGTCGAGGCTGCCGGCGGCGAAGTGACCGCCCATACCAGTGAGGATCGGACCGCCTTTTCCGAAACGCTTCCCTCCAATCAGCTCGCGCTCGGGTTGTGGCTCGAGCCGGACCGGATGCGTTCGCTCACGATCACCGAAGCGGGGTTCAGCGCCGAGCGAGAGTCGACCAAGCAGGAGCGCCAGATGCGGGTCGACACCCAGCCATATGGGGCGGCGTTTCTGGACGGGATGACCGTACCGTTCGACACGGCCACCTGCTTTCCATATTCGCATTCCGTCATGGGATCGCTGGATGATCTGGATGCGGCACAGCTGGAGGAGGTGCAGGCGTTTTTCAAGCTGCATTACGTCCCCAACAACGCCACCCTGGTGGTGACCGGCGATTTCGAGCCGGCCGAGGCCAAGCGCCTGATTCAGGACTACTTCGCAGACATCCCGCGCGGTCCCCCGCCTCCCGAGACGCGTTGTGACGTGAACTACGCGGCGGGAGAGCGCACCCGGCAGTGGTCGGATCCCCTGGCCAGTCTTCCGGCGGTGATCGTCACCTATCGCGTGCCCCCCCATTCGGACCCGGAGTCGCGCGCCCTCCAGCTGCTGGCCTTGATCGCGGGACAGGGTGAGACCTCACGGCTGAACCGATCCCTGATGCGTGACCAGCGGGTTGCGGTGCAGACGGGATCCGGAATGGAATCCCGGGGCGGGCCCGGCTTGCTCTATCTCTATGCCATCGCCCAAGAGGGGATGGGTGCCGAGGCCGTGAGAAGCTCGTTGGTCGCGCAGGTCGCGCGGCTCGGAAGCGACGTCACCCAGGTCGAGTTGGACAAGGTGAAGAACCAGTATCGAGCGACTACCCTCGCCGGCCGGCAAACCACCTATCAGATGGCCGAGGACGTGGAACACGTCGCTCACTTCCATTCTTCTACGGACGAAATTCATACGGATATCGATCGATACCGAGCCGTCACGCTGGAAGACCTGCGACGCGCGGCCAACCAGTACCTCATTCCGGCGAACAGTTCCACCCTCATCGTCGCTCCGATGGGGTCGACCACACCACAGGGCGAGCATCAGCAGGAGGAGAAGGAATGATGCAGGCGGGAGGGGCGGGCAAGGCGGGCCGGGCGGGAGCGGCGGAACGGTGGTGGCCGAGAGCGCTAACTGCCCTCGGAGTAATGCTTCCGGGGTTAGCGGTCGCACAGTATCCCACGAGCCCACCCGCTGCGGGGCCGCTGCGGCCGTTCCAGCTCCCCGCCCTGCAGGAAACCACGCTTGCTAACGGGCTCAAGCTGCTGGTCATCGAGGACCACCGGGAGCCCATGGTTGGTATCTCCCTGAGCCTGCCCGCGGGCTCCCGGCGGGATCCGGTGGGTCGCGAAGGAACCGCTTCGCTTCTCGCCGGGCTCCTGACGAAGGGCACCGCCACGCGGTCGGCCCAACAGCTGACCGAGCAGCTGGAACAAACGGGCTCCACGTTCGCTGCCGATGCCGACATGGACTTCCTGACACTTTCGAGTGGCGGTCTCTCGGAATACGCCGGTGCCCTACTGGAGCTGCTGGGCGACGTCGTTCAACATCCAACGTTTCCCGCATCGGAATTCGAGTCGGCAAAAACCCGGTTTCTTTCGTCGCTGGAGCGGGAACGGTCCGACACCCGAGCACTGGCGGACCGCCTTTTCATTCATGCCGTGTATGGAGACCACCCCTACGGGCGCCGGGCCAGCGTCGCATCGGTGCAGTCCATTACCCGCGACGATCTAGCGGCATTCGCTGCCACGTCGCTCAAGCCGGGCGGAACCCTTCTGGTCGTGGCCGGCGATATCTCCGCGGCCCAGGCGCGGTCCCTGGCCCAGCGGGCGTTCGGTTCATGGAAGGGAAACATCCCTGCGGGTCCGTCCGCGGCGCCGGCTGCTGCGGCACCGACTCGCTTTCTGCTGGTCAACCGGCCCGGTGCAGTGCAGTCCAGCATCGTCCTGGGCCACCTCACCATTTCGCCCGCCGATCCCCGCCAATACGGGCTCATCGTCGGCAACCGGATCCTGGGAGAGGGTAACGACTCCCGCCTCTTCCGTAGCCTGGCGCAAGAAAAGCGGCTGGCGGCGGAAGCGCATTCTGAAATAGGACGGCGGAGGGACGTGGCGCATTTTCTGGTCGCGACGCAGGCGCGCCAGCAGTCCACCGAGCAGGCGCTGTCCGAGCTGGGCGATCAGGTCGCGCGACTTCGCACCGAGATGGTCTCCGATTCGGAGCTCACTCGCTCCAAGGGCTATCTCATCGGATCGTTTCCCCGCCAGATGGAGACCGTCCAGCAGATCGCGAGTCAGGTCACCGCGATCCGGCAGCTCGGTCTGGGCGACGATTACCTGAGGAACTTCCGCGAACGGGTCAGTGCCGTCACGGCCGAGGGCGTCAGGGCCGCCGCGCAGGCGGCGACACACCCCGACTCCGCCATCGTGGTCGTGGTGGGGGATGGACCGAAGATCTACGAACAGATCAAGACCATGGGCCCGGTCGACATCGTGGATGTCGAGGGCAAGCCCCTGGAAGTGGCAGATCTCGCTCCCAAGGCCGGCCCGCTGAATGTGGACCGCGCCCAACTCGTGTCGCGCCGCGACTCGTTCATCGTGATCGTCAATGGCAACCCGCTCGGCACGTACATCAGCGAGACCGTCGCCGGTGGAGACAGCCTGACCTATCGGGAAACGCTTTCCATCCCGGTGGCCCGGTGGAATCTCGATACGCGCGCGCGGCTTTCCCTCTCCGACCTGGAGATGCGCAGCCTGGACCAGACCGGTTCGATGGCAAGCCAGCAGGCGGAGACGCATCTCGTTTTTGCCGGCGGGCGCGTCAAAGGCCGAGCCCAGATTCCCCAGCCCGGGGGGACTCCGAAGGTCGGGACCCTCGATACCATTGTTGCGCCGGGAACGATCGATCAGGGGGTCATTTCGGCGATCGTCCCCGGTCTGCCACTCGAGCCGCAAACGTCCTATACCGTCTTTGCCTTCGATGCGGCCGACGGCTCGGTGAAGCCGGTGCAAGTAACGGTGACGGCGGTGGGGAATCTCGGCGTGCCGGCAGGCATCTTTCCGGTGTTCCAGGTGCAGGTGATGGGACCGCAGCCGGTGATCCTCTACATCACGCGCGATACGCCGAGGAGGATCGTCAAGGTGGAGAGAATGGGACAGCCGATGAGCTTTGAATTGGTGAAATAAAGAGAAAAGCGACCATAAGAAAAAGCGACGGTAAAGAAAAAACGACGGTGGAGAGAGCGATTTGAGGCGCCTTTTCCACCGTCGCCGGTTCTGGCCGTCGATTTTCTGCCGTCGTCTTATTCTACCATTGCTCTAACGCCGCTGCCACAGGATAGACGCTGATCTTCATCCGCTTTTTGTCCTTGTGTTCGAACTTCACGTGTCCGTCGACGATGGCAAAGAGGGTGTCGTCGGTGGCACGGCGCACGTTCTTGCCGGGATGGAACTTGGTCCCCCGCTGACGGACCAGGATGTTGCCGGCCCGCACGAATTGCCCACCGAAACGCTTCACTCCCAGAAATTGCGGATTGGAATCGCGCCCGTTACGGCTGGAGCCTACACCCTTCTTATGAGCCATATGTCTACCCGAGCTTTACGTCGGTGATTTTGAGTTCGGTGAACTGCTGGCGGTGTCCCTGCTTGCGACGGTAGTTGCGGCGCCGCTTGAACTTGAACACGGTGATCTTGTCCGCCTTGCCGTGACGCACGATTTCGGCTACGACCTTGGCACCCTTCACCACGGGGGCGCCGGCGCGAACCTTCTCGCCGTCGCTGGAGAGGAGAACGTCCTCGAAGGTGACCTTGGTTCCCGGCTCGCCCTCGAGCAGCGGGACCTTCAGGGTGATGCCCTTCTCGGCACGGAACTGCTGGCCGGCGGCCTTGAAGATTGCGTAGGACATAAGGTGCGAATCGTAATCAGGACTTACGGTTACGTCAATGTAGCCTTCAGCCATCAGCCCATCAGCCTTCAGCCATCAGGGCGCTCATCGTAGGTCTCTGCCTCATATGCCCTCATCCAGTAACGCCTGACGGCTGATGGCTGACGGCTGACGGCTCTAAGCGACCAAGTATCTCTCCGTCACGTCTCTCCCCGCCGGCTGCGACATCAGCTTGAACTCATCCAGCGCCGCCAGCGGATCATCCCGGACTTCCAGGTCGATGCCGGTTGCCTTGCCCAAGTCCTTGAGGAAGCCGGGCTCCTGTTCCAGCAAGTAGAGCGCGACTTCAGGGTGCATCCGGATGGTGAGTCGCCGTTCCTTCTGATCATGTGCCACCCGCCGCAGGGTACGCTCCAGCCGGCGAACGACCACCTCGGGCCGGAATACGCGTCCGGTGCCGTTGCATCCCGGACAGGGTGTGGTCATCGAATCCCACAGCGAGGGGCGTACCCGCTGCCGGGTCATCTCGATCAAGCCGAGCTCGGAAACCTGGAAGGCCCGGGTGCGGGCGCGGTCGCAGGCGAGGTGAGCGCGCAGCTCGTGGAGGACCTTATCCCGGTTGGACTGGGACTCCATGTCGATGAAGTCGATGACGATGATGCCGCCCAGGTCTCGCAACCTCACCTGCCGCGCGATCTCGCGGGCCGCCTCGAGATTGGTGCGGAGAATGGTCTTTTCCGGATCTTTTTTCCCGGTATAGCGGCCGGTATTGATGTCGATCGATACCAGGGCCTCGGTGGGTTCGATGATCAGGTACCCGCCGGTGGGCAGCTCGACCCGCCGCTTGAAGAGATCCCGGATCTCCGATTCGATGTCGAACTTGTCGAAGAGCGGCGACGACTCCTGGTAATGGGTGACTCGTTCCAGCAGATCCGGCGCCACCTGCTCCAGGTATTGCTGGATCTCGTGCAGGATCGGTTTCGAGTCCACCCACAGTTGGTCCACCTTGTCGCTGAAGACATCGCGGATGAGGCCGCTGGTGAGTGACGCCTCGCGATGCACCAGGGCCGGCGGCCGGACGAAGGTCGCCTTGCGTTTGATCTTCTTCCAGAGCGCGAGCAGCGACTTGAGCTCGCGCGCGAGGTGGTCCTCGGTAAGATCCTCGGCGACGGTGCGAATGATCACGCCGCCCGAGTCCTTGGGAAGATGCTTGGCCACCATTTCCCGGAGCCGGGCGCGCACCTCACGAGCTTCGATCTTCCGGCTCACGCCCACCTTGGAGGCGAAGGGCATGAAGACCAGGTTGCGGCCGGCGATGGAGACCTGGGCGGTGACCCGGGGTCCCTTGGTGCCGATCGGCTCCTTGGTGACCTGGACCAGCAGCGTTTGGCCGCGCTTCAGGACATCCTGGACGTTCGGCAGCTTGCGGAAGGCGCGTCCCCTGCCGCCTCCATTCTCACCTTCGTCCTCTTCGTCCTCTTCGGGCTCGACCAGGTCCGAGGCGTGAAGAAAGGCGCTCTTCCCGGTTCCGATGTCTACGAAGGCGGCCTGGATTCCGGGAAGGACCGCCTCCACCTTCCCGTGGTAAATGTTGCCCACGGTGCGGCGCATTTCGGGACGATCGACCAGCAGCTCGACAAGGCGATCATCCTCCAGGATCGCCACGCGAGTTTCGCGCGGGCTCCCAGCAATCAATATCTCTCGTTTCAAGTGTGTTCACCTCGGCTCGCGCCAATGCCTGCGCCAGAGGGTCTTCCTCCGACGCACAACTTGCGGCGAGCTTGTGGATTTGAATGAGCGGCACTGTCGCCTCGGTGAGGCCCAGTGCCGCGCCAAGCACTTCCGTCGGTTTGACGGAGCCGTTATCCGCGGTCGCGAGGGTCAACTCGATACGGTCGTCGCTCAGAACCGCCAGATCGTAAACCAGGGGACGAATATCCAACTCGCGCACGCGAGGGTCCTGACCGCGGTGCGCCTTGCGCTCTCTTCGTATCATCACCGTGCCGGCGGACAGGAAGCGCCGGCTCGCGGCTTCCAGCTCACCCAGCGTGGTGTCGAATGGCGGATTGGGCAGACGAGCCAGATATACCGTGCGGGTAATGGCCGCCACCAATGACTCCACCTGGGCGGGAATGGTGGCCGCGACGAAGAATTTGATGCCCGGGGCGACGCAGCGGTTCAGGTCTGCCAGCAGAGATGCGAGACGCTCCTCCAACCATTCCCCCGCCAGCTCGGCATCGATCCATTCGGCGTCCGAGGTCCACCCCAGGGCGAGCGGTGGGCCAGCCGACAAACGCGGCCGCGGCGAAAACCCCTCCGAATAGAGAACGGGCGCTTCGGCCCGGCGCAGGGTCCGCTCCAGCTCGCGCAACAGGTCGAGGTGAGAAATGAACCGGACCTCGCTTCCCTTGCGGTAGCCGAGTCGTACGCGGCAACCCGGCACCCCCTGCAGCAGCCCGTGCGCGGACTCGGGCTTCGGACTGGAAGCGGGAGCAGCCAGCAGATTGCGCATCGCCTGAAAATCGCAAACGCCGCAGGACGAGCACCGTTCGTCCTTGCACTCGGCGGTTTCGGCCGCCTGGTACGCCTTGTGGCGCTCCTTCAAGAAATAGTCGCGGTCGATCTTGTAGCTGACGACTTCCCAGGGAAGGTCTTCGTCCTCTCCGATTTCACGGAACGTCTGGCTCAAGGAAAGGCCCACAGCGGCCAGAGCGCCGAGCCAGCGGTCGAGGCGGCAGTATTCGCTCCAGCCGTCGAACCGCGCGCCGCGTCGCCAGGCACCCTCGATGACCTCCGCGATTTCGCGGCCGCCCCGCGAGATGATTCCCTCGATCGCGGTATCGGCGGTTTCGTGGTGACGGATCTCCACGCCATGGCCCCTCAGGCGGTTCTTGATCCAGGCGAGCTTGGTCCGCGTCGTCTCAAAATCGTCCTGCCGCTCCCACTGAAACGGGGTGTGCGACTTGGGGACGAAGGGAGAAAATCCCAGGGTGATGTGGCGGCGGCCCGGGTAGTTTCGCAGGATGCCTTTGATTTTCTCCACTAATTGAGCCAGCTCTTCAAAATCTTGCTCGTTCTCGGTGGGATGGCCGATCATGAAATAGAGCTTTACGCTGGTC
>JACQVB010000005.1 GCA_016209985.1 Gemmatimonadota bacterium | reverse complement strand
GACCGGGATTTTGTGCGGGTGCTGCTGGCCGAAGGTCGGATTCGGCCGGCCACGTTGCTGCGGCGAGTGGCAGCGCTGAACCTGCCGGCACACGACCGGAAACGGCTCCGCGACTGGGTCAAGCTGACCGCGGACGCCCTGCCAACGAAAACGCGGCCTCAGACCCGGAAGAAGCGCAAATAGGAACCGGCCGCCGGGCCACCCTTTGGCGTCCCGCCGCAGGTGGCGTCGCTACCTCTTCGCGAAACCATGAGCGCGATCCGGACGGCCGAACCGGCGGCTAGGAGAGCGTAGCCCGAATCTTCACCAACTCCGCGTGCAATCGGACCATCGCGAGCGTGTCCAGCGCACAGTACTCCAGAAGATCTGCCCGGTGCTGCTCCCAGTCCGCTGCCGGGTACTGTCCGGCGTGGGTCAAGGCGAACAGTGCTGACGCATCCCCGCCGTTCTGCACCGCCAATTTCTTGTAATCCAGCTCTGCTACCAGCGTCGGCAGCGTTTCCTTGATGGATGTTCGTCCCCGGAACCCGGGATGATAGTAGCCGTGGTGGAAGATGGGTTCGATGTCAAACAGTCTGGTGGTGAATGCGTTGAGCGACGCGCTGAGATCCGGCAGAGCCTTCGCGAGGTAGCGGATCATCCGAACCTCGTACGCCGTGTACATCAGGATGGACCCGGCCGTGCCAAGGCTGCCTATCAATGTGATCGCCAGGTCTCTCCGCCAGTCCCCGTCGACCGGCGCCAGGTAAGCGCGATGCGAAGTGATCCGTCCCGGAGCCTCGCACAGGTGAAGGGAAAATTGGAAAGGAATCGCCTCGTAGGGCTCGTCTCCCTCGAACCAGGGGATCGCCGGGTCGACGCTTTCGAAATCCAGGTAATAGGCCGGCCACTCGATCTCATCGAGCTGGGCGATGCCCGGCTCGACCAGGGGCCCCTGACGGAAGGCGGCAGCGATGCGCCGCTGAATGTCGGTGAGGTCCGCGTCATCCGGCAAAGCCGTGATCCGCTCATAAGGACGAACGTTCTCGAAACGCTTGCCTCGCAGATTGGGAAGCAGGAAGATGGGATCGTACGTGCCGATCCTCGTTCCAATGCAGAATTCCTCGTAAAATTCGCACTTCCTGCAGGCGGGGATGAGATCGGGGTTGGGAGGTTGCTCGCGCGCCAGCGCGGCCGCCATCTGCGGTGCGTTCGCGGCGAACTCGGCGGCTCGCGGGAACGCGCGGGCCGAAACGTCGATTTTGCCCAGCAGCTCGCTCACCGGCCGGCCGCGCCGGTAGTCGTCCCGTACCAGCACCAGCAGGGTGCGGGAGACCTCGAGCCCGGATTGCCGGGCCACGAAGGTGGTATACGCGATGTCGTCGATGTAATCGGCTCTGACCTTTTTCTGGTCACCGTCGGCGGGAAGTTTCCCTGACTTGATCTCGATCAGATCCCACCCATCGCCGTTGCGGCGGATGGCATCGGCCCGCGCCACGAAATGCTTGGTGGCGAAGGTGGGCTCGTAAGCGACGGCCGTGGCGGATGCGATGGCCTGCGCCGTGGCGGTCTGAGCTCGGGCCAGCGGAGCGGTCGGGAGGACCGGCCCGTTGCCCATCGATGCTCGAGCGATCTGGCCGACCTCGGCGCCGACAAAGAAGCGCCATTCGGCGGCCGGCGTCGGTGCTCGCTTCGCCACCCGGGCGGCGTACCAGCCTTGCGTCAGGCAGGTGTCGGCGAGGAGGAAGGTTTCTTTAGCCAACCGACCGACTGGCGACATGCTCTAAGTGACAGGCGGATTGACCGGCGTCAAGAGCCGTGCTGGTGCACGGCGTGGTGGGGGGATGATGCGGCGGTGGACCAAGCTCCCCAGTCGCGACCCGCGACGACTTCAATCACCTGAAGCACCTCGCTGGGTTGGCGGTGTGGTCGGGTTGACCCAGGCCGCCTTCGGCAAGCTTCCGGGATTCGGCTCGGGCGCCGAGGCGCACCGTGCGAGCGCCCTTCAAGGGCGCACCCCCTGGGCCGAGCCCGGGCTCTCAGCCCGCGACTAAAATGGACGCGACTCGTAGTGGATTATTGCATGCAGCGCAGGTGAGGCCCGTCATCCCGAGCGAAGCGAGGGAACCCATCTCGAAGCCCGCGAAGCGTCCATCTCAACGCCTAGGCCGCCGACTCCTCGTCGTCTGAAACCAGGAATAAACCGGCCAACCCCCAGTACGCCTGAGGACCAGTGCGCCGGTTCGGATGCGGATGATACCAGTAGGTCCCGGCGCGGTTGATCACCTCGAACTCGTACACGTACTCCTTTTTCCTGGTCGATGACCGATTGGGGATGGCCATCCATCGCCGAGGGGACGTTCAGACCATGCCAATGCACGATCGTCGGCTCGGGGAGCCGGTTGGCGAAGCGGATGCGGACCCGTTGTCCGCGGCGCACCCGGATGACAGGTCCGAGATAAGAGTCCGGGATGACCCGAAGAGTCTCCGGCGGTCCTTTGAGCACCCTGCCTGTGAAGCGCCAGACCTGGGTTGGTGCGCCGGGGAGAATTTGGGTTTCGCCCGGCGCGGCCGTCAGGGCGAGCTCGACGTCGGGCACGAACGATAACGAGGCACCGGACCGAGGCGGGCCGAAGACGGCCAAGCCATCGCCTTGGAACGGAAGACGCAGCGCGGCGCCGGAGAGGGCGCTCATTCCCACCCAACGCACCATCTCACGGCGATGCATGACGATTTGCCACCCTTCCGGTCCGTGTGAGATAGTCGCAATCTCACGCGCTCCCGGACCGCGCGCCACAGCCTCCGCCCTGGCTACGGGCTTCACGCGCGCTTCACGACCAATTCACGGTGGCCGACGCACGGTCGCGCGTCGGCAAGTGGATAGATTGTTGCACGCCCCGCAGTCCCGACGCCACCAGAAAGGAAGGTCGATCATGAAGCGAAGAGAGTTTGTCATTTCCTCGGCATTGGGTGCCATTGCTCTCAAGGCAGGGCATCTCGCCCTGCCCGGTGTGAATCCCCTGGCCGCGATGACACCGGAGTCCGCCGCTCCCGCCGTGACCCGGAAAATCCTGATCGCCGGTGGCGGATTCAACACTGCGTTTATCAAGTACATGGCGCAGCTCACGGGAAAGACCCGGCCCAAGATTCTCTATCTTCCGACCGCGTCGGCTGACCGGCCCGGCAATTTCATGAAAAACTGCGAAGGGCTCGATGTCGAACCCAGCATCCAGAACAGCTTCATCAGCAGTTACCGGCAGGACAAGAGCTGGGAAGAGGTCCTCCTGTCAGTGGACGCCATCGTCGCTTCAGGCGGCAACACGCTGAATCAGCAGGTGATCTGGAAGGCCCATGGGATCGATGTGATTCTTAAGAAAGCCTGGGATCAAGGCATCGTCCTGGGCGGAGCCAGCGCGGGCTCGCTCTGCTGGTTTGAAGAGGGGACCACGGATTCCAGACCGAAAGAGCTTTCCGTGGTTCAATGCCTGGGACTCCTCAAGGGCAGCCACTCCCCTCACTACGACCGGGAAGTGAACCGCAGGCCCCTGTATCTCAAGCTGATCGGTTCGGGCGAGATGAAGCCGGGATACGCCTGCCACAATGATGCGGGGATCTATTTCGAGGACAACGAGGTGAAGCGCGTGGTCCACTCCCGTGCGGACGCCAAGGTCTTCTACGTCAGCCGCGAAGGGGACCAGGCGGTGGAGAAGCTTCTGCAACCGGAACTGATCTCGTAGTCCGCGGTCGTGTTTTCGAGGGACAGGGGGCTGCGTGGTGGGAGTTGCTAGGGTTGGGTGTAGTGACTCACCACCACATCCTTCACCGGGTTGTAGATAAAGGAAACGCCGCGCCGCTTCACCGCGTCCATCGGCTCGGGCGAGGTGTCTTCCGACGTCTCGTAGTTCACCCAGCGCCAGAACGATCCGCCATCCACGCCGTACTTCTTCATCGTCGTCAGCAAATGGTCCAACCCCTCGGCGGTCGGCAGGTCCGGATCGTACGCCACCCCCATCTCAGGTGCGACGACCCGCGCGGCGGAGCCTCGCCCGATCGCGGCGAGCAGCGCGCGGACGCTCTGATCGGTCCACGGCTTCGCCGCGACATCCACACACCCCGCGGGCGCGTTCCCAATGCACTTGCGGTGCTCGTACAGCGACAGCGCGTACGTCCGCTGCGCGTCGGGGATGCTCAGGCCGTCGAAGATGCGCTTGAGCACCCCGACGGGACTCCACAGATGGCCGTCTGTCGCCTGGGCGCCGGCCGGTGACTGCTCGTCCAGGAGGGGGAAGCCCACCACGGCCTCGGCGGAGAGCTGACGCGGGGGGAAGCCCAGGGACAGCGCGTATCCGATCGCCCACGACACGTACAGCGCGGGCTCCGATCTCGGTCCCAGCCAGAGCGGCGGCTCGGCCGGGATGCCGCAACCGGACGGGTTGAGCCTCACGTCGCCCTCGAAGAGAACGAGATCCAGGGCCGGATGCCCCTTGAGCGCGCCGAGGATCGACCCCAGCCAGGCGGTGGAATTCGTGCGCGGCACTTCCTCCATATGCGTATTCACCAGCCGCAGGAACACGCGCATCCCCTTGCCCTGTACGATGTCGAAGAGCTTCACCAACTGCTGCAGCTCGAACGCCGTGGGCCGCGGCCACTGGAGCCCGAGCGCCGACCCCAGGTGACAGTCGGGTGGGATGAAGGGGCCCGCCCACTCGGTGGAGTCGGAGGCTCTCAGCTCGTACGTGATCGTGTTGGTCCCCATGGTTTTCATCACGTCCAGCTCGAGGTTCACCTCGGCAGCCACCGTCATTCCTATCACCGCATCCACCGAGTCGAGCTGACGCACGGCGTGCCCGGGCCAGAAACCGTTGGGGTAGCCGCGCCGTTCGAACTGCACGTACAGACCGCGCACCGGAAGGTTGGACGGCGTTATCGTCAGCGTCGCGCTTGCGTTCTTCGTGCCGGACGTCGCCGTGACGGTGGCGTTCCCCGCCGCGATGCCGGTGACGAGGCCGCCGGCGGACACCATGGCGGTGCCGGTGTCGGAGCTGGTCCACACGACGGTCCCCTGGATCACATTCCCAGCCGAATCCCTGGTGGTCGCGGAGAGCTGAGCGGTACGACGTACCACGATGGTGGTGTCGGCCGGAGTGACGCTGACCGACGCGACCTGCGGTGGGACGGCCACCGTGATCGCCGCCGTCCCCGACACGGTACCGGACGTCGCGGTAACGGTCGCCGAGCCATTGGCGACCGCCGTCACGAGTCCTGATGCGCTGGCTGTTGCGACCCCGGAGGCCGACGAAGTCCAGGTGAACGTGGTACCGGCCATCGTGTTGCCGTTCGCGTCCCTCCCGGTGGCCGTAAGTTGTTGCGTGGCGCCGATGGCCGTGAGCGTCACCGGAGTCGGCGTCACGGTCACCGTCGTGAGAGTGGCCGTGTTCCCGACGGGGCCGGGTGCAGCAGCTTGGTCCGCACAGGAGGCCATGCCGACCGAAAGCAGGGCGGCCGACAGAACGAACGCTCCCGGCCGGAAGAGCGGCCAGGCGTGGCGGATTCGCGACATGAGCAGGATTCTTCGGGCGGCCCTATGGAGGTGCGCATAAAGTGACGGCTTCGGCTCCGGGACACAAGGAGGGCAGTGCGCCTCCGCTCCGATGGACCAAGTCCGCGGCATGAAGCCGCCCCTCGACTGCGCTCGAGACAGGCGGGTCGACAACACGACCTTGGCATCACACCACTAGAACGGGTGCTCGAAGCTGAGATAGAGGAAGAGGCTGCGCTCCCCGCTGCTCGGACCCAGCCCCAACGGGAACGCGACACCCGGCACGACCTGGAGACCATTGCGAAAGTTGTGAGCCCAGCGGATTCCCGGGTTCACGAACCAGCTGCTCCGCGCTGCCGTCCGGCCGGCCGCAATGACCGACTCGTCACGATTCCAGACGGTCTCCACCACCACGTTGAGGTTTGGGTGCAGCAGCCAGATCACACTGGCGCCGAGATTCACGCCAGTGGTCATTGCGCGGGAACCGTTGGGGTCCCGGGCGGAGGGCGTGAGCGTCGCACCCGCGTTCCAATGGGTGACCAACGCGCGAGCCAGAGTAGCGCTGACCGGCAGATTGACCTGGATCCCCAAGCCGCCGGAGCCAAACCCCTTGGCCTCATCCCCGGTGGGGAAGAGCAGCGACAGTCGGGGTGCAAAGGAGACCCGCGCATCGGTTCCGGTGAGCTGCCGGCGGTAGTTGAGGGCCAGGTCTCCCAAGCCCGTCGCTCCTGCAGTGGCCTCCGCATGCTTGAGGAGAAACGTGAAGCTGAGTTGATCGTGCTGGCCGCCGAGCGGCCACTCCTGGACAAAGCTGTAACTCCATGCGGCGGAACCCCAAGTCCGCTGGAGGGCGCTGATGTGTTGCACGACGCCCGGTTCCTGGTTATACGCCTCCTCGAGTAGAAAGCTGTTATCCGCAATTGGTGGGGCGTCTTGAATCAACCCGGCCGCTGCGGCGGCGATGGTGCCGAGGACCGCAAGCATGCCGGAACGCTCACCGACCAGCGGCGGCGGTGGAGTCGGCCGAGCGGAGAAACTCGCGTACCACGCGCACGTTCTCGTCCCGCGCGTCCCATGGCGTCATGTGCGCCGCGCCGGAGAACACCACGTAACGCGCGCCGGGCACCTTGCCCGCGAATCTCTTGATCAGCTCCGGGCCCACCTCATCGAACTCGCCCACGGTAAGGAGGGTCGGCACCTTGATCTGCGGCAAGAATGACTTGACGTCGTAGTCCTTGAGGGTCCCGACGATGGTGAACTCGCTCGGCCCCTGCATGTAGTTGTAGATGCCTTCGTTGGCGGTGGCAAAGAGACTGTCGAGATCCGCCGGCACCGGATTGCGGAACACGTAGAGCGCGTAGAACTGGTTGATCGCGTTCTGGTACTCAGGCGAATCGAATTTCCCGGTGGCATCCGCCTTCTTGATGGCGCGCTGCACCGAATCGGGCAGGGTCGTGAGGAGCTGCCGCGCGCGGCTCACGTAGGCCTTGGCATCGAACACCGCGCTGCCGAAGGTGAGCGAGGTCACCCGGTCGGGATGCGCCCGGTAGTACTCCAGGCCGAGGATGGTGCCCCACGAATGTCCGAACACATGCCACTTGGGATAGCCCAGCGCCGAGCGGAGTGAATCCAGCTCGGCCACGAAATGCGGAATGTTGAACATCGCGGTGTCAGTGATCTTGTCCGACTTCCCGCCTCCGAGCTGGTCGTAACGGATAACGACCCGATCGTCGCCCAGCTCTTCGAATGACTTCAGGTAATAGCTCGAGAACCCCGGCCCCCCGTGCACCAGCACCACCGGCGTTCCCTTGCCGGTGCCGGTGACCTTGTACCAAAGCCTTCCGCCGGGCACCGCCAGCTTGTGCTCGCCGGCTGGAAGGCCGGTACTCGCGGGCTGGGGAGCTTTTTCGGTAGCGCAGGCTGTGAGGACCGCGACCGCGGCGAGAAGGGAAGACCGACGCATGATCCTGGCTCGGATTGGAGGCGCGGCTAGGTTACGGGCGAGGTTTCGGGGTGTCAAGGAGCGGCCACGTCGAGCGCGGGATTCTGCGTGAAGAACCCGAACGGCACGAGCTTGAATCCGGTCTGGTGAACTGGCATCACCGGCCAATCCTCGGGCCGGGGGATGTGGGTGACGCCGAGCGTGTACCAGAGCACGATGTCGGTGTTGGCGATCGGCCGATTCGCGGCCGTCCAGGTAGGCAGGCCGTCTCCGCCTCTGCTCCCGTAGACGTACGATCCGGCCGCATACAGCTCGTCCGTGTTGTAGGGAGTCACCCAGAGGTGGGCGTCGACGAACCCCGCCCGCTTGCGCAGCACGGTGCTCGAATCCTGATAGGGCACCGCGTTGTCGCCCGGCACCAGCACGTACGCCGTGGCCTGGCCCAGCGCGTTCCGCTGTGCGGAAATCACCTTCCACTTTCGCGCGCTGACCACGTTGACCATGCGCTTGGCGTCGCGCTCGCGCTGGAACACGGTTTCCTTCTCTACCAGCGCGTTGCCGTTGGGGTTCTGCGCTCCCATGGGTGGGGTCTCGACGTTCATCTCGACCAGGCTGTTGGCCGAGTTGCCATCCACGTCCATGTCCAGGCGGAAATTGAACAGGTGCTGATGGTTCATGGCCTCGACGTGGCTGCCCACGGCGGTAGCGTAACCTTCCCCGTCGCGCGTGCCTGATTTTGCGGCCAGCGGCCGCGCATTCATCAGGCCGGTGAGCAGCAGCTCCAGCTCGAGGGTGCCGTCCTCGCGGAAGACCCAGTTGAATCCGTAGTCGTAATTGTCCACCCGCACGATGGACGAGAGGACCAGCTCCTGCGCGCGGCGGACCTCGCCGCCGTGGCGCCACAGGACGCCGCCATCGCGCTCGTACACACACGTAGCACGGGGGATGTCACGCGGCGCGCCGCGGTAGTCATGCATGACGGCGCCGGTGAACACGGCGTTAGCGGGACAGTCGCCGGGTGACATGGTGATGTCGCCGTAGGAGCCGAGGCCGGCTTCGCCGGCATCGAACGCGGTGAGGAAGAATCGACCCTCGCCCAGGTCGCCGTAGGGGACGAACAGCTCGGAGAGTCCCGCCCGATAGAGGACCGACCGCACCTTGCCGGCATCCTCGTAGCCCACGGTGTAGAGGACCAGGCCTTCCCGCGGCCGCATGCCGAAGCGGAACTGCCAGTTCTGCCAGCGGACCTCATGACCCCGCAACGTGAAGCTGGGGCCGCGTGGCTGCGTCACCTGGAGCGGATTGACACCGGAGCGCGCGGGCGGAAGCGACTCGGGACGGAACCGCGAGATGCGGGCCGGCGGCGGGCCGTTGTCCACCAGCTCGAGGACTTTTCTGGAGGTGAGATTGACATAGGCGACGACCCCCTCGTTGCGTGCGATCGCGAGCCGCCCGGTAGCGCCCGCGGGAGAGAACGGGCCTATTGGGTAGGCCGAGGCTTTTACTGTGTCGGGATTCAAGCCGCGCTGCTGGATCGCGGCGCGCCAGCGCGAATCACCGCGCACGATGGTGGTGAGCAGTTGGCTGTCATCGTCCTTGATGGCCGGCGGCTGCACTCCGCTCACCTGGTTCCAGGAGACCACGCGCTTCGCGGTGAGGTCCACCACGCCTTCGAAGGTCCTGTCGCCGTCGTACTCGTAGGCCATCACCAGCGCTTCGCGGGAGAGGGGAGTGCTGCGCCCGGCCTGGAGCACGCGCTCTTTGGCCGGCTCGTTCAGGGTGACGATGGTGAACCGGGTGCGTTCGCTCGCCTTGCCATCGGTTCGAAGCAGTGCCACCGCGGCGCTGATTTCGTCTTTGGAGAGCGGCTCGAACGGGTTGTCCTGGCGAGCGGCCTCCTGGGCGGCGGTGCTGGCGGCAGCGCCGAGCGCGAGGGCGAAAAGCACGCCCTCTCGTGCCGCCATTTTCGTGAGGAGACGGCAGGGGCGATTGGACCGGGTGCTGAACATGTCACGCTCCTGACGATCGACGTTCAGTGGACGACTGGTTGGGGTCGGCCGGGTAAACCTGTGTGCCCGATCGCCCCTATGCAATGCAGGACCAACGTAATCAGGGCAGGCCGAACGCGATGATTTCGGAACCGGCCGCCACGGCGACGTATTGCCTGCCGCCCTCCAAGTAGGTCATGGGGGACGCCTTCCACTTCTGATTGGTGTGGAAGTGCCAGAGAGGGGAGCCGCTCACGGCATCGACCGCGGCGAGTGCGCCGCTGTCGTCCCCGAAAATCACCAATCCTCCGGCGGTAGACAGCACCCCGCCCCAGGTATCGCCCGGGCCGATCTGCGGGTAGTCCCAGACGATCCGTCCGGTTTGAATGTCGATCGCGCGCAGATGCTTCTCACCCGGCTCACCGGGCACATCGCGGGTGGCGCCGCCGTAGAACGACTTGCCCGGCTCCCACCATGCCGAGGACTTGCTGTAGATGCTGCATTTCTCGAGCGCCATCACGTAGAACAAGCCGGTCGCGGGGTTGAACGCGCTCGACATCCAGTTGGTGGCGCCCTCGACGGCGGGACAGGCGCGGGTGCCGCCGGTGGTGGGCTCCGCATCGGGGATTAGTTGGGGCCTGCCGTCCTGTCCGATGCCGCTGGCCCAGGTGAGTTTCTGCACGAACGGCTTTGCCAGCAACAAGGTGCCGTCGGTGCGGTCGAGCACGTAGAAGAATCCGTTGCGGTTGGCCTGTAGCAGCAGCTTTCGCTCGCGTCCCCCGAAAGGCGCGTCCACGATCATGGGGGTCTGCGCGGCGTCCCAGTCGTGGAGATCGTGCGGTGTGTATTGATAATACCATGCCAGGCGGCCGTTGTCGGGCCTCAAAGCGAGCACGGAACTCGAGTACAGGTTATCGCCGCGGCGCTCATCGCCGTTGTAGTCAGGGCAGGGGTTGCCGGTGGTCCAGAAGAGCAGGCCCGTTTCCGGATCGTAGGTACCGGTGAGCCAGGCCGCGCCGCAGCCGTGCTCGATCGCGCGGCCGACCCAGGTTTCCGCCTGGGGCTCGCCCGGCGCCGGCACCACCCAGAAGCGCCACACTTCTTCGCCGGTGGCCGCCCGATAGGCCGCGATGAATCCGCGCGCTCCTTCATCACCGCCCGACGTCCCCGAGATGACCAGGTCGTTCACCACCAGCGGCGCCGAAGTCGCACCGTAGTGTTTGCGCGAGTCCGCCATCTCTACATCCCAAATCAAGCCCCCGGTGGTCCGGTGCAGCGCAATCAGGTGGGCATTATCGGTCACCAGGAAGAGACGATCGCGCAGCACCGCTACCCCGCGGTTGATGCCTCCGGCGGCGTCGCCCACCAGTCCCGGCGTTCGCGGACGCGCGTACTGCCAGATGCGGCGGCCCGTGGCGGCGTCGAGGGCATAGACCCGGTTCGCCGTCGTCACATACATCACGCCGTCCACCACCACCGGCGTGACCTCGAGCGGCGCCGATCCGGGAATGGGAAAGAGCCACAGCGGCTTGAGGCTCGCGACGTTGGCGCGATTGATCTGATCCAGCGGACTATGCCGGTTGCCGGTCAGGCGCCCATGGTAGCTCGGCCACTCGCCGGCGGCGGGATTCACGATCCGATCGAAGGACGGTTCGGCGGTTGACGACCACTCGGACGGGGCTCTGCCCGGCAATGCGGCGAGGCGGGTGAGATAGGCCATGAGATCACGCCGCTGGGAATCGTTCGCCTGGAGCCGGTGAATCGATGCCTTCGGCTCACGGGTGATCTCGAGGATCAGCTCACGCGGAATGGAGGTGAGCGTCCCGTCGTCACCCTGAAGCTCGATCTCATAACTACTCTCGTTGCGGATCACACCGCGGCGCGTGCGGCCATCGCGCAGCCGGACTGAGGCCACCTGGTATCCGGTTGCTGCTCCGGGGCTCGAGCCGGTCAGTGCCTGTTCGATCTCCAGTGCGGTCCGCTGCCGCGCCAGGTCGGAGAGGTCGGGTCCGCTCCAGCCGCCGCTGCCCCGAACCATGTGGCAGGAGGTACAGCCGCCCGCCCCCAGAAAAAAACGCATGCCAGCCGCCGTATCGCCCGCGGTCGGGTGGTCGGCGGCGGGGGCAATGAGTGCCCGAACGTAGGCGGCCAGCGCCTGCAGTCCGGCCGGTGGGAGGGAGAAAGCGGGCATGCCGGCGGCGGGGATGCCGGCCCGAATCAGCTCCCGCAGGCTCCTTTCGGATCGGACCCGCGCGGTCGCTGAATGGAGAATGTCAGGCCCAAGTTCACCGCCCCCGCCGTCGGCACCGTGGCAGCGCGCGCAGTTCGCTTCGTACGATTGGCGGCCGGAGACGGCAGAGGAAGGCTGACGTTGCTGGGCGACGAGGGGTCGCCCGCCGAACAGTGGAAGTCCCGCAAGCAGGGTTATGAGGAGTTTGCAACCCCTGACACCTGACCCCTGATCCCTGGCCCCTCTCTTCACCGCCCGAATACCAGCGCGCCAAATGCCTCCGGCACATGATTGGGATCGCGATTGATTACGCAGGTCGAGCGCCAGCAGAGGAAGCGCCGATCGCGGTCCGGGCCTTCGCCGTCGATTCGGTACAGATTCACGCGCCATCGCGTGCCCGGCTTCACCGGATCGGCGCTGATCGCCGAGAGCGGGATCCGGGCGGCGGCATACCAGCGGTGCGCCGGCTCGTCGATCCGGGCGGCCGTCTCCCAACCTGAATTCCAGGACTGGTCATACCGCTTCCGGTCGTATTCGATATTCAAATCGACATGATCCCCGGTGGGGGCGATTTCGAATTCTCGATAGCGATTGATGTTGTTCTGGTCGGCGCCGAGGAAGATCTCTACCACGTCCCGATCCCAGAGCTTGTCGCGGTCTCCGACCCCCTGAGCCGGCAGGAACAGGTTCAGCTTCCGGTAGGGAACTGCGAAGAGGAAGTACACGTGCGTATCGGACCAGAAGGCCCGTACTTCCGTCTCCAGATCCGGATAATCGATGATGCGAGTACAGTCATGACGCAGGCGGGTTGACCCGGCTTTCGTCCACTGCGGCGCGGTGGGATCGGCGCTCGGCAACCCGACCCGGTTCACGTAGGGAATGATGAGAGAGTCCGCCGGCGCCCGCAGCCGGCACGGTTGCTGGGCTGATGCGGCGCAAGCGCCGGCCGCCCACAGCGCGGTGACAGTCCACAGACCGGTCGGCATCATGGCACGGTTGCCGGGCGAGGGAACGCGATCGTTGCTACCGCGCTCCCACCGGGGTCGCAGCCGCGGGCGTCACCACTTTGTCCCTGAGATACTGATCGAAGAAGTCCAGCATGTCGAGCAGCATCTGCCGCGTGTTGGCCTGGGTGCGGATGTAGAAGGTCTCGCCCTGGTACGCCTTGTACTTCACCGTCTTGTAGTAGCGCTCCATTTCCTTGGCGAAGACGTACATCTGCTGCGTCTCGGGAAAACGGCCCTCGCCCCAGATCAGGAAGGTCGGTGCGGTCGCGCTCTTGATGGAATAGAACGGCGAGTTGCGATAGTAGACGTCCTTGTTCTGCTCGAACGGGCCGAACTCATACGCCAGCTGCTGGATGTGCTGGTACTCGGACTCGTCCAACAGCTTCACCCGGTCGGGATAGCCGGAGATCGGGATGATCGCCTGGAAGACCTCGGGCGCCCACACCACGGCCGCGGCGCTCATGAAGCCGCCGTAGCTGGTCCCCTCGGTGCCCATCTTGTTGGGATTCACATAGGGCAGGGTCTTCAGGTAGTCCACTCCGGCGATCACGTCCTTCAGGTCGCCGTGGCCCCAGTCCTTGTTGTTCAACATCTCGAACTTCCGGCCGTAGCCGGAGCTGCCCCGCACGTTGGGCAGGAGCATGACGTAACCCTGCTCGGTGAAGAACTGGGCGTGCAGGTTGAAGTTGTCGCTGAACTGCCCGGTCGGGCCGCCGTGGGTCAGCACGATGGCGGGGAGACGCTCGCCGGGCCGGGTGTTCCGCGGTTTGTAGAGATAGGAGTTGATGACCAGCCCATCGAAGGTCCGGTACGTCACCTTTTCGGGAACCAGCAGTTGCTTCTCCAGCACGCCGTTGGGATCGGAGAAGGTGAGCTGTTTGGGCTGGCCGCCCTCGACCGGCACGACGTAGAGATCGGCCGCGCGGGTGGGAGTCTGCAGCGTGTAGGAGAGCCGCTTGCCGTCGGGAGACCAATCGATGTTCTGCGCCATCCCCGACGCGGGTGACACCACCGCGCGCGACGGACCGCCGGCCGCGGGAACCACCCGCACCTCGGTGGTGCCGTTGTGATTGGCCACGTAGGCGATCAGCCGCCCGTCCGGCGACCACTGCGCCTCGCTTTGCTCGGTCTCCTCGGCCGCCATGGGACGTGGCGTGCCGCCGGCGAGCGGCACCAGCCAGTAGTTGACCCATCCGCTGCGCTGCGAGCGAAACAGCACGGTCTTCCCATCGGGCGAGACCAGCGACGCGCCGAAGGCGGATCCTTCGCGGTAGTCGAAGAAGTCGGTGTCGGACAGGACCAGGCGCGGATTGGCGCCGTCGGCCGATATCTCGAAGAGGTCGTGGTCCATCCAGCGCAGGTCGAGCCGCGCGTAGAGGATCTTCCGCGAATCGGGCGTCCAACTGGGGAAGACCTCGGGTCGCGCGTCCGAGGTCAGCCGATAGGACTCGCCGGTCGGCACCGCCACCTTCCAGACGTCGTAGCTCCCGTAGCGGCCGCCGGTGAGCGCGATCCAGCGGCTGTCCGGCGACCAGCTATAGGAGCTGATGCGGGAGCCCAGGCCGGTGAGCCGCAGCTCGCGCCCGTCGGCCATGGACCAGAGCCAGATCTCGGGCTGGCCCGCGTGATCCGAGATGATGGAGATCCATTTCCCGTCCGGCGACCATTGCGGCTGGCCGGTCTGGAGAAAATGTCCCGCTCCACCAGTGGCCCCGGTCAGCCTGACCGGTGCGCCTCCTTCGGGAGTCACGCTCCAGATCCCGCCGCCACCCTGGCTTGAGGAGAACATGATCTTGCTCCCGTCGGGAGCCCAACGGGGGACTTCGCTCACCAGCGAGCGGACCGCGAGCACGCGGTCGACCCAGGTCTCCGCGGGGACGCGCTCCTGAGCGGTGACGGGTGTGGCAACCATGGCAAGCAAGGCGGGGAGAATGAAGCGCTTCATGGAGACTCCAACGCGAGGGGGAACGAAGCTCTACCCGCTCAATGTGGAGGGCGGGGGAGATGCGGGCAAGCGTCAGCGCGTCGATCTCACCTGACGAATCCTCTCTTCGTTGGTCGCGATTGTCCCGCCTTATGCCGCGGTCAACTCTGCCAGCCGCCGCTCGAGAAACCGCCGCTCCGGCTCCTGTCGTGCCAACGCGAGCGCGCGTTCATACGCGATGCGCGCTTCGCCGGTCCTTCCCAGGCGGCGCAGCAGGTCCGCCCGGGCGGAATGGGCCAGGTGATAGTCCGCCAGATCTCCACGCACGAGGATCGCGTCGATCAGGACGAGGCCGGCCGCCGGACCGTCTCGCATGGCGACGGCCGCGGCGCGATTGAGCTCGACCACCGGCGAGGGATCGACGCGCGCCAGCACGTCGTAGAGTCCCACGATCTGCGCCCAGTCGGTTGCGGCGGCAGTGGAGGCCTCGGCATGCACCGCGGCGATCGCCGCCTGGAGCGTGTAAGGACCGAAGCGGCGTGACGCGAGCGAGCGCTCCACCAACGCCGTACCCTCCACGATCTGCTCCTGATTCCACCGCATGCGGTCCTGCTCGGCCAGCAACACCAGCTCGCCCTCGGCCGAGGTCCGCGCGATCCGCCGCGATTCATGCAACAGCATTAAGCCCAGCAGGCCCACCGCTTCGGGCTCGGGCAGCAGGTCGACCAGCAGCCGTCCCAGGCGGATGGCTTCCGCCGAGAGATCGTGTCTGGTCAGTGAGCCACCCGAAGACGCCGAATACCCCTCGTTGAAGACGAGATAGATCACCTGGAGCACGGAATCGAGGCGATCGGGAAGCTCTGCCCATTCCGGCACCCGATACGGAATGCCCGCGTCGCGGATCTTGGCCTTGGCCCGGACGATTCGCTGCGCCACGGTCGGCGGCGTGGAGAGAAACGCGTGGGCAATCTCCTCGGTGGTGAGACCGCAGACCTCGCGCAGCGTGAGCGCGAGCCGAGCGTCGGGTGGCAGGGCCGGGTGACAGCAGGTGAAGATCAGCCGCAGTTGATCGTCCTCCACGCTCTCCTCATCCGGGTCCGGCAACGTCACGCCGTGGCCGAGCCGCTCCGCGATTTGCTCCAGTGACGCGTCGAACCGGGCGCGCCGGCGGAGGGCATCGAGGGCCTTGAACCGTCCGGTGGAAACCAGCCAGGCGCGGGGGTTGGCGGGCAGACCCTCCTCCGGCCATTTCTCCAGGGCGGTCGCAAAGGCATCCTGCAACGCCTCCTCGGCGAGATCGAAGTCGCTCAGCAGCCGGATGAGGGTGGCGAGGACGCGGCGCGACTCGGTCCGATAGATCTCAGCGATCGCGTCCTCCGCTCCCATCACATCTCCGCGATCGGACGTACTTCGATCGACCCGTACCGTGCGCCGGGAATACGCGACCCCACCTGTATGGCGTCGTTCAGGTCGCGGGCCTCGATGAGGTAATAGCCGCCCAGCTGTTCCTTGGTTTCCGCGAACGGCCCATCGGTGGTCGACGTCTTGCCGTTACGAGTCCTGATGGTGGTCGCGGTGTGGGTGGGTTGCAGCCGATTGCTGCCGACGTGCTGGCCGCTCCGCTTGATACTCTCTGTGAAATCCATGTACTCGGCCATCATCTTGTCGCTCTCGGCCTTGGCGAGCTTCGGCCACTGGGTCTCATCGGAGTAGATCAGGCACAGGTACTTCACGGAGTCCTCCCAGTCAGGGTGACCAATGTGGGGATATCAGATAGTCGTTCGGGAAGGCGCGAATTCGACACCCCGTCAAAGGTCGCCAAGGCATCACCCTTCCGCGCGCAATGCGATCGCGGGATCGATACGGGTACTCGCCCGGGCGGGGATGGCGGTGGCGAGCGCAGCAACGCCGAGCAGTAACCAGGCAATGACACCGAGCGTGACCCCGTCGGTCGGGCTTACCTCGTAAAGCATTGCTACGAGAAGCCGATTCGCGAGCAGAGCGCCGACCAAGCCTACCGTCACGCCCGCGGTCGCGATCGCGAGCCCGCGTCCCATCACCATCCGGCGCAGGTCACCCGTGGTGGCACCCAGTGCCATCCGAAGTCCAAGCTCACGCGTCCGCTGTCGGACCATGGTCGCCATGACGCCGAACAGGCCGACGGCGGCCAGTGCCGCCGCGGCACCGGCAAAAACGGCGAGAAGCAACGCGTTCAACCGAGGCTGCGCGAGCGGCACCTCGAGGAACATCTCGAATGGTGCGGCCCCGGCGAGCGCGGCCGCGGGGTCGGTTTCGGCTATCACACGGCGCAGCGCCGGCACCAGCTCG
>JACQVB010000008.1 GCA_016209985.1 Gemmatimonadota bacterium | reverse complement strand
GTTGAGCGCGGTCTGCCCGCCCACCGTAGGCAGCAGCGCGAAGCCGCGGCCGCCGCATAGCTCCGACTCCTGGCGGATGATCTCTTCCAGGTAGTCCCGGGTGAGGGGCTCGATGTAGGTGCGGTCGGCCATCTCCGGATCGGTCATGATGGTAGCGGGATTCGAATTCACCAACACCACCTCGTAGCCCTCTTCCTTGAGGGCCTTCACCGCCTGGGTGCCCGAATAGTCGAATTCCGCGGCCTGTCCGATGACGATGGGGCCGGAGCCGATCAACAGGATCTTGTGCAGGTCAGTCCGCTTGGGCATTCACTACCTCGCGCAACGTCTGCTCCAGCGTCCGGCGCGGCTCCCAACCGGTAGCCGCGCGCAGCTTGCTGCCGTCGCCCACCAGGTACGGAATATCTCCCGCCCGCATGAGTGAAGGATGGACCTCGGGAATCGCTCGATGGCCGATCAGATCGCAAAGCATGGAGAATACCTCCCCGAGGCTGACCGCCTGTCCCGACGCCACGTTGTAGACCTCCCCGCTCACCCCACGCTCCAGGAGCAGCGCATAGGCTTCGATCACGTCATCCACGTGCATGAGCTCGCGGGTCACGTCGAGATTCCCGACCCGGACCGCCGGTGCCCCCACCCGCTTGGCGGCGCGGATTCGCGCGGCCAGCGCCGGCACCACGTAGCGTTCCGTTTGCCGGGGACCGGTGTGGGGAAACGAGCGCGCGATGATCAGGCGGATCCCGGCGCGCCGATGAGCTTCGAGAGCCGCAATCTCGGCTCCGAGCTTGGACGCGCCATACGGGGAACAAGGAGCGGTCGGGTCGGTCTCCTTTCTCGGCGTGCTCGGCCCCACACCATACACTTCTGCCGTCGATACCAGCAGCAGCAGAGGCGCCGCGCCGGCGTGATCGCCCCGAAGCCTCGCGATCGCATCAGCTACGATAGCGGTCCCCTCGGCGTTGACCCGCCAGGCCGCCCCGGGATCTTTTCGCGCGTCCGCTCCGGAGGCTACCGCCGCCAGGTGAATGACCGCGTCGAGCTCCGGCGTGATCGCCGCCCGCACCGCACCGCTATCCACGATCTCCAGCCGGACGACCGGAACCCGGTCCGAGGCAAGGTGAAACTTGTTCTCGACGTCCACCGCGGTCGGGTGGACCGCCGCAATGGGCCGATGTCCCCCCGCCGCCAGCGCCGGCACCAACCGTGAGCCGACGAAGCCGTCAGCGCCGGTCACCAGAATGTTCAACGCCCGTCCGACAGTCGTTGCAGGTCCGCGTCCACCATCATCTCTACCAGTTGCTGGAACGTCACCGAAGGCTTCCAACCCAGCGCCTTCCGTGCCTTGCTGGGGTCGGCGAGCAACAGGTCCACCTCCGCGGGGCGCACCAACGACTGGTCGATTCGCACGTAATCTTCCCATTTCAGGCCCGCATGCGCGAACGCCGCGTCGGCAAACTCGCGCACCGAATGGGTCGCTCCGGTGCCGATCACGTAGTCGTCGGGAGCCGGTTGCTGAAGCATTCGCCACATCGCATCGACGTAGTCTCCGGCGAACCCCCAGTCCCGCTTCGCATCGAGGTTACCCAGCCGAAGCTCCTTGGCCAGACCGAGCTTGATCCGGGCCACGCCGTCCGAGATCCGGCGGGTAACGAACTCGAGCCCCCGGCGGGGCGACTCATGGTTGAAGAGGATGCCGCTCACCGCGTACATCCCGTAGGACTCCCGGTAGTTCACCGTAATGTGGTGCCCGTAGACCTTGGCGACTCCGTAGGGGGAGCGGGGATGAAACGGAGTCGACTCGTTCTGCGGCGAGTGGTGGACCTTGCCGAACATTTCCGAGGAGCTGGCCTGATAAAAGCGCGCAGAGGGATGCGCCAGGCGGACGGCTTCGAGCAGTCGGGTCACGCCGAGGGCGGTGAACTCCCCGGTCAGCACCGGCTGGCTCCAGCTGGTGGGAACGAAGCTCTGTGCGGCGAGATTGTAGACCTCGTCCGGCTTCACGTCGCCCAGAACGGTGGTCAGCGAGTGCTGGTCCAGGAGATCGGCGGCAACGATCGTGACCCGGTCCAACAGGTGGCCAATCCGCTCATAGGAGTCGTGCGAGGTGCGTCTTACCACACCCACCACCCGATATCCCTTGGCCAGCAGATGCTCGGCCAGGTAGGAGCCGTCCTGACCCGTCACACCGGTGATCAGCGCGGTAGGCATGGCGCGCTCCGCGAAGGCTTGTAGGGGGCTTCTGGTCCTGCTATGTTTTGTTCTTGCAGTGAAATGCCCATTTTCCGTTTCCCCAGTGCAATCGAGTTTCACATGGCCCGAGTTTGCGACATATGTGGCAAGGGACCGAGCTTCGGTAACCACGTCAGCCACGCCAACAACAGAACGGCTCGCCGCTGGTACCCCAACTTGCAGACCGTGCGTGTTCTGGTCGATGGCCAGCCGCGCCGGAAGCAGGTCTGCACCCAGTGCATCAAGTCCAACCGAGTGGTGAAGGCGCCGCGGCGCTCACCGGCCACCGCACCGACCAGCTAAAAAAATGGGGACCGAAAGGTCCCCAAGTCATTTCGGCTCCAGTCGCCCGGTCACTCAGGCAGCAACTCGATCCGGGCAAGCTCCGCCCCATCGCCGACTCGCGAGCGCAGCTTGATGATCCGGGTGTAGCCGCCGGGCCGCGAAGCGAACCGCGGTCCCAGTTCCTTGAAGAGCTTCCCCGCGACCGCGCGATCCTTGATCCGGCGTTCCACCTGGCGCCGGGCATGCAGATCTCCCCGCCGGGCGAGGGTAATCAGCTTCTCCACCATGGGCCGCAGCTCCTTGGCCTTGGCCACGGTGGTCTCCACCCGATCGTGCGCCAGCAACGAGGTGGCCATGTTGTTCAACATGGCGCGCCGGTGTTTGGCGGTCCGGCTGAGCTGGCGATCCTTGGCGCCGTGTCGCATCAGACCTCACCGTCAGCCATCTCGCCGCCCAGCGTGGCCGCGGGCGGCGTACCGGGATTGGTGACGATCACCTCACCATCGGTTTCTTCGAAGACCATTCCGAAGTTGAGCCCTTCGCGCCGGAGAAGCTCGGCGATTTCCGACAGCGCCTTCTCTCCCACGTTCTTGACTCGGAGGAGCTCTTCCTCGGTGTAGCGGACCAGATCGCCCAGCGTGCTGATGTTGAAGTTCTTGAGCGAATTGATGGACCGGACCGAGAGGCCGAGATCGTCGATCGGCCGGCCCAGCTGTACCCGCAGGCGCGCGGAATCCTTGCCGCGCCCGCCGTTGCCGGCCCCGGACACGGTGGACACGCTCCCGAAGTCCACGAAGTAGCGGAAGTGCTCCTGCAACAGCGCCGCCCCGTAAGCGATCGCGTCTTCGGGGGTGAGGGTCCCGTTGGTCTCAACCGTCACCGTGAGGCGATCGAAGTCGGTGCGCTGTCCCACGCGGGTTTCCGCCACCGTGAAGTTGGCGCGCCGCACGGGATTGTAGATGGCGTCGATCCGAACCAGATCGACCGGGAGCGAGCGATCGATGGGATGCTGCGATGCTTCTACATAGCCGCGGCCGCGGTTCACGTAGAGCTCACCGGTGATTTCGCGGTCTTCCTGGAGGGTGAAGAGGAGCTGCTCCGGGTGGACCACCCGGACCGCCCCATGGGCCTCGATGTCGCGGGCCAGCACCGGCCCCGCCTTGGAAACCTTGAGGTGGAGCACGACGTCGCTGACTTCTTCGGCCATGACCAGGGTGAGCGACTTGAGATGCTGAATGATCTGGTGGATGTCTTCCACCACGCCGGGCACGGTCTGGTGCTCGTGCACCACGCCATCCAGGCGGAAGGCCCACACCGCTGCGCCAGGCAGCGACGAGAGCAGCATCCGGCGAAGGGAATTCCCGAGCGTGTAGCCGTAGCCACGTTCCAGCGGCTGCAGCCGGAACTCGGCGGAGAAGGGATTCTCTTCCCGCTTGGTCATCTCGATGAGATGCGGGCGGACGAGGCCTGCCAAGTCGACTTTCATATTATTTCGAATACAGCTCGACAATGAGCTGTTCCTGTGCAATGATCGGAATGGTGTCACGGGTCGGGAGTTCGGTGACTTTGCCCGCTGCCTTCTCGGAATCGACCGCGATCCAGGACACCGGCGCGGCTCGCGACAGAGCCTCCAGGGAAGCCCGTACCGAAATGAGATCCTTGCTCACCGGCGCGACCTGGACTTCGTCCTGCGGGTGGAGTCGGAAGGAAGGAACGTCCAGCGTTTGCCCGTTGACCTGCACGTGGCGGTGACGGACGAGCTGGCGGGCCGCCTTGCGGCTGGGCGCGAACCCCATGCGATAGACCACGTTGTCCAGCCGCGTCTCGAGCGCCACCAGCAGGTTTTCACCGGTGACCCCGGGCTCGTGCCGCACCCGGTCGAAGATGTTGCGGAACTGGCGCTCGGAGAGCCCGTAGAGGCGCTTCACTTTCTGTTTTTCCCGCAGCTGCTTGGCGTATTCGGAGGTCTTGCGACGACGTCCCGCGCTCTGGCCGTGTTGGCCGGGGGCGTAGGCGCGCCGCTCAACCGCGCATTTCTCGGTGAGACAGCGGGACCCCTTGAGAAACAGCTTGGTGCCCTCGCGACGGCAGAGCTTGCAGGCGGGACCGGTGTAGCGCACTCAGACCCGCCGTTTCTTGGGCGGCCGGCAGCCGTTGTGAGGAATGGGCGTGACGTCACGAATGGACGACACGTGCAGCCCGGCCGTGGCCAACGCCTGAATGGCGGACTCGCGTCCGGCACCCGGACCCTGAACCCGGACATGCACGCGCCGCACCCCCAGGTTATACGCCTCGCGGGCGCAGTTTTCCGCGGCAACCGTGGCGGCGAAGGAAGTAGACTTCTTCGACCCCTTGAAGCCCGATTTGCCCGCCGAGCCCCACGACACCGCGTTCCCCTTGGAATCGGTAATCGTGATCAGGGTGTTGTTGAAAGTGGCGGTGATATGGACGATGCCCTCAGCCTCCACTTGTTTCTTGGCGCGCTTCGCGCTGGGAGCTGGTGCCGGTGTCGGTGTCGGTTGCGGTTCGGTTGGTTGAGTCATGTTACTTCTTCGCAATCACCTTTTTCTTGCCGGCAATTGCTCGCCGGGGACCTTTCTTGGTCCGTGCGTTGGTATGGGTACGCTGTCCGCGAACCGGCAGCCCCTTGCGATGGCGGCCCCCGCGGTACGTCCCGATGTCCATGAGCCGTTTGATGTTCATCGCGACTTCGGTCCGGAGCGCACCTTCGACTTTTACTTCCCGCTCGATGATCTGGCGGAGGCGCGCGACCTCGGAATCCGTCAGATCCCGTACCCTGGCGCTCGGATTGACCGCGGTCTTGTCCAGAATCCGCTGGGAGGTCGGGAGACCAATACCAAAAATGTACGTAAGCGCGATCTCGACACGCTTGTCTCGCGGGAGGTCGACGCCGGCGATTCGTGCCATGAAATTAGCCTTGCCGCTGCTTGTGCTTGGGAGTCCGCTTGCAGATGATGCGAGTTACCCCACCCCGCCGCACGACTTTACAATGTTCGCAGATGGGCTTGACGCTCGAACGCACTTTCAACGGGATCCCCAACGATTTAGGTCAGACTCGCAATATAGAAACCGACCAAAGTCACCGCAAGTGACGGGTTTCCATTGTTTAAGGGGTCACGCGTATCTCGGTTAACCGCCATCGCTGGCCGGCGCGGCGGAACCCCAAGAACACCGTTTCCCGTACCTCGTCGGAGGTCCCCTTGACCACGTACCGGCGTACGGCTTCGGCATAGCCCTGGTCGTCTCCGGTCGTCCTCACGGCGAGCAGGTCGAAGGCGTGTTCGGTGGACGGCTGGAAATAGCGATCGAGAAGCCGCGCGGCCTGCCCCCGCCCGACCGCCCCCGCGTCTTGACCGCCCGGAAAGCGGAGAACCAGCGTATCGCTCGAACTCACCAGCACCCCCGGATCGTGAACCATCCAGGCCTGGCGAATGCGCTCCGCCGTCTCCGGCAACGATTCCTGGGCTTGAGATGAGGCAGCCACGACGAGCAGTAGGCCGAACGCGAGAGCGCACCGCCGGCCGATCACGTTGCCGCCTCGCACAGAACCTCGAAAACCGCCCGCGGTTCCCGAGCCTGCGTAATGGGTCGGCCGACCACCAGGTGAGTGGCGCCCGCCCGGATGGCCTCGCCCGGCTCCGCGGTGCGCCGCTGGTCCCCTGGGTCCGTTCCCACCGGCCGGATCCCGGGCACGACGATCCACGCTCCCGGTCCAACGATCGGTCGGACCACGCCGATCTCGAGCGGCGAAGCCACCACTCCATCGAGCCCGGCGTCCATGGCCCGGCGCGCGAGCCGCGCGACCTCACCCTGGAGATCGGCCTCGCCGCCCTGACCCAGCGCCTCCGAGTACGAGGCTGGGGTGTGCGAAGTCAGCACCGTCACTCCCACCACATGCATGGGGTCCGCTGCGGTCGCTGCGGCCCGCATCATCTGCAGCCCACCCAGCGTGTGGACGGTGACCAGGTCAACGCCCGCGCTCGCCGCGGCGGCCGCAGCGCCCGCCACCTGGTGCGGAATGTCGTGCCATTTCATGTCGAGAAAAATCTTCAGCTTCCTCTCCTTCAGCTCTTCTAACAGCTGCGGACCTCCCTCCAGGAACAGCGTGGGTCCGATCTTCACCCATCGCAGCCCCGGCAACGAGTCGACGAGCGCCAGCGCCTGGCGGCGGGTAGGCAGATCCAGCGCGACGACGATCTCAGCCACCGGCCTCCCAGGCCGCCGCAATGCGCTCCGGTATCCGGGGATCCGCCAGCGCGCTGGTGCCGATGCCGACCAGCGATGCTCCGGCCTGGAGATACTGCCGCACATCTTCCAGCCGGCGAACTCCCCCCACCCCGATGACGGGAAGACCAGTCCGCTCCCGCACCCGTCGGGTTGCGAGAACCCCAATGGGGAGCAGGGCCGGGCCGCTCACGCCTCCCTGCGCATACCCCAGTCGCGACACTCCGGTTGAGGCGGCGCCTCGGCGGTACAGCGCCCCGGGAATGGTGTTCACCAGTGTGAAGCCGTCGGCACCGGCCGCGGCCGCGGCCGCAGCGGTCCGGCCAGGGTCGGGCAAGGTGGGAGAGAGTTTCACGATCAAAGGTTTTGCCGTCGCGCTTCGGCACGCGGCCGTAAGCTCACCCAGAATACACTCGTCAGCCCCGAATTCTTCGCCGCCACGGGCGGTATTGGGACAGGAAACGTTGAGCTCGAACGCCGTGATAACGGAATCGGAACCAAGCCGGCCGACCACTTTGACGTAATCCTCCACCACCGTCCCTACGACATTTACGATCACCCGCGCCCGCTTGAGATGGGCGGCCAGCCATGGAAGGTCGGTGCCGGCGACATGATCCAGGCCCGGGTTGGCCAGCCCGACCGCATTCAACATCCCGCCGGGGAACTCCGCGACTCGCGGAGCGGCGTGCCCCGACCGGGGTTCCGGACTCACCGCCTTGGTGGTCACGCCGCCCAATCGATCGAGATCGATCACCCCGGCCAGCTCGCGGCCAAACCCCGCGGTGCCGGCGGCGAGAAGAATAGGGTTTTGAAAACTGGTACCGAATACCTGGACGGGGCTGCGGGAGGAACTCACGGCTCGGGTACTCCACGGCCGGTCGGCAGCCGTGGGGTGCGGTTCCCTGGGCGGGGCTGGCCCGGAGTGACGGGCGGCTGCCGGCCCCTCGGTTCCTGCCGGACGCTGGGCTCCTCATCGCGGCCGGCGAGCGCTCGCAAGGAGTCCTCCAGTGCCGTGAAGAACTCGGCATCACCCTGCCGGAAGGCGATCCGGTAGGGTGAATCGGGATAGAGACTATCGACGGCCGCAGCGAAAACAGCGGCCGAATCCGGCTCGAGCATCGCGGCGGCGAGGAGTGCCTTCGGCGCGAGTGGTGAGGCCGAAAAATCCCGTTGGATGCGACGGAAGAGGGCCGCCGCGAGCAGCGGGGCGCCAAGTGAATCCCGAACCACCTCCGCGTCGAGAAACCGGCGCAGGTCCGGGAACCGTTCGGCGTCCGGTGCGATGACGCGTTTGAGGATCGCCAGGGGAGGAGCGGCCAGCGCCGCGGCAGGCCCGCCGTCCTGTCCCAGTCGGTCGAGCCGGTCGGCCAGTTCCGGCAATCCCTCCGGATCCCGGAGTTGGCGAAGTTGCAGAACAGACAGGTGCACGCCGGCGATGCGGCCTTCGGCGGAATCGGGCGCGAGGTCTGTTACCTGTCGCAAGCGGGCCTCGAAGCGATCCTGGCGGCGTGCCTGCTCCCAGCGGATCGCGTCCGCCAGCAGGAGCCTCGCGCGCTGACCGGACGAGAGATTGCCGCGCCGAACCAGCGAATCCACCAGTGTCGCGGCCTCCTCCGGGGCTACGGCACCCAGAGACTCCAGCGCGGCAGGCCAACGCCGCTCGTCGTATCCGCCCGGCGCTAGCCCGATCAGCGCCGCCGCGGCCTCAGGGGCCCGTCCCAGCCCGATCAGCGCGGCCGCACGGTCGAAGACGGCCGAGGTATCCGCCATCCCCGTGAGATCGTGGAGCGCGCCGGCGTAGTCGGCCTGAGCCAGGGACGCCCGCGCGCGCCAGACGCGCGCCGCACGGGCCGTGGCCGCATCTTCGCTCTCCACCAAGGGGCCGAGGACCTGACGGGCCCGCTCCGGATCGCCGAGCAGGACGCGGCACTCTCCGAGCAGCAATGCCGCCTGGCGGCGAATGCGATGGTCCGGGCTCGCCTCCGCGACTGCGACGAGTGGGACGCTAGCCTGGTCGCACCGGCTCGATTCCAGCAGCGCCCTGCCCTGCAGGAGCAGCGCATCGTCGTGGTATTTGCTGTGGGGGTATCTGATCGCGACGGACTCGGCCTTGATGGCCGCTGCTTCCCATTTGGATCGCGCCTCACCAGGTCGCCCTTCGCGAGTGGCGCGAGTGGCTTCGCCGGCCAAACGATTGGCGTTGTAAAGCCCGTTGTAATAAGCGCAGCCGCCTCCGGTAAGCCCTGCGAGCAGGAACCAGGAGGCGGCGCGAAGGGTCAAGGTTCGGCCTCGGAAGCCACCTTGTTTTCGTACTGCCGGAGGTAGGCGACCACCCCGTCGGCCAGCGACTGGGCGATGTGCAGCTGCCCGGCGGGCGACGCCAGATACCTGCCGTCCGTGGGGTTGGTACTGAATCCGGTTTCGACCAGCACGGCCGGCCGGCGCGCGGTCGTGAGCACGACGAAACCGGCCTGCGACACGCCGCGGTCGCCGCCGGGATGACGGCGTCCGGCGTGGTCCTGTATCAACGAGGCCAATACCGCCGATTCGCGGAGGTACTCGTTGGTCTGGAGGTCTTTGAGAATGAACTGGAGCGCGTCGTCGCTGCCGGACCCGCGGTCGGCATCGTAGCGAAGGGCCTCGTTCTCCATGTTTGCCACCCGCTGCTCGTCCGCGGTGCGCGCCGCCGCGAGGAAATAGGTTTCGATACCGCTCACGTTCTGATAGCCGGAGCGTCGCGGCAGGCTGTTGACGTGAATGCTCAGGAAGAGGTCGCAATCGGCGCGGCAGTAGCGCCCCCGATCACCCAGCGCGATCAAGGTATCCCTGGTGCGGGTCATGACGACCTCGATCCCGCGCTTCTGCAGCTCGATCCGGAGCAGTTTCGCAATCCCCAGGTTGACGTCCTTCTCGCGCATGAAGCCCGGGAAATAGAGGCCGGGATTTCCCGGGTCTTCCCCGCCATGACCGGCATCCACCACCACGGTATGCGGAAAACGGAGCACTCCGCTGGGCAGTAAGCGCGGGGAGCGCGCTACCGGACGGGGCCGCGTGATGACCGGCGTGATCCTGAGCTCTTCGAACCTGCCCGCGAGCGCGTCGTACCGATAGCCCTCCGCGAAGACCGAGGGCACATAGTCGGTGAGCCACTGGAGCGGCAGGAACAGCGTATCTCGGGCGACAAACGCCCCGCCGGCCAGCGGAACGAGGCGATTACCATGCAGGAACACCGGTGCTTCCAGCAGAAACCGGAACGGCTGTCCGGCGAATGTCACCAACGCCCAATCCGACTTGACCTCGGCAGAAAGCGGAAGCGCCCGGCTCAGATACGGAGCGGGAAGCGCGGGCACACCGCTCTCTTCGCTCACCGGAACGACCGATTCTCCACGGCTGGTCGCAATCACTACGCTCGCCGGCGCCGCCATTCGTGCGGGCTCGCGCACCGGGTGCATCCCGGTGCCCAGCGACAGAACGGCAAGTAATCCGATCATCTGCGGCGGCCCACGGCGCGGGCAAGTTCGCGGTCCAGATCCCGGCGCTTCAGATCTTCGCGTTTGTCGTGGAGTTTCTTTCCCCGGCCCAGCGCGAGCGTGACTTTCGCGCGGCCGTCGGTGAAATGCAGGTCCAGCGGTATCAGCGTCAGGCCCTTTTGCTCGACCGCCCCGATGAGACGTCGAATCTCGTTGCGGTGCAGGAGCAGTTTCCGGCTGCGAACCGGCTGCTGGATGGTGTATCCCCGGGAGCCGTACGGCGTGATGTTCATCGCCTCGAGCCAGACTTCGCCATTTCGAACCAAGCCGTAGGCCTCTTTCAAACTCACTTTGCCTTCGCGAATGGACTTGATTTCCGAGCCGGTCAACATGAGTCCAGCTTCCCACGTTTCCAGAATGTGGTATTCGTGCCGGGCCTTGGGATTGCGGGCCACAACCGGGCCGGAATCGGCCGACGACGATGTTCGGGACACGTGCTAACTTCAAGATACAGAAGGGGTTCCGCCTGGTCAAGCGCAGGGTTGCCCGGGGTGTCGGTTACCACCTATTATTCGCCCCCTTTAGGTAGATGCCGAAGTGGTGGAACTGGTAGACGCGCTGGCTTCAGGAGCCAGTGGGTGCAAGCCCGTGGGGGTTCGAGTCCCCCCTTCGGCACTCCAACAACCCGTGAAGAGTTGAGAGTTGACGAGTGAAAGAGTGAATCGGCTCCCACTCTTCACTCTTTACTCTTCACGCCCTTCTCAGTATCGGGGCATCTCCGGGTCGTTGTTAACGGCCCACGCGTCGATCCCTCCCATCAAGTTCCGTACCTTGGAGAACCCGGCAGCGCGGAGCACTTCCAGGGCGCGCATCGAGCGTACGCCATGGTGACAGTGCAGGACAACCTCCTTATGCCCGTCAATCTCGTTGAGCCGCGACGGTAGCTCGCTGAGCGGCATCAAGCGGGCGCCTTCGATGTGGCAGATTTCCCACTCATGGGGCTCCCGCACATCAATCAGCACCAGGTCGGGGTTTTGTTCCATCTCGCGAGCAAGGTCTTCGGCAGTGATCTCCAGGCCCGGATAGCCCGGTTCGGCGCCCACGCCGCAGAACGCCTCATAATCGATGAGCTCGCTGATCGTGCGGTTGGAGCCGCAGATCGGACATTGCGGATCCTTCTGCAGTTTGAGCTCGCGAAACTTCAACCGCAGGGCATCGAAGAGCAGTAGCCGTCCGATGAGGTTGTCACCGGCGCCCAATGTCAATTTGATCGCTTCCAGCGCCTGGATGCTGCCGATGATTCCCGGAAGCACGCCGAAGACGCCGCCTTCGGCGCACGACGGCACCAGTCCCGGTGGCGGCGGCTCCTGGTAGAGACAGCGATAACAGGGGCCGGACTTCGCGTAGAACACGGAAGCCTGTCCCTCGAAGCGAAAGATGGAGCCGTATACGTTCGGTTTGCCGAGCAGGACGCAGACGTCATTGACGAGATAGCGGGTCGGGAAGTTGTCGGTGCCGTCGATGATGACGTCGAAGTCCTGGGCGATCTCGAGCGCATTCTCGGAGGTGAAGCGGGTCTCGAAGCCTTCGACATGCACGTGGGGATTCAGGTCTTTGAGGCGCGTCGTGGCGGAAGCCAGTTTGGACGTCCCGACGGTGCTGGTGCCGTGGACGATCTGCCGCTGGAGATTGGTGGCATCGACCACATCGAAATCCACCAGGCCGATCGTCCCGACACCCGCCGCCGCGAGATACAGGGCGGCCGGGGAACCCAGGCCGCCGGCGCCCACCAGCAGCATGCGAGCTCCTTTGAGTCGCCGCTGGCCCTCGGGACCCACCTCGGGCAGGATGAGGTGCCGGGAGTAGCGCAGGATCTCCGGATGTGAAAGCCGGGGCAGCTCCCGGGTTCCGGGCCCGGCCGATGCGTCGATCGTTGCCATTGCAATGGTTCCCTTCTGCGATGCTGTCGATGGTCCAACTTGGTGAAGCGCGAGAAACGCGGGCGGAGGAACCGGCGGGTCAGCGAAGCATGACCAGTTGCTCGACGTCGACCTCCTCGCGCAAGAGTTCGGCCAGGGAAACGCTGTTCAGCAGATCATCGATCCGATGCTGCAGGGCGCGCCAAACCGGCCGGATGCTGCACGAAGTACCCAGGCTACATCGCACCGGGTCGATCGGTCGCACGTCGCAGTTGACCTCGAATGTGTGATGCTCGGCAGCTTCCACGACATCTTTCACGGTGATGTCGGCGGGTGCGCGGGCCAGGAGATAACCGCCGTGGGCACCGCGGGTGCTTGTCACCAAACCGGCCCGCCGGAGCTTGAGAAGGATTTGTTCAACGTAATCGGTAGGAAGGCCTTCGTTCTCGGCGACGTCCCGTGCCGGCAACGTCCCACCTTCGCGCCGCCTGGCAAGGTGCAGGGCCACTATCAGACCGTATTCCGCCCACGTCGTAACGCGCACGCAGCCTCCCGCCGCAATATCCGGATAGAGTGTTCGGAAATCAAGGCAACCTTGCCCCGGAGCGCCGCGGAGACAAACATTCCGGCGCTTCGCCAGGACTTCTTCATTCCGCGTGCTCCCGGAGCAAGCGCCCGAATGGCCTCACGGTCAAGAAGCGTCCTCACCTGGATGATGATTTTCTTAATCGGCTACTTGACGTGGCGGGCCGGCGCCCGCTTCCCGTGGGCCGACATGGGGACGTCCCTGGAGCGGGCGGACGTCACCCTGCTCACCTGGGCCGCGATCATCAGTCTCCTGGCCCTCGGCGCCAAGGGGTGGGCGTGGCATCTCTTGCTGCGCCCAGTGGCGCCTCATCGCTGGTGGAGCGCGCAGGAAGCCAACCTGGTGGGCTGCGCGGTGAATTACATCTCGGTTGCGGTGATCGGGGAAGCGGCGAGAGTGCGCCTGCTGTCCACCCGCGACGCCGTTCCCATTCCGGCGGCGGTCGCGTCGGTGGTATGGACCCGCGCGATGGAAGGGATCGGACTCGCCCTGTTCATTCTCGCGGGCGGCTCGCTGCTTCAGCTTCCTCCCTTGTTGCGGGGAGTGGACATCGCCGCGGCGGCGGCGCTCGCCGCACTCGGGGCGCTGATCTGGTTCCGCGGCTGGGACCGGCTACCCGGTTGGGTTCCCGGAATCGTCCGGCGGGCCGGGGAAGTTTTCGGCCAGATCGGATCCTGGAGGCGATTCCCTGCGCCGATCGCGCTGGCGTTCGCGAACTGGCTGGGGCAGTGGGCGACCTACCATTTGACGCTCGTGGCCACCGGCATTCCGGTGTCGCCCGCCGCATCCTTCACGGCGACCCTGGCGTCGAACATCGGCGGGGCATTGCGTCTGACGCCGGCCAATGTCGGGATCACCCAGGCATCCATCGCGGTCGCGTTGCTTCCCTTCGGAGTGAAACCCGCAGCGGCCGTCGCGGCGAGCATCATCCTCCAGGCGCTACAGGTCTTGCCGGTGTTGGCGCTGGCGCTGGGGGTGGTGGGATGGAAAGGCCTGGGTCAGCTCCGGACGGGTCCCGCCCTGGAGACTTAGCGAACCACTGGCGCCGAACCTCCCTAACACTCAGCTAGGCGGCATGCCCCTGGTCCGTGCCTACCCGTTCGCCAAGCAAGCACTCGCGGCCTGGCCGGCGAGCGAGTCGCGGGCTGAGCCACCGTGCGGGCAGGAGGACCGGCGGGCTGAGAGCTATCTCACCGGGAGGGTCACGGGCCCATCTGGTTGAACCCTTCGCTGCCAATTCGCTTCGCTCAGCGCCGGGGGGAACACCTTCCGCCGTAACTGGTATGCTAGCGGATGGCCCTCCTCTTGAACCAACCTCGCCATCTCTTTCGGTTCTCGATCGTTGCCATCGCGCTCTCACTCCCAGGAGCCTGCCGGGGCGGAGCTGGCTCCGACGACCTCGCAGCGGCGGCCGATAGTGAGCGCGCGAACGTCGAAGCGGCCGTCCCCGTAGAAGTCGTGGTAGCCGAACGGGGCAGCCTCATCCGCAGCAGCACCGTCTCAGGGCTGGTGGAACCGATTCGGTCGGTGGGCGTGAACGCCCAAATGGCCGGCGCTCTGCTCACCGTCCGAGTGGAAGAAGGCAACCGAGTCCGCTCCGGGCAGGTGCTCGCGGAGCTGGATGCCCGGGAGATCACCGCACAGGTGCGAAGCGCCCAGGCCAACCTCACGCTGGCCCGCTCGGTAGGCGAGCGCGCCGAGCAGCTCTGGAATCAGCAGATCATCACCGCCGCCGAGTACGAGCGGGATCGTGCGGCCCTGGCGGCGGCGGAGGCGCAGGTCGAGCAACTGCGCACCCGTCTGGAATACGCTACGGTTCGCTCGCCCATCGAGGGCGTCATCACCCAGAAGCGAGTCGAGACCGGAGACGTGGTGGGCTCGCTCACGCGGCTCTTCACCGTGGCCGATCTCTCGACCCTGGTGGTGCGAGTGCACGTCTCCGAGCTGGACGTGGCCCATCTCCGGACCGGCGACGTGGTGGCCGTTGCGGTGGATGCGTTGCCTCAAGCGACCCTCCAGTCGCGAATCCGGCAGATCTTTCCCGCGGCCGATTCGGTGAGTCGCCTGGTACCGGTGGAAGTGGCGTTGAGCGGTCCGGATGCCGGCCGCGTCATGCCGGGCTTCATGGCCCGCGTCACCCTCCGAATCGGCGATGAGCATGAGGGAGTGCTGGTGCCCGCATCCGCGGTGCTCAGCAGCGGCGGATCGCCGGCTGTATTCGTGGTAAGGGGCGCCTCCGCCGCGCGGGCCGCGGTGCGACCGGGGCAGACGGCCGAGGGCCGGGTGGAAATTGTGCGTGGTCTCGCGGCCGGCGATTCGGTCATCGTGGCCGGCAACGTCGGCTTGAGAGACGGCGCGCCGGTGCGCGTGGTCCCGCGTGCCGCTCGATGAGGTTGCTCCGGCCGATGGCGGGGGCGACATGGCCGGCTCGGAAGTCTCGCGCAATGATGTTCCGTCGTGGAGAGATGCATGACGCCTGAACCCACTTCGCGAGAGCGGCGCTCAGGGGGCGGGGGCGAGAGCGGCGGCGGCCTGTCCGGCTGGGCAATCCGCCGTCCCATCGGAACCCTGATGCTCACCTCGATCCTTCTGGTGCTGGGCGCGGTCTTCGCCGGACGCATCCCGGTGGACCTCCTGCCGCGAATCGTGTATCCGCAGATCAGGGTCAACGTCACTAACCCCGGCGTCGAGCCGGTGGTGCTGGAAGAGACCATCGCCAAGCCGCTCGAGGCGGCGCTCGCGACCACCGAGAACCTTACCCGGATCGAGACCGACATCGACGAAGGACGGGTCGGCATCTCACTGCACTTCAATTACGGCACCAACGTCGATTTCGCGCTCCAGGACGCGGCCAAGAACGTAGAGCGAGTGCGGGCTCGACTGCCGGAGGAGGCCGATCCTCCCAACGTCTGGAAATTCGATCCCTCACAGATCCCGATCTACCAGCTCGCTTTCTCCTCGGCGGAGCGAGGCCAGATAGCGCTACGCGAGTGGGTAGACCAGCGACTACGGCCTCAGCTCCTCTCCATTCCCGGTGTCGCCTCGATCGATCTGTCGGGCGGGCTGGTCCGCGAGATCCAGGTCGTCCTCGACCAGGAGCGTCTCAACCGGTTCGGCCTCACCGTTTCCCAGGTGATCTCGGCGCTTCGCGCGGCGAACCAGGACCTGGCGGCCGGGCGCGTTACATCAGATCAACAGGAGCTGGTGGGAAAGACCGCCGGGCGGTTCGGCAGCGTGGATGACATCCGCAACGTCCTGCTCACCTCGGGCGCGGGAGTCCGGATCCCACTAGCCGACATCGCCGCGGTGCGCGACACCAACGCCGAGCAGCGGACCTGGGGACGGCTGGACGGCGTGCCCGCGGTCCGGCTCTCCGTCCGCAAACAGCCCGAAGCCAACACGGTGCAGGTAGTCGATCAGGTTTCTGCCCGGCTCGCGACCCTGGAGCGGAGCAACTATATCCCCGCGGACATTCGCTACCGGATCACCGACGACCAGTCCGTCTTCATTCGGGACGCGCTGGCAGCGGTGCGCAACGCCGCCGTGATCGGTGCCTTTCTCGCGATGCTGGTGGTGATCGTCTTTCTCAGGTCGTTCCGCAAGACACTCATCATCGGACTCTCGATCCCCCTGGCGGTGCTCGCGACCGTGATCATGATGGGCATGGCCGACCTTACCCTCAACATCATGTCGCTGGGTGGGCTGGCGCTGGGGACTGGGCTCCTGCTCGACAATTCGATCGTCGTGCTGGAGAACGTTTTCCGGCGCCGCGAGCACGAGGGCCTCGACGGGGAGCAAGCGGCTCACGCCGGCGCCAGCGAGGTGCAGGGCGCGTTGATCGCGTCGACCACGACGAATCTGGCCGCGGTGGCGCCATTCCTCCTGATGACCGGCCTCACGGCGTTGATCTTCCGGGAGCTGATTCTCACGATCTCGTTCGCCATCTTCGCCTCGTTGCCGCTGGCTCTGTCACTGGTGCCGATGCTCTCCGCAAAGCTGGGCAAGGTCCGCTTCGCCTCAGGGCTGGAGCGATTCCGGCCGCTGGTGGCGGTGGAGCGCGGGATGGAGCGGCTGACCCGTGGCTACCGCCGGACGGTCACCGGGGCGGTGAGATTCCGGGTGGCGGTGCTGGCGGGCGCGCTACTGCTCTTTGTCGCCGCAACGGTGTTGCTGAGGCGACTGGAGAACGTGTTCCTGCCGCAAGTGGACGACGGCGGGGTGGGCGTCAACATCAGGCTCCCACCCGGCGCGCCGCCGCAACAGACCAACGCGATCGCGCGGGAGCTGGAAGTGATGGTGCGCGACATGCCGCACGTCGAGAGCGTGTACACCACGGCCGGAGGCAGCTGGATGGGCAATGCTGCGGGCCGCGGCAGTCTCGATGTGCGCCTGGTGCCAGCCTCGCAACGCCCCATGAGCGCCGATCGGTGGGTGCGAGAGATGCAGCAGCGCATCCAGCAGCGAGGATTTGCCGGCGCCCGAGTCTTCGTGCGCCCGCCGCGGATCCGCGGATTGCGCACCTCGGCGTCGGGTGAGGACGTGGCGATCTCCATTCATGGAGATGAGCTGCACGTGCTGGAAGCCATCGGCCTGGACATCCAGCGCCGCCTGCAGGGCCTGCCGGGCCTGGCCAACGTGCAGATGCAGACCGAAGAGGCCAGCCCGCAGCTTTCCATCGTCCTCGATCGCGAGCGGGCGCGCGCCCAAGGCCTGGATGTCGCCACGGTGGGCCAGACGGTACGAACCGCCGTGGATGGGACGGTGGCCACCCGTTATGCCGAAGGCAGCTTCGAGTACGACGTACGGGTGATGATGCCGCGCGAGCGCTTTCGCAGTCCCGAGGCGCTCGGATCGGTCGCCTTGTTTCCAGGCGGCAGCCAGCGGGCGGGGGGCGGGCCGATTTATCTCCGGGACGTCGCCGATGTGCGGCGGACCATCGGACCGGCGGCGATCCAGCGGGAAAACCAAAGCCGCCGCCTGCGCGTGACCGGTGACGTGATCAGTGAAGTTGCACCGCTGACGGTGGTGAACGACTCGGTGCGGCAGCGGCTCCAGGCAGTCACCTTGCCCGACGGCTACGGAACGGTGATCGGCGGCGAGCAGGAGGCGATCGCGGAGGGCAATCGCCAGATGCTACTGGTGATCGTGCTGGCAGTCTTTCTGGTGCTGGTGGTCCTGGCGGTGCAATACGAGAGCCTGCTCGACCCACTGGTGATTCTGCTGGCGGTGCCGTTGTCGCTGGTTGGTGTGGTCACTACGCTGGCAGCGACGGACACGCCGCTCAGCGCGCCGGTCTATCTGGGGATGATCCTGCTGGCGGGCATCGTGGTGAACAACGCGATCCTGCTGGTCGCGTTCGCCGAGGACTTCCGGCGGCGCGCGGGAGCTCCCACCGATGCCGCGGTGATTGAAGCAGGGGTGGTGCGCCTGCGGCCCATCATGATGACTACCCTCACCTCGCTCATGGGTCTCTCGCCGCTGGCGCTGGGCCTGGGCGGCGGCTCCGAACTGATGCGGCCACTGGCCATCGCTGTCGTGGGCGGCATCGTCTTTTCCGCCCTGCTCACGCTGTTCGTGGTGCCGTGTGCCTTCGTCGTGGTACATGGCGTGGGCGACCGGGTGAAGAGCTGGGTACTGGGCGAGCGGCTGCAGCCGAAGGAGGGGGAGGATCTTACGGATCTGGAAGTGGCGTAGCGAAGAGCGCTGCCGTTCACCAATTGCACGAGCGCTTCGAACATTGATCGAGACGCGTTTCGCGACAGAAACTGGCTAGCGCTCTCCCGGGACGCCCGGCTCGGTCATGGCCCGCAGATCCAGAATCTCGTCGAGCTCTTTCCCCTTGAGGATTCCCTTTTCCACGACGAGCTGGCGCACCGTCATGTTCTTCGCCACGGCTTCCTTGGCCAGCTTGGCGGCTTCAGCATAGCCGATGCGCGGAGCCAACGCGGTCACGATGGCCGGACTCCGCTCGAGCCAGTGGGCACATTGAGCGGCATCGGCCGAGATTCCCGACACGCAACGTTCCGCGAAGATCCGGGTCGCATTGGTGAGGATCTCCAGCGAAAAGAACATGTTGTGGGCGATGACCGGCATCATGACATTGAGCTCGAGCTGGCCGGCCTCGGTAGCGGCAGCGATGGTGGTGTCGTTCCCCAGCACCTGGTAGCACACCTGGTTCACCATCTCCGCAATGCTGGGATTCACCTTTCCGGGCATGATGCTGGAACCGGGCTGAACGGCCGGGAGCAGGATCTCGGCGAATCCGGTGCGAGGGCCTGAAGCGAGCAACCGGATATCGTTGGCGATCTTGCCGAGGTCCAGTGCGTACGCCCGCACGGCGCCGCTGAAAGACGCGACATCGCCCATGGATTGCATTAGTTGTACGCGATCGGTTCCTTCCCGCAGGCGCTCGCCGGTGATTTCCGAGAGCGATCTGACCATGAGGCCGGGGTACTCGGGCTCGGCATTCAGGCCGGTGCCGACCGCGGTGCCGCCGATGCCCAGATCCCGCAACCACTCCGCCGCGCCGGCGATCCGTTCGCCGCTGCGCTCGACCGAGTGGCCGTAGGCCGCGAATTCCTGTCCCAGCCGGATCGGGGTCGCGTCCTGGAGATGGGTGCGTCCCGACTTGATAATGCCTTCGAACTCGCGGGCTTTGTCGAGGAACGCTTTCGCGAGGCCGCCCATGGCGTCGAGCAGCCGCGGGGTCAGGGTGAGCGTGCCCAGGCGAATGGCGGTGGGGATGGTGTCATTGGTGCTTTGCGCCATGTTCACATGGTCGTTGGGATGCACCGGCCGGTATTCTCCACGCTTGCCTCCCAGAATCTCATTGGCGCGGTTGGCCAGTACTTCGTTGACGTTCATGTTGTGGCTGGTGCCGGCACCCGCCTGATACGGATCCACCACGAATTGGTCGCGATGCTGCCCGGCGAGGATCTCATCCGCCGCCTGGACGATCGCCTCGGCCAACCGAGGCTCGAGCCGGCCGGTGCGCTGGTGCACCAGCGCGGCCGATCGTTTGATCCATACCATGGCATCCACGAACCGTCCGGTGGGTCGCAGGCCGGATACTTCGAAATTCTGCCGGGCCCGTTCGGTTTGTACGCCATACAGGGCCCAGCTCGGCACCGGTAGCTCGCCAAGCGGGTCGCGTTCGATCCGTGTCTCACTCATGGGATTGATCCGTTCACTCAACTGGCCGTTGGTGGCCACCCAGGAATCCGTCATGGCAGCCGACTACTTCATTCCCGATGTGCGCGCTCTGGCACGTTTCACGCCGGACCAGATAACAAAAACGGATTGCTTTCGCTCCGAACGACTCTTCACCGGCATCAACTGCCTGGCACGGGGCCAATCCCAAAAGGTCCACACCCACGACGGAGCGGACAAGTTCTATCTCGTTCTTTCCGGCAAGGCGAGAATCGTCGTGGGCGCGGAACGACGCGAGCTGTCGGCCGGCGCGATCGCCTGGGCGCCCGCCGGCCTCGCCCATGGCATCGATGAGGCGTTGGAAGACTCGGTGGTGCTGGTCGTCATGTCGCCGCCACCAGGAGGCGGGAAATGAGAATGGGAAAAAGAGAAAAGTGACAAACTCATCCCGTTCTTAATCCGAGCAGTCCCCTAAAGGATACACGAATCCGCAGTTGGCGCAGGGATTCGTGCAGCCCCAGGGTCGTGATTTCACCGGCGCCCCGCAGCGAAGGCAAACGAGCGCGACCGGATCGGCGGGATGAGCCGCATTACTCTTCCCCCTTCCCTCTTCCCTCTTCCCTGTCTCTTCAGACAATCTTCACCATCCCGGTCAGGAATGGATTGTTGCGCCGTTCGCTTCCGATGGTCGTCTCCGGGCCGTGGCCCGCATAGACCACCGTTTCGTCGGGGAGTGCCAGCAACACGTCACGGATGCTTCGTAGCAGCAGCGCGGCGTCGCCACCGGGAAGATCGGTGCGCCCGATGGACCCCGCGAACAGCGCATCACCCACGAACGCGATCCCCTGACCGATAAATGCGACGCCGCCGGGGCTGTGGCCCGGAACCCCCCGTACCTCGAACGCGAATTGGCCGACCGGTAGGCGATCCCCATCGGCCAGCGCATGGCTGGGCGCGGGCGGGGTGGCCGCACGAACCCCCAGCCAGGCGCCCTGCTCCGGAGCGGCATCGTAGAGCGGCCGATCGGCAGGATGGAGATAGACCGGTACCCCCGTTTCCGTCACGACGCGGTCGACCCCCAGAATGTGATCGAGGTGGGCGTGAGTGAGCCACACGGCGCGCAGCGTGAGACCTTCGGTGTCGAGACGGCGGAGAAAGAGATCAGCTTCTTCGCCGGGATCGATGAGGACAGCGTCCCGCGAGGCCGGGTCCGCCAGGATGTAGCAGTTCTCGGCAAACGCGCCGTTGGTGAGACAGATGACTCTAGGTTCGGCCAACGCCCGCGGCCTCCCGGGTCTCCTTGCGCTCGGCCAGGTATTTCTCGACCGCGATCGCCGCGGTGGTCGCGTCGCCCACGGCGGTCGTGATTTGCCGGGTGAGCTGTTGCCGCAGGTCCCCCGCAGCGAACAGTCCCGGAATCGAGGTCCGCATCTGGCTGTCGGTAATGAGATACCCCGCGGCATCGTGGTCCACGTGTCCCCGGATGATGCCGGTGTTGGGCTTGAAACCGATAAAGACGAAGACGCCGCCGACCGGCAGGCGCGAGCGGTCGCCGGTCACGGTATCCCGCAGCAAGAGGGCCCTCACCCCCCGCTCTTCCCCCTCGATTTCCTCGACCACCTGGTTCCAGATGACTTCGATTTTCGGGTTCTCGAAAGCCCGCCGCTGCAGGATGGGCGAAGCCCGGAACTCATCCCGCCGGTGGACGATGTAGACCTTCACGGCATAACGGGTGAGATAGTCGGCTTCTTCCACGGCGGCGTCGCCACCACCCACTACCGCGAGGACCTCGCCGCGGAAGAACGCGCCGTCGCAAACGGCGCAGTACGACACGCCTTTGCCGGCGTATTCCTTTTCACCGGGAACCTCAAGCTTGCTGGGCGTGCCGCCGGCAGTGACGATCACGGCCGGCGCGACGTAGGTCTTGCCCAGCTCGGTCTTGACTTCGAAAACGCCGTCAGCACGCCGCTGGAGGTAATCCACCGTATCGGTAACGAATGTCGCCCCGAACTTCTTGGCATGGTCGGTCATCCTTTGAGCCAGCTCGCGACCGAGAATGCTCTCGAACCCGGGGTAGTCCTCGATCAGCTCGGTATTCAGCAGCTCCCCACCGGGCAGGCCGCGCTCGATCAACAGCGTCCGCATCATGCCACGGCCGGCATACATCGCGGCGCAGAGCCCCGCGGGGCCTCCACCAACGATGATCACATCGTAGAGCTCTTCGACGGTCGCTTTGGTCAAGTGGTCCTCAGTTCGAGAGTCGGCGGTGGCGCGCCCGCGAGCGCGGCTTCCAGTGCCGCGCGGAATTGTACCGTCTCAAACTCGATCACCGGAAGCTGGGGCCCCGACAACTTGTCGAGTGCCGCCTTTCCAACCACGCGCACGCCGTGCGGGTTCCCGCGGGCCTGATGAAGCAACGCGGCTGCGGCCTGAATCAACCCCTGCAGCACCCGAGCTTCGACTTCGTCGTCCACTGCGCGCCAGATCCCTTCCAGCGCTTCGTGCGCCTCCCAGTACTGCCGGCGATTGAAGAGGGTGACGGCCTGTCCGGCAAGCTCACGACGCCGTTGAGGTTCAAGGGAAGCCGCGGTCGTCACAGCTGGAGCCCCTTGAGGCTCTCCTTCGCGCCCGGCATCCCTCGCGCCGCAAATCGCACCTTGCCGTCCTTGCCGACCAGCACGACGCTGCGCTGAATGCCTTTGCCGTCGGGCTTGAGCGCCCCGTACGCGGCCGCCGTCTTGCGGTCCGCGTCCGATAGCAGCGGGAAATTGAACTTCATCTTGGCGGCATACTTCCGGTGAGCTTCGACCGACGCCGGGTTCACGCCAAACGGCTGCACGTCTGCCTTCCCATACTCCTCGATCTCATCGCGCACGGCGGAGAGTTGTTTGTTTCAGCCAGGGGTGTCGTTCCCCGGATAGAACACGAGCAGGGCGAGCTGCCGCTTCAAGAGGTCGGACAGGCGGTAGGCCGTTCCGTCGCTGGCCGGGAGCTCGAAGTCGGGAGCGGTGGCGCCAACCGGGATCAGATCATTCACGAAATGCCTCCTCGTCTGTGGGTGAGCGGTGAGCAGTGAGGCGGGGCGGACCGTCACCAACGGGGTTCCGTCGCTCTGGAAGCTCCGTTTGCCACCGAGTCTAGTGAGGTGGCGGTCAGCCCCCGCTCACTGCTCACCTGTCGTCCCCGCTCACCGCTTACCGCTAATAGCGGCACCCCGCGCTGCATGGAGCGCTTGCAGCGCTGCCAGCCATGCGTCCGGCACCGGCATGGCGCCGAGCGGCACCGGGGAACGATCCGCCGGCACGTCGCCATGCCAGTCGGTACCGCCGGTCTGCAGCAGCTCGAGCTCCGCGGCGAGGGCGCCGATTCGGCGCACGGTCGTTTCGTCGTGTGACGGGTGCAACACTTCCACCGCATCGACACCGGCCTTCTGCAACTCGCGGAGCACGGGCCGTACGCCGCGGTCCTTGAGATGCGCCGCAGAGGTAACGCCGGCAACCGCGCGGACCAGCCCGGTTACTTCTCTCACGGCCGGCAGCGCCTTGGGAACGAAGGCCGGGCGCCCAAACCCGATAAAACGGTCGAATGCCTCCTGGACGTCCTGCACCGCCCCCACGGCCATCATCGCGCGCGCGACGTGCGGCCGTCCCCACGCTCCTCCACCGGCAGCCGCGCTGACGCCCTGCTCGGTGACCGCCACGCCCGAATGTTGTAGTCGCCTGATCATCTCCTGCGCGCGGGCCACGCGCTTGGCGCGCTGATCCAACAGGAATCGGTCCAATGCCGGATCGTCAGGCGGAAGAAAGTATGCCAGCAGATGCATCTCACCGCCCGGGCCGGCCACACTGAACTCGCAGCCCGCGATCACCCGCATTCCCAACCCGGCCCCCGCCTCCCGGGCCTCTTCGACACCCCCCAAGGTATCGTGATCGGTCAGCGCGATGGTCTCGAGGCCGCCTTCGGCCGCTCGTCGAACGACTTCAGCGGGAGCATGTTCCCCATCGGACGCAGTGGAGTGGACGTGGAGATCGAGGCGGGCCATCCCCCGCCCCTATCCCCCCGCCGAGCGCGGAGTGCCGAGTGCGGAGTGCGGAGTGGTGGCTGCCGCGACGCTCCGCAGTCGGCTGCTTTGAGCGAGACCGACGGAGACTGCGGAGTGAAACGGCCTAACGGGCGTACGAGGTTTCCGGGCTGGTCCACGCCGGTTGAGATTGCTTAAACAGGTCATGCAGCGTGGAGACCGATAACCCGGCCAGGGCCGCGTCCCAGCGCCGAGCGCCGGTGGGCGAATATCGGGTCACCCGCCGCACACGGGCGGGCCCGGTGCCCTTTTCGAATACCAGCCCGAACTCGTCCCGGTCGTAGGCGGTGGTCCGGCCCGAAGGATAGACCTCCCAACGCTCCCCGTCGACTTCGATGGTGCGGCGCGCCACTCAGAGCGCCCCTTCCGGAAAGTCTTCCAGCTGTTGTTTCACGTCCGCGAGGAAGCGGTCTCCGTCGGCCCCGTCCACGACGCGGTGATCGTACGACATGGACAGCATACCCATGGTCCGGATCGCAATCACGTCCTGGCCGTCATCCAGCGTGATCACCTTGGGGCGCTTCTCGATGCTCCCGACGCCCAGAATCGCGACCTGCGGCTGGCTGATGATGGGCGTGCCGATATAGGACCCGAACACGCCGGGATTGGTGATCGAGAAGGTGCCCTGCTGCACCTCGTCCGGACTCAGCCGTTTGGCACGGGCGCGATCCGCGAGGTCGGCCAGCTTCTTGGCGATACCGAACACGGAGAGCTCGTCCGCATTCTTGAGCACTGGTACGATGAGCCCCCAATCCAGC
>JACQVB010000108.1 GCA_016209985.1 Gemmatimonadota bacterium | reverse complement strand
GCCTGGAAGAGACGCCGAGGTCGAGCAGGACGAGCTGGGGCTGGAATGCCCGGACCGCCTCGAGGACTTCCGGCGAGGCATACCGCCCTTCGAGCAGGGTGAGATTGTCAGAGGACAGGCGGGAGCGGACGGCGGCGAGCGCTTCCGGGTCGCGGTCGATTCCGAGCACGGCGGCGCCCGCCTGCTGGAACAGGGCGGCATGTCCTCCCCCGCCCACAGTCGCGTCCACCACCCGGGCGCGGCCCGCGGCCAGCGTGGCGATCTCGCCGGCCAGCACGGAAAGATGGTAGGGTGCGCTCACGATCGATGAAATAAGGCGGCCCCGCGCGCGAAGCGAACGGGGCCGGCCTTGAGAGATGTCATTTGACCCGTTCAGCGGGGCTGACGGGGCTCGAACCCGCGACCTCCGGTGTGACAGACCGGCACTCTAACCAGCTGAGCTACAGCCCCTGAAATACGCCGAACAGAACTATAACCCGTAAGCTCACTGGTTCAAACGCGATGCGGTCAGAACGTGCACTTCCAGGCCTTCTTTGCGTCCGCCACAAATTTCCCGATGCCGGCAGTCTGGGTCTTGATCTGGCTGACCGTCGCCGCCTGGACGCTGGCACCGGCATCCAATGATGCGTTCATCTTGGTCAGATAGCGGTCGAGCGCACCCAGTTGCTTGCAGTCCTTCGAGGCCTGCAGGACCTTGAAGTCGAACTCCTTCTGAAGATTGAACGTGTAGGCCAATCCCTCGAAGAAGCTGGCCTGTGCCGTCAGCTGCTTCTTGGTGTCGTTCGCCTTGGTCTTCTCCAGCATGGAGATGGCGTGATTCAGGCCGACGCGATTCTGCACCATCTTGGTCGCCGGCGTGAAGTAGAGGACCGCGACGTTCATCTTCAGGTTCTCGTCCGTCGTGTTGGCGGCGACCTGGCTGAGCAGGGTATCGATCCGCGCCAGCTTGACGGTATCCAGCGGCACGGTGCTATCGATCTTCACCTGCTCGGTGAGAATCTGGACTGAGGCGATCCGGCTGGTGATGTCCTTCGGGTCCAGATCGGAGACTTTGTCGTAGGCGGCAAGCGCCTCTTCGGTCTTGCCTGCTTCTTTCAACGCCGCGGCGCGGGCCCGCCAGAAGGAGGCCGAGTTGGGGAAGCGCTGCACCCCGATCTCGGTCCATTTGAGCGTCGCCGCCTTGTCGGGCTGCGTCTGGAAGTATTTCTTGGCCCGTGGGTTGAGCGTGCCCCAGTCCTTCACCTGAGTGGAATCGTTGGTCGCCCCGGCCGCCGCCAGGAGCTGCTTGAGGAACAGCGAGTCAGCGCGCACCACGCTATCGCTTTCATAGCGCTGGGCCATCGCCTCCGACGCACAGCCCCACATCTGACCCTCGAAGCACACCCGCAGCCGCATGGATATCGCCTGGGGCTCGCCGGGGGCCCGCTCGAGACCTTCGTCCAGCAGCTCGACCGAGCGGGGATACTGCTTGAGCCGGAACAGCAGCTCGGCCGCGGCCAGCCGCTTGCGCATGTCGGTGGGATCGATGGCGAGGCTGTGAATCACCGCGTCGGCCCAGGCCGCCGTGTCGCCCTTCTGCTGATACTGGCGCACCAGCCCGTCCCACGCCTTGGCGAGGAGCGAGTCGCCGGCGACTGCCTTTTTCAGGATGACGACCTGGCTGTCCGGCGGATACTTCCGGGCGTCGAAGATGGTCGAGACGCACATGGCGGCCGACGGATGGTTGGGATACAGCCGGAACGCCCGCTCCGCGCGCTCGCGGGCGCTGCCGTAGTCCTGTTTGTCGCGCCGGTCGAGACACTCGCGGGATTGTTCGGCGGCCTTGGTCTGCTGGTCTACCGAGTCGGCGACGATATCGGCCACTTGCTCGGGACTCGAGCCGGCGGGCGTCTGCACCGTAATCCATCCGGATAACCCCGATCGGCGCGCATCCACCAGCCGCAGCTGGAGTACCGGCGCCGTGCCGTCCTTGTCCAGCCGTCCGCTCATGTAGGCATCGACATTCATGAAGCGGGCGAGCTGGCAGGCGCCGTATTCGTCGAGGATGGCGTCCGCTCCGAACCCGGAGTTGCTCAGCGCCTCCGCCATTTTTTCCTTCTTCACGACGTTCAGCTTCAGGCGCAGCTTGCCTTCCACCTTCTTCCGGATGGCGTCTCCCAGCTGGACCGCGGTGGCCGAATCGGTGGCCTTGGCCGGCACCGGCGGAAGAATCAGGAAGGTCTGGTTGGAACGGGGTACCGCGAGTTGGGCCGAAGCCGCGGCGGGGAGGATCGACGCCCCTCCTACCAGCACCACCATTGCTAGCGCACGATTGATCTGACTGGCTTGCCGCACTGCGCAACTCCTCCCGTTGTAAGCCATACGATTCCTGCGACGCCGCAAGTTTATCACCCGACCACCAACCAGTTGTTCCCGGGTTCCCGCCGCGTCGGCAATGGGCGAAGAGGGATTCGAACCCCCGACTTCCTGCGTGTAAGGCAGGCGCTCTGGACCAGCTGAGCTATTCGCCCGCCCTGATCGCTACTATAACGCGAGTCCCAGTGGAAAAAGCACGCAGTACCCCGTGACCAGCAGGATAGGGGCGAGCGTCGTGTCTCCCTTTGACAGCAGAACGTAACCGGCGACCAGACTGACCAGCGCAGCAGCGAGGAGGATTGCGTTCCGGCTACCGAACCGGAGCCGCGCGGGCGCGGCGCTTTTGTCGGGCATGGCAGCGGAGAAGCCTACTGTGAAGGTTCATATGCGTCAAGCACTTGGAGGTGCTTCGTCGGACGGCCATTCCCAGCCCTCATCCAGCGCCTCGCGGCGGGCGCGGTCGCGCCGGCGCCGCCAGAACCACACGACCACCAGTGCTGCGGCGAGAAGCCCCCACACCATCGTGATCGACGACAGGAACGAGAGCCAGCCGTAGCGCCGTTTGAGGTCCTGGTGCCAGAGCTCCTCGAACTGCTCCAGCGTCGCCCGATGGGTCTGACGCAGCGCGGCGTCCATGTCCGGCGTGCGACCCAGCGCGGTGATGATCGGCTCCAGCCCCCGCTCGCCGCCGATGCGTGCCAGCATCTGAACCGCCGTCGCCGCCAGCGCATAGGCCGCTTCCGCCCGGCCCGCGCCGCCCTCGAGATCGCGATTCAGCTGGTCCAAGGTCGGCGGCTTGCCTCGCGCCAGCTCCCAGTTCACCCGCAGCACATCAAGGCGATTCCATTCGCCGGACGCCCATGCGGCATATCCCTCATCGAACCATCGCGGCACACTGGGGACCGCCGCATGCAACGCGAGGTGGGCCAACTCGTGGCGCAACGCGCGCCCGGGGTCGCCCTGCAGGCGCACGATGACGGTATTGGCCCCGGGGAACGCCACCGCTTCGCTCCACGGGGGGACGCGCCCGCCAGTCAACGAATCGAAGCGCGCGGTTTTGTCAGCCAGGATCAACCGGATCGGACGGGAGGATGCCTGGGGGACGGCCGGCCACGGGCCGGATCGATCCGCCATTTCAGCGAGCGCCCTCGCCGCGCGCTCGTCGCCGGGCCAGTAGACGGCGGTGACGCGACCGACGGTGAGAGAAGAGGGACCCTGCGCGAGTGCGGAATGCGGAATGCGGAGTGGGAAGGGAAAACCGAGAGCGACGAGAAGCATCGACATGAGCGCGGAACGCGGAGCGCGGAGCAGGGAGCGAAAAAAGGGGGCGACGAGAAGCATCGAAAGCGCCATCGAGAGACCACTCCGCACTCCGCGCTCCGCGTTCCGCGTTCCTAGCGTGGCGGTTCCCCGCCGGCGGCTACGGTATCCAGCATCTCCTTACACTTCTTCCCCCAGGGATTGAACTTGTTCGCCTTGAATCCCTGGTCCCAGGTGGCCTTGGCGGCATCCTGTTCTCCCGAGTACCACTGCGCCCGGCCCAGCTCGTAGTAGGCCTGCAGCAGGTTCGGCCCCAGCACGATCGTTTTCTGGAAGAAGGTCTGCGCGTCTTCGAACATCTCGCGCGCCATGTAGACCTGGCCTAGATACAGATGCGCGTACAGCGTGGCTTTCTTGTCGTTGTCCAGCCGGATGGCCTTGGAGAGATGCTCGACCGCTTCCTGGAAGGTGCGCTTCTGGAGGTAGATCTGCCCGACGTTGATACGAGCCAGCGAGTTCGCCGGATCCTTGTTGAGCACGGTCTGGAACGTGGCGAGGGCGTCGTCCAGGTCGCCATGCTCCATCTGGGCCCACCCGAGCAGGTTCTCCGCCTCGATATCGCCGGGTGAGAGCTTCAGGGCTTTTTGCAGCGCCTGAATCGCGCCTTCGTAATCCTCCAGGGAGATCAGGCTCCAGCCCTTCTGGATGAAGGTGGAGGCGCCGATATGATCGGCGTGCAGCGGCGCGGCCGCCTGAATCTGCGGGCCTGCCTCGGCGCCCGCTGCCAGCTGCTTGTATTTGTCGACCAGGATGCGGATTTCTTCCTTCAAGGCCGAGAGATCGGTAATGACCTGATCCACCGTCTTGAAGAGGCCGATGATCTCCTGCTTCACGCTGTCACGCTGCTCCGGCGTCTTGGCGGCATCGAGACGCTGGGAGATCTGCTGATACTGGGAGCGGAACTGGCCGAGGGTTCCGTCGCTCACTGCAGCGCCCCGATCGTCTGGAGATTCGCCTTCGCCTGCTCGTTCTCCGGGTTCATGCCGAGCGCGGTTTTCCAGAGCGCGGCCGCCCGTTCCTTATCATCCCGCTTGTAGGCGATGTTACCCAGCTTGAAGTACACGTCATCCCCGAGATCGGGCGCGAGCTTGACCGCCTTCTGATAGGCTTCCCACGCTTCTTCGTAGCGCTCGGTACGATAACACAAATCTCCCAGGTTCTTGGAAAGCTGGGGGAGAGACGGCTCGTCGTGCAGAGTGTCGCGCAGCACTTCCTCGGAGCGCTCCGGGTCGCCCACGACTTCGAGCAGCGCGGCGAGATTGTTCCGCAGCACCGGATTGCGCGGGAACAGCTGCATACCCTGCCGGATGATGACCTCCGCCTCATCGAACGCCTCCTGGGCGGCCGCCGCCAGCGCCCGGGCCCAGAACCACAGGGCGGGCAGCTGGCGCTCGCCGGACACCTCGCGCGCGCGATCCAGCCGCGCCTGCGCGGTGGGGAAGTCGCCGCGCTCCAGCGCCGCAATGGCCCAGCCGGTGAGGATCCGGGCGTCCGGCCCCGCGCGCGAGGCGGCTTCGGCGTAGGTCCCCTCGGCCTCCCCCAGCCGCCCGGCACGCTCGTACGCGAACGCGAGATTGGCGAGCACCGGCGGCCGGGCACCCAGCCGCTCGGCGGCATGCCGGAAGCACTCCACCGCGTCGGCCCAGCGATCCTGTCGCACAGCGATCAGCCCCAGGTAGAACGAGGCGGTACCGTCGGTCGCACGCAGCTCCAGGACGCGGCGAAACTCGCGCGCAGCCTCCTCCATCATGCCGGTCTTCAAGAACGCGAGGCCAAGATTCCGGTACTCCTGCACCCTGATGTCGTCGACCGCCAGCGCCTGGCTGCTGCGGCTCCGGCCCACGCGGTGCGCGAAGCCGGCGGTGATCAGCCCGTAGAGCGACTTGCCCACGTCGAACTCGCCCAGCCCCGAATCTTCGATCACCTGCTGCACGTCGCGCTGTCCATCGAACAGCGGGAGCAGGTGGTCCTGCTCCTGGGTGAGCTGGACCTGGGATGCGGTGAGGCGGTCGCGATCTACCGCGAAGATCAGGTCGAAGGAGGGAATCTTCTTTTCGATCAGGCTCCACTCGTCGATCCGGCGCGCGCCCTCAAGCAGCAGTGATTCGGGATTGATGGAGACCAGAAAGTCCTGGGCGTCGGGCCGGACATCGGTCTCGAAATTGAAGGAGCCTTGGGACCAGGTGAAGAGGAAATACACCGCCTCTTCGATCTGCAGGCGCATGTGGGCTTCGAGCGCCGCCTGGCTGATCGACCCCTGGGCGACCAGGATCTCGCCGATTCGCTTCCCCCGCTCGCGCGACTGGCGCTCGATGGCGGCATCGAGCTGCTCCTGGGTGATCTTTCCAGCCTTCACCAGAAGATCGCCCAGGCGATCGCGGCGGTTGACGATGGACGCATAGATGATGCGTCCCTTTTCGAAGTAGATGTATCCGAACTGATTGCGGTCGGCCACCGACAGGCATCCGGTCTTGCCGCCCAGGGTCAGGAGCTGGAGGACGTCGGCCAGCGACGCTTCCTTGAGACTTCCCTTGATCGCCATGCGTCAGAGCTCCTCGAACAGCCGCTCACCGGAGTCCGGCCAGCGCCATACCACTTTTTCGCGGCTGCGAATCGCCTCCAGCGGGGTCGCGGCGACGCGGCTGGTTCGTACCCCCGAGCTGACCCGCGCTCCCGCCGCGCCTCCCTCCAGCACGCCCCGGGCGAAGGAGACGTCAGGCTGGACGCCCTCGGCCTCCGCCGCGCGCAGGACTCGCTGGACGGCGCCGGAGAGTACCCGGACCGATTCCGCGGGACGGCTGCCGAGGTATTCGGCCAGGTCCGGATCGAGCTGCCCCAGCTTGTCCGTCAGCTGTTTGGCAGCGAGGCTCACCCGGAGGTCGCGGTCGGGACGCTCCACCGTCGCCACCAGGCCGCCCTCCAGGCGCGACACGATGCGCGGGTCGATGCCCTCGATTTCCTTGGGACTCGCCGTGATGGTAAACGCCAGTTGCCGGCCGGCTTGGATCATGTGATTGAACAGATTGAAGAGTTCCTCCTGGGCGCGTTCCTTGCCGGCCAGCAGCTGGACATCGTCGAGCAGATAGGCGGTCGCGCGCCGATAGCGGGAACGCCACTGATCCAGCCGGCCGCCTTCCTCCGCTTGCGCCAGCTCGTCGACGTAGTCCTGCGCCGAGAGACAGGCGACCAGCGCTCCCGGCGCCGCCGACAAGGCGTGCCCGATGCTGTGTAAGAGGTGAGTCTTGCCAATGCCCGGCGGGCCGACCAGGACCAGCGGGTTGTAGCGCCCGCCCGGACTTTCCACCACCGAGAGCGCCGCGTTGTACGCCAGCCGGTTGGATTCGCCCACCCGGAAATCGTCGAATGCCCACGCGCCCGACGGGCCCAGGGGCGCACCCGCTCCTTCGCGGGCCCGCTCCACCAACACCGCGGCTTCCGAGACCCGATCGGGGTCACGGAAGACGGCGCTACCGGCCGCGGCCGGGTCGATGGCCGACATCTCATTCTCGTAGGAACGCAACTGCTGCACGTCGCGCTCGAACTGCCTTACGGTCTCCTCCGCCTGGGTCTGGTTGCCACGGTCCAGCAGCGATCCGAGCCGGGCCGTCTGGTAGCCTTCGCCCTCCCAACGGAGGATCGCTTCACCGACCCGCGCCTTCCACACTTCGACGCTCTGCTTCACCGAGCTTTCGACGCCGCTCAGGAAGGACGCGAACTCGTCGGCTTTCGCGGCCTCGCTGGCCGGCACAGCCATCTGCGCGGTGGTGCGCACCCGCGGGCCCGCGGGCGGGGTCACCACCCGTTGGGGCTGCCGCGGTGGTGGCGGCGGCGCCGGTGCGGCGGGGGCACGCGGCGCCTGAGGCGGTGGCGCCGGCGCCGGGGCCACGAACTGCGGCATGACCGGAGGGTCCGGCATTAAGGCCGCATCGCCGGTGATGATGTCGGAGTTGTCCGCGGTGACCGCCACGTTCGGATCCATGACCACCGCGCGATCGTGCACGACGGACGGGCGCGCCGCCGCCGGTGCGCTGGCGACCAGGTCGGTGAGCAACGACGCCGCAGCGCCCGGAGTCACCGGGGTCTCACTCACCGCCTGAAACGCGACCAGGCGGTTGAGCGCCCCGATCAGCTCGCGCACGTTCGCGACCTCGACCTGGGCGGCGGCTTCCAGCACGCCGGGATCGAACTCGGCGCCACGCTCTTCCGCCCGCCGGCGGAGAATCCCGAGCCGGGTCTCGTAATCCGGCCGGGCGACGTCCACCACGAGACCACTTTGCAGCTCGGAGGCGAGCCGGGCGTCGAGATTGGTGATTTCCCCGGGGGGATGGTCGCTGGTGACCACGAGCTGCCGGCCGCCCGAGCGCATTTCGGCCGCGATCTTGAGCAACTCGGTCTGGGCTTCGCGCCGGTTGGAGAGGAACTGTGCATCATCGACCAGCAGCAGGTCCATGCCCGCGCAGCGGTGGCGGAAGGCCTCGAGCTGGCCGGCGGCCGTCGCCGCGTGCAGGGCCTCGAAGAATTCTTCCAGCGTGAGCAGCTCCACCTGCACCGAGGCGGACATGCTGCGCGCCTTGAGGCCGATCGCCTGGAGCAGGTGTGTCTTGCCCAGTCCGGTCGGCCCGTAAATGAACAACGGGTTGTAGCCGGTGCCGGGCGATTCGGCGACCACACGCGCGGCGTCCGCCGCGGTCTGGTTGGCGGGGCCGACCACGAAGCTGTCGAAGCCGAACCGGCTGTTGAGCTCGCTCACTTCGGACTTTCCTGACTGAGTCGCCTGAGCACCAGGGCCGAGATCGCCTTGAGGGTCTCGAACACGCCCCGCCCGCTCAAGGCGTCGGCCGGGACACTGGGAAGGCCGCGGAAATTCAGTGCATCGTCCAACTCGTTCTGCTGCAGAATCAGCTCCGGCGGCAGGTCCTGCTTGTTGTATTGTAGCACCAGGGGCACGGCACGCACATCGACGCCCTGCTCCAGCAAGTTGGCCTGAAGGTTCTGCAGGCTCTCGATGTTCTCGTCGAGCTGGCGCGCCTGGCTGTCCGCCACGAACACCACGCCGTCGGCACCCTGTAGAACCAGCTTCCGGGTAGCGTTGTAGTAGACCTGCCCCGGAACGGAATAGAGCTGGAAGCGGGTCGCGAATCCCGAAATCGTGCCCAGCTCGATCGGAAGAAAGTCGAAAAACAGGGTGCGATCGGTCTGGGTGGCGAGCGAGACCATGGTGCCGCGCCGGTCGGCGGGAACCCGGCCGTAGATGTAGTGGAGGTTCGTGGTCTTGCCGGACCGTCCCGGTCCGTAGTAGACGATCTTGCAGGTGATCTCGCGGGCGCTGAAGTTGACGAGTGACATCTAGCTCCGGAACAGCGAAGCGAGACTCTGGTTCAGCTCGCGCTCGAAGTCTTCCGCCAGTACCGGCCGCCGCTCTTCCGGAACCGGACAGGCGGCGATCAGATCACGCACGAAGTCCTCGAAGAAAAGCTGCACCAGCCCCACCGACGAATTGGTGCCATAGACGACCAGCGCGAGCAGCCGGCCGCGCGGGGAATCGAATCCGGCCACGAAGATGCCGTGGCGCAGCCCCTGGTGATTCAGCGCGCTGAACTGCGGCTCTTCCAGCAGGCGCGCGATCTCCGCGGTGGAGGAGACGATGGCGGCTCCCAGCGCGGCCGCGGCCATGACGTCCACCGCGCGGGTGAACCCGAACTGGGCCAGTACCTGGCCGGCGGGTGTCATCAGCAACGTCAGCCTCGCACCGGCCTCGTTCACGAACCGTTCCAGCGGCTTGACGGTCCACCCCTCCACGGCGCGCATCGTGCTCACGCCATGACCTCCGCCACCTTGAGGAGGGCGAGACGAAGGAGTCCCACATTGACCTCCGCGTCCGCGATGGCCACGACCAGCGTCCCATCGGCCGCCGGGACGGCGCAGATCGCGCCGGTGGTCGCCTGTAGATGAAGGAAGTGGGGAAAACCGATGCCGGCCGCATCGGCCGTGCGTCTCATCCGTCGCGCGAGACTGCCGGTCAACGCCGCTACCGCGTTGGCGCGCACGCCTTCCATCACCGCTTCCGCCACCACCAGGCCGTCCTCACCCGCCACCAGCAGCGCGCCGCGGACCCCGCGAACCCGGGTCACCTGATCCAGCAGCCGGCGAAACCGGATGCCGGTCACGGCGTCTGCCCCGCGATCCACGCCCTCGCCTGCTCCGCCGCCTTTTCGGCGATGACCTGCATGCGGGCGGGCGGAACCGAGCGATCCCGCACCAGCAGCAGGATGGTGTCAGGCAGGGCCTGGCAGAGAAACATGTTGCCGTCCGCGGCCTCGGCGACGATGGAGGACCATTCGCCCAACTCGAGCACGCGAACCGTTCGCTCGGCTTCCTGCGATACGCCGGCGAGCTGCGCCGCCACCGTTTCAGCCACCTCGATGCCCGCCGGATTTCGAAGACCACCGCCCAGGACCCGGCCGCGGGGGTCCACCAGCAGCATCGCGCGGTCGGCGCCTTCGACCCCGGAGAAAGGACCGGTATCCGCGGCCATCTCACCGTGGCGGGCCGGGACCGCCGGAGCGGAGCGCCCGCCCTCCGCCACTACGCCTCGGACGGTCTGCAACGCTTGTAGGACGTTCGGGTCGGCCGGATCCACCGAGAGCGCCAGCTCCAGGTGATCGAGCGCTCCGTCGACGTCTCCCCGGCGATAACAGAGGAAGCCCAGACCTTTGTGCGCCCCCAGGTGCCGCGCGTCGGCGCTCAGCACCAGGCTCCATTCCCGCTCGGCACCCTCGAGGTCGCCGACATCGACCAGGAGCCGGGCATGAAGATCGTGCGCATCCGTCGAATCGGGATTTCGCTCCAGGCCGGCACGGATGACCTTGCGCGCGGCCTCGATCTGGCCCCGCGCGCGCAGCGCCTCACCCAGAGGAATGAACACGAGGCTGCCGGGATCGCGGGCCAGCTCCGACGTCATCGCCCTGATGTCGTCAGACATGAGTGCCTTTCACGATGGTCTCGAGCTCCCGGGCGGCGCGCACCGCGCGCTGGATCTCCTCTCGTTGCCCCTGCGCCGCCGGCGCCAAATCGAGGCAGCGTTCCCACCATTCCACGGCCTCGGCGAGCCGCCCGCGCAGGACCAGCGCCTTGCCCAGCAGCCGGTGCGCCGTCGTGAGCGTCGAGTCGAGCCGCAGCGCGCGACGCAGCGACTCCTCCGCCTCCATCGCGCGGCCGGTCGCCAGCTGGATGCGTCCCAGCAGGACGTGCAGCCGGGCCTCTCCCGGGTGGGCGCGGAGGGCCGGATCCAGCGCGGCGCGCGCCGCTTCCGAACCCTCGCCCTGGAGGGTGGCGGCTACCTGCTGCTCCACCTCGTCGAGATCCAGCGGGGTCACTGCCCCAGAGCTGACTCCCTCGCCCAGCACGACGACCCCCGCGCTTTCCAGACCGAAAATGGTCTTGGCCGTCTCGAACTCGGAGCTTCCCAGCGCCATGGCCAGGCCGCGGACGTCGCGGGTCCCGTCGATCGCCACGAGGACGTTCCACTCCGAAGGCAGGAGATCGAGATCGCCTTCCCCGCCCGCCTGGTTGGGCGCGAGCGCCGGCACCAGACCCAAGTGGGGGATCTTTTTCTCGATCTGGCTCCATTCGTCGATCCGACGGGCGCCTTCCATGAGCAGCGCTTCGGTGGGAATCCGCACCAGGAGGTCGGCCGGCACATCCTTCGACGATTCCTCGACGAAGGAAAAATGTCCCTCCTGCCAGTGCATGAGCTCGAAGATCACCTCTTCGATTTGCTGGCGAACCTGCCGCTCCAGCTCCCGTTCGGTAATGGCGCCGATGGACACGAGGATATGGCCGAGGCGCCGCTGGTCGCCCCGCGCCTGAAGATCGCGGGCGCGCCCAAGATCGGCCTCGTCGATCTTGCCGGAATGCACCAGGAGCGAGCCGAGCGGGTGCGGATTGCTCCGGATCTCGGCATAGACGACCGCGCCGCCGTCGAAGTAGACGTTTCCCTCGTTGTTCCGGAGCTCGGAGACGACCCGCAGCACGCCGGTCTTCCGGCTGAGGTCCAGCAGCTGAAAGACGTCGTGGATCCCAAGCTCGCGGAGGGGACCTTCGATGGCCACCGGCTACGCGGCCTCGGTCCGGAAAATCCGCTGGAGATCCTGCGCCGTCCGCATGTGCCTGCGCGCTTCCTGCGCGAAGGCCCCACCCGGGTCCAGCCGGATCACCTGCTCCCATTCGGCGGCGGCCTCCCGATACCGTTGCAGTCGGGCATAGACGACGCCCGCGAAGAAATGGGCCCCAGCATGGAGCGGGTGCGCGGTCAGCGCTCGCTGGAATACGCCGAGAGACTCTTCCCGTCTCCCATCGTCCAGCAACGCATGTCCCAGTCCCACGAGGGTCTCGATATCGTTGGGATCCGTCGCCAGCAGCTCGACCAAGAGATTGACCGCGGCACGCGCTTTCCCGTGGCGCCGGTGGAGGCTGGCCAGCGCCAAGGCGGCGTCGTGATACGTCGGGAGCGCTTCCAACGCCTCGCGATAGCATCGCTCGGCGGTGACGTCGTCGTGTCGAGCTTCGTACACCCGCCCCAGCTCGAAGCGCACCTGCACGAAACGCGGATCGAGGGCCGCGGCCGCCTCATAGGCCTCGCGTGCGGTCTCCAGATCCTTGAGGCGCATGGCGATGTCGCCTTGCAGCTTGAGAATGTCCGCGCGATGGGGCGCCCGGGTGCGCGCGCTCTCCAGCGCCTTGAGCGCCGCGGCCGGATCGCCGCGTTGGAGCCGTATCTCGGCTGCCGCCAGCATCACGTCGCAATCATCGGCTCGCTCGCGAGCCAGCCCTTCCGCATCGTCGGACGCCTCCGCCCCCCGTCCGAGGGCGAGCAATGCCCGGATCTCGCCCAGCCGCGCGTCCACCCGATCGGGCTCGAGGCTGCGGGCTGCGCGGTAGCGTTCCAGCGCATCACCCGGCGAGTTCCGGCGGGCGAAGACGTCACCGGCCAGCACATGGCCCTCGGCGGCGGGCGCGCCGCGCGAGAGGGCGCGGGTGACCTCGGCTACCGAGAGCTCGAACAGGCCCTTGGCCAGATAATCGCGCGCCAGCGCGAAGGGATCGCCGACGCTGGCCGAGATCCGGCGGGGCCGCGGTTGATCCAACTCCTGCACCATCCGCTCCACCGCGTCCTCTCCGGGCTCGGGACGCTGGGCCGCCAGGTCGGCTGTGACTTCGGTCGAAATGTCGGGGACGACGCCAATAACCGGGTCTTCGTACTGCAGTTCGATGGCCAGTCGGAACTTCTGCGGCACGTAGTAAGGATCGAGCGATTGCGCTTTCCCCACCTCTCGCAGCGCGGCATCATAGTCGCCGAGAGTGGACAACGCGAAGCTCAGGTTGTAGTGGGCATCAGCCGAGCGAGGGTCGCTCTCCACCGCGCGGGTGAATGCGGCGCGCGCATCCGAAGCCTTTCCCAGCTCCATCAGCACGACCCCGACGCCATTCCACGCCGCGCCCGAGTCTTCCGCCACTTCCAGGATCTGGCGATACGCCTGCAAGGCGAGCTGGAAGCGGCGGAGCTTGAAGAGCAGGAGGCCCAGGTTCAGCCGCGGGATCTCCGACCCCCGGAGGGCACGGATGGCGTCCCGGAAGAGCGTCAGCGATTCGTCATGATCTCCGGCGAGCGCGAGCGCGACCGCCAGGTTGTTGAGGGCGCGCCCATACCCCGGGGACAGGTCGGTCGCCTTCCGGTAGGACGCGACCGCGTCGGCTGGCCGACCCAGCTGCTGCAACACCACGCCGCGTTCGTTCCAGAGCTTCGACGAGTCCGGAAGGTCGGCGATCAGGCTGTCATAGAGGTCGAGCGCGGCCAGATAGTCGCGCTTGAGCAGCTGCACCTCCGCCATCGCCTGAAGCACGACCGGGCGCTTCTCCCCGCGGTCCAGCGCGAGACGGTATTCACGGAGGGCCTCGGTGTGGTAACCCTTCTGACGAAACGCGAGGCCCAGATTGAAATGCGCCAGGGAAGCATCGCCGGTGCCCTCGGCCGCTTCGGGCTCGATGGCGCGCTGGGCGATGCTCCGGCGGCCCGCACCTCGCTCCAAGGTGAGATGGGTCTGCGCCCGGCCCAGGGTCGGGTTGAGCTGCATCGCACGCTTGGCCGCGGCCCGCGCCTCTTCCTGTCGATCCATCTCCCCCAACACGAACGCCATGAGGTAGTGCGCGTCGGCGTTCTCCGCGTTCAGCTCGATGGCTCGATGCAGTGAGCCCAGTGCCGCCGCCGTGAGTCCCCGATTGTAGAGCGCCTCGCCCAGGTAGAAGTGGACCACGCTGCTCTCGGGGTCCCGGTCCCGCGCCCGCTCATACCACTCCGTGGCCGCGTCCAGATTCCCCCGCTGTTTTTCGGCGAGCCCGAGCTGTACCAGTACCGCGATATCGCCCGGGTTCTCACGGGCGAGCGCCTGGAATTCCCGCATCGCCTGGTCATACTGGCCCAGCGCGGCGTAGGCCCGACCCAGCTCCCACCGGGCCGCCCGGTCATCCGGCGCTCCGCGCAGCCGCTCCTGTAGCTCCGATACCCGCCGGTCGTAGTAGCCGGTCTGCCGGTAGGCGATCTCCAGATTGCGTTGCGCGATCTGCATTTTGGAATCGAGCTCGAGCGCGCGGGCGAAGCACTGGATGGCCCGGTCTACCAGGCCGCGGTGGAAGAACAGCACTCCGAGATTGTTCTGCGCGCCGGGATCCACGGGGCTGATCCGGCGCGCGAAGGATTCCAGGATCGAGCGATCGCGCTCGGTCAGTTCCGCCATCCTCAGGCCAACGCCCGCTGGACCGCCTCGAGGACTCGAGACGGCTGGAAGGGTTTCACCACGAAATCCTTGGCGCCCGCCTGGATGGCCTCGAGCACCAAGGCCTGTTGCCCCACCGCACTGCAGACCAGGACGCGGGCATCAGGCGCCAATTTGACGATCTCGCGCACCGCATCGATGCCGCCCATGCCCGGCATGAGGATGTCCATCGTCACCAGATCGGGCTTGAGCGCGCGGAACTTGTCCAGGGCCTCTACCCCGCTTTGCGCTTCGCCCACGACCTCAAGGCCAGCCTGGGCCAGGATGTCACGGAGGAGCGATCGCATGAAGGGAGCATCGTCGCAAACTAACACGGTGTTACGCACGGAAGCCAAGGTACTCCAACACGTTAGGCCGAGCAAGCAGCGTTGCATCGCCTGCCGCCGCGGCCAACGCCGGGCGCAGATCGTCGGGCCAATCGGACCGGAACTCGAGCCACTGCCGGGTCGCGGGATGGGCGAAACGGAGGACAGCGGCGTGGAGCGCCTGGCGGGGAGCCGAGCGCTCCACGGCGATCGCCGCCTGCTGTTGCGCACCCGTCATCCGGCGGTAGCCGCCGCCACGGTACACCGGATCCCCGACAATCGGGTGACCGATGTGAGCCAGGTGCACCCGGATCTGGTGGGTTCGTCCGGTGAAGAGCTTGGCGCGCAACAGATCGCAGGTCGCGAAGCGAGCCACGGGCTGGATGAGGGTCCGGGCCGCACGACCGGTCTTGACGACGGCCATTTGCTGCCGGTTGCGCGGATTCCGCGCGATCGGTGCATCGATTTCCTGTTCCGCCTTGATGTGTCCCCACACCAGCGCCGCATACTGGCGCTCGATTCGCCGAAGCCCGAGCGCATGGGAAAGTTTGCGGTGCGCTTCGTCGGTCTTGGCAACGATGATGAGCCCGGAGGTGTCCTTGTCGATGCGGTGGACGATGCCGGGCCTCACCCCTGTCCCCTCTCCCGCACGGGAGAGGGGAACGGCAGCCTCGGCGACCCTACCGGTGGCGAGTGAGGTTCCCCGGGCGACCAAGGCATTCACCAGCGTGTCCTCCCAGTGTCCCGGCGCCGGATGGACCACCAGGCCCGCCGGCTTGTCGATGACCAGCAGAAGATCGTCCTCGAACACGACCTTGAGCTCGATCGGATGCGGGGTGAGCGCGCGGAGCGGTGCCCGAGTCGCCGGGATCTCGACCCGGACGGAGTCGCCCTGCACGAGACATTGCGAAGCGCGCGCGGGCCGGTCGTTCACCAGCACCCATCCGCCGGCGAGCAGTCGAGCGGCCTGGGTGCGCGACATCGCAAGCTGATCGGCGAGAAACCGGTCCAGTCGCTCGGTGGACGGCACCAGGACCTGGAAGAGGATCGACTCGCTGGGTAGTGGCGTCATAAACCGTGAGAAGTTGGCGCAACTAAGTTCGCGGTCTGCGATTACGGCGCCTTCTCACTTCTTACTTCTCACTTCTCACTTCTCACGGTTCATGGGGCCGCGGGAGCGGTGCCTTTCTCCTGCTCGGGAGGCTGCTCCTGGAGATCGCGGCCCTCCGCCCACAGGACGATCGCCAGCGTGATCGCGCCGCAGGTGACGGCCATGTCGGCCACGTTGAACGTCGGCCACCGCAGCTGCTGAATGCCCACGTCGATGAAATCCACCACGCCCCTGGCGCTCCGGATCCGGTCGATCAGGTTGCCCACGGCCCCGCCACAAACGAGACCGAGGGCAAGGAGCCGGATGCGGTGGCTCCCGTCGGTCTGCCGCACCATCGCCCCGAGCACGACCAGCGCCACTAGCGCCAGCCCGGTGAACACCACCCTGGAGTAGTCGCCGACGTGAATGCCGAACGCGGCACCCTGATTGTAGACCAGTTGCAGGGTGACCCAGTTCCCCACCACGTGCACCGGCATGCGGAAACGGAGGAACTCCACCACCAGCAGTTTGGTGATCAAGTCGAGCACCACCACCCCGATCACCACACCCCAGAACATTTTCCGATTAGCGCCGCTTGCCATCTTCCTCTTTCGCCTTGCACTTGATGCAGAGCCGCGCATGGGGAAGCGCGTCCAGCCGCTCGAAGCCGATGTCCTCGCCGCAATCGTGGCACTTACCGAACTTTTCGGGCGTCTGATAGAGGCGGCGAAGCGCTTCGTTCACGTGCCAGAGATAACGGCCCTCCTGTGACGCGAACAGGAACTGCTTCTCCCGCTCCATGGCATCGGTGCCCTGGTCCGCCATGTGAAAGGAATACGACGACAGATCGCCGTCGGAGCCCTGCAGCGTGGAGTTGAAAGACTCGTCGTAATGTCCGAGCTCCTTCACCACGCGCGCGCGCTCTTCCAGGAGACGCTTCTCGAAATGCGATAGCTGCTTCTTGTTCATTTTCCTTTCCTGCCCGGCTCACTGACGTCCGACTTCTTCCGGGCGGCGCCTTTCTTGGCCGGCTTCTTGCCCGCGGTCGCTGTCCGGCTCGACTTCGCGGCGGGGCGATCCCCCCGACGGACTAACGAGATCACCGCATGGAGCCCGTCGATGTCCACGCTCTCGTGGATGTCGGCTTCCGGCAAGTCTCGCGCCGTGTCCAGGCTCCGCGCCAAGGTCTCCCCAATTATAAAGGCGTGGTGGGCCAAAACGGCAGCCAAGACGCCTGAAGATCCCGTTACGCTGACTTCGATTCGATCGGTGTATTCGTACCCCGCCTCCTTGCGGAGCCGCTGAATCCGATTTACGACCTCACGGGCGATTCCTTCGCCCACCAGTTCCTCGTTCAGTGCCGGATCGAGCGCAATTACGTAAGGCCCTTCACTCTGTACCAGCCAGTCGGTCAGCACCTCACGCTCGATGACGACGTCTTCGGGCCGAAACTCAAACGTCTGGCCGTCGGCCCTCGGCCGTCGGACGATCTCACCCGCTTCGAGCTTGCGGAGCTCCTCGGGGAACAGCTCGACTACTGCCGCGGCCGCACTGGGCGTGTCCTTTCCATATACCTTGCCCAGGGTACGGAAGTTGGCCTTTCCTCTCAGCCTGACCAGATCGCCGTCGGAACCGACGATCTCGATGTCCTTGACGTTGACCTCCGTTTTCAGCAGTCGCTCGAAGCCGGCAACGAGGTCGCGGTCGACCGCCTGCGGCATGGCAACCTTCATGCGCGCCAGCGGCTGCCGCACCCGCAAACTCGCGGCTTCCCGCGCCGCCCGGGCCAGTGAGGCAAACTTCCGCACGGCGTCCATGGCTGATTCCAGCCGCTGGACCCGGCGGCCGGTATCCACTGGAAACCGCTGGAGGTGTACGGACGTTCCCGTGAGCCGCCGATGCAAGGCATCGCTCAGGAACGGCGCGACCGGGGCGGCGAGCCGGCAGACCGTCACCAGCGCCTCGTGCAGCGTCTGAAGTGCCGCGGGATCGGCCGACGCGTCCGGCGCCCAGAACCGCGCGCGATTGACCCGCACGTACCAGTTGGACAGGTCGTTGTCGCAGAAATCCATGATGGCGCGGGTCCCGCCGGTGACGTCGTAGTTGGACCACGCCGACCGCACCGCGGCAACCGTCGCGTCGAGCCGGCTGAGGAGCCATTGGTCCACCGGCTCCAGCTGCGCCGCGCGTCCGGGCTTCCAATCCTCCGCGTAGAGCGCGAAGAACCCGTAGCTGTTCCGCAACCGGGTGAGGAAGCCGGACGCGACTTCGGGAATCGACTCCGGATCGAATTTCTTGGGCAAGCCGACCTGGCTGGCAGCGATCAAATAGACCCGCACCGCGTCGGCCCCGAACCGCTCGATCATGGCCCAGGGATCGACCAGGTTTCCCAGGCGCTTGGACATCTTCCGGCCTTCGGCATCCAGGACCAGGCCGTTGACGATCACGTGGTGATAGGCGGGTCGATCGACCACGCCGGCGGCGATGGCGAGCAGCGAATAGAACCACCCGCGCGTCTGGTCCAGTCCTTCGCAGATGAAATCGGCGGGGAAGTGGGACTCGAATTCCTTCTCGTGCGCGAACGGATAATGCCACTGGGCAAACGGCATGGCCCCGGAATCGAACCAGGCGTCGATGACCTCCGGCACCCGGCGCATCTCGCCACCGCAACCCGGGCCGGTGCACGGGAAGGTGAACTCATCGATGAATGGCTTGTGGGGATCGAATTTCCTGGGCAACTGCTTGTTCACGCGCTCAAGCTGGATCGTGAGGTCCGCATACGAACCGATCACTTCCCGGTGACTCGGGTCGTTGTCGCACTTCCAGATCGGTAACGGGGTGCCCCAGTAGCGGTCGCGGGAAAGGGCCCAATCCACGTTGTTCTCCAGCCACTCACCGAACCGCCCGGTTCCGACCTCCGCCGGATACCAGTGCACGGCTCGGTTGATCTCCAGCATGCGCTCTTTGAAATCGGTAGTCCGCACGAACCATGACATGCGGGCGTAGTAGATGAGCGGAGAATCGCAGCGCCAGCAGAATGGATAGGTGTGCTCGTACCCTTCGGGCTCGTAGCGGCCGAAGGTCTTTCCTTCCTTCTCCAACCGTTCGGCGATGAGCGGGTTCGCGTCGAAGACCGTTTTGCCGTTGATGTCGTCCCAGTTGGTCCCGGCGAACCGCCCGGCGGCGTCCACGTAGTTGAAGAAGGCCAGGCCCTCGCGCTGCACCGTGGCGTAGTCGTCGGCGCCGAACGCGGGTGCCAGGTGGACCAGCCCGGTGCCTTCCTCGCTGGTAACGAATGCGCCCTCGACTACCTCGAACGCTTTGCCCTGCACCGGAATCGCATCGAGAAGTTGCTCGTAACGCCACCCGATCAACTCCCGCCCATCGTATTCGGCGATGACCGGAAAGGCGCCGAGGGGTTTGCCGTGGGTAGCGCCGGGAATCGCCTTCCGCTCGGCGATCGATTTCTCGGCGATGACCCGCTTGCCATCCACCTCGATTTCGACATAGCGAAAGTCGGGATTGACCGCGACCGCGACGTTGGACGGCAAGGTCCACGGGGTGGTCGTCCACACCAGCAGGTACCGATCTCCCCCACCGGAGCCCTCGACCCGCCCCTTCGCTGCGCTCAGGGCAGGCTCACCCGCCGACCCGCCGTCTACCAATCTGAGCAACACATAGATGGACGGGCTGCGGTGTGTATCGTAGCCCAGGGCCAATTCATGACTGGAGAGGGCTGTTCCGCACCGGATGCAGTAGGGCAGCACCTTGGGACCCTCGAACAGCCGGCCCCGCTCGTGCAGTCGCTTGAGCAGCCACCAGACTGACTCGATGTACTCGTTGCTGTAGGTGACGTACGGATGCTCGTAATCCAGCCAGTAGGCGATACGATCGGAGAGCGACTCCCAATCGGCCTTGTACTTGAAGACGCTCTCCCGGCAGAGCCGGTTGAACTCCGCCACCCCGAGCTTCTCGATGTCCGGCTTCCCGCTGATCCCGAGGGCCTTTTCGACTTCGATCTCGACCGGGAGCCCGTGGGTGTCCCAGCCGGCGATCCGCGTGACCGACTCGCCGAGCATGGTGTGATAGCGACACACCAGGTCCTTGATGGTGCGGGCGAACACGTGGTGGATCCCGGGGCGACCGTTCGCCGTCGGCGGGCCCTCGAAAAAGACGAAGGGTTTGCCGGACCGGTTTGCCTCCAGCGTCCGCTGGAACAGCCGCTCTTTCTTCCATTCCGCGAGTGTTTCCTTCTCCAGCGCGTCCGGGGTGGGCTGGCTCAGCGGGGCGTAAGTTGCGCGTTTCACTCTTCCCTCTTCCCCTTCGCTCCGCTCAGGGCGGCGCCTCTTCCCTCTTCCCTGCTGGCCGGCAGTCGTTCCAGCACGCCGCGAACCAGCGCCGACAGGTTCGGCTCCGCCTGCTGCGCGGTAGCGATGATCCGGTTGATGTCGGCCGGCTCCAGGGCGTCCGGCAGGCACGCGTCGGTGATGATCGAGATCCCGAGCACCCGCATGCCGCCGTGCACCGCGACGATCACTTCGGGGACGGTGGACATGCCGACCACATCCGCGCCGATAGCGCGCAGAAACCGGTATTCCGCCGCGGTCTCGAGGTTGGGGCCGCTCACCGCGACGTAGACTCCTTCCCGCAAGACGATCCGCAGCTCGAGCGCGGTCCGCCGCGCCACCTCCCGTAAGCCCGGGTCATAGGCGGCGGACATGTCGGGGAACCGCGGCCCCAGCTTATCGTCATTCGTGCCCACCAGCGGATTGTCGCCCAGGAGATTGACATGGTCGGAGATCAGCACCAGGTCGCCGGGCCGCCAGAGCGGGTGCATTCCACCGCAGGCATTGGAGACGATCAGGGTGGACGCCCCGAGCGCCCGCATGACGCGCACCGGGAAGGTGATCTGCTGCATGCTGTAGCCTTCGTACTGGTGGAAGCGGCCCTGCATGGCCACGATCCGTTTGCCACCCAGTTTGCCCAGCAGGAGACGGCCGGCGTGGGTCTCCACCGTGGACAGCGGGAACCCGGGGATCCCCTCGTAGCCGATTTCCGTCTCAATCTGAATTTCCCGGGCGAGGCCACCCAGCCCGGTTCCCAAAATCACCCCGATCTCCGGGGCGACTTTGCTCTTTTTCCGTACTGCGCCGACTGCGCGGTCCAGCTCGGCGGCCAGCGTGGTGCTCACGAGCCGGCTCCCGCCCCCGGTGCGGCGCCGTCCCGCCCATGGGCCTCGAGCGCGTCCACCTCGGATAAATAGCGTTCCAGCAACGTGCGGAAGGAGGCGAGATAGCTGCTGAACTGTCGCTGCGCCGCCTCGATTTCTCTCCGCACCGCGCGCTCTTCGACTCGCGCTTCCGCGACGGTAGCATCGGCTTGCACCCGCGCTTCTTTCGCAACCAGATCCGCTTCCCGGCGGGCCGATTGTTCGGTTTCCGTACGGAGCTGCTGGGCCAGGATCAAGGCGTCGTTCAGGGCCTTCTCCCGATCGCGAAAGGCCTTGAGCTCTTCACGGAGCTGCTGGAGCCTGGCCTCCATCTCGCTCCGCTCCTTGAGGAGACGCTC
>JACQVB010000113.1 GCA_016209985.1 Gemmatimonadota bacterium | reverse complement strand
TGCCGGTCTTGTCCAGCACGATGGTGTTCAGCTTGTGCGCGGTTTCCAGCGCTTCGCCCGACCGGATCAGGATCCCGTTCTCGGCGCCCTTGCCGATCCCCACCATGAGAGAGGTGGGCGTGGCGAGCCCGAGGGCGCAGGGGCACGCGATGATCAGCACGGTCACGAAGACGATCAGGGCGTACACCAGGGCCGGCGTGGGTCCGAAGGTGTACCAGGCCATGAACCCGAGGATGGCGAGGATGATCACCGCCGGCGCGAAGTAGCTGGAGACCATGTCGACCAACCGTTGGATCGGCGCCTTCGACCCCTGGGCCTGTTCCACCATGTGGATGATCTGGCTCAGCATGGTGTCCTTGCCCACCTTGATCGCGCGGAACTTGAAGGCGCCGGTTTTGTTGATGGTGGCGCCGATCACGGTGTCGCCCGTGCGCTTCTCGACCGGGAGCGATTCACCCGTGACCATAGACTCGTCCACCGCGGACGAGCCTTCGATGATTTCCCCATCGACCGAGATCCGTTCCCCTGGCCGGGTGAGGACGACGTCGCCGACCACCACCTCTTCCACGGGAATGTCCAGTTCCTGCCCGCTCCGCGACACCCGCGCGGTCTTCGGTTGCAGCCCGATCAACTTCTTGATCGCTTCGGAGGACCGTCCCTTGGCGCGCACCTCCAGCGCCTGGCCGAGGACCACCAACGCGGTGACCACCGCGGTCACGTCGTAGAAGACTTCGGCCAGGTCTCCGCGGGGGAAGAGCGAGGGGACCAACACCGCCACCGTGGAGTACAGCCAGGCGGCCGCGATGCCGACCCCGATCAAGGTGTTCATGTCGGCGGTGTGGTGTTTGAACGCCGCCCACAGGCCGCGATAGAAGTGGCCGCCGGAGTACAGCAGCACCGGCAGGGTGAAGATTCCCAATGCGCCCCACACCAGTCGAAGTGTGCCACTCCCCCTCGGCATCAAACTTCCCAGCCCAAAGATCCAGGGATACGAGAAGACGATCGTGGGGATCGAGACCGCCGCGGCGAACCAGAACTTCCGCATCAGCGACCGGAACTCTCGGTCGTGCACGTCGTGCCGCGGTTCCGGCGTGTCTCCCGCGTTCGGTGCCGGACCGAGGTCAAACCCCTCCGAGGCCACGGCCGCCCGCACCGCGCCGAGATCGGTGTGCCTGGGCGTGTACTCGATGGTGACGGATTCCGTCGCCAGGTTCATGGTGGCCCCGTGGACGCCCGCGACCGCCTCGACTGCCCGCTCGACGCGGCGGACACAACTCCCGCACCGGAGACCCGCTACCTGGAGATGCCAGCGGGCGATGGCGCGACCCACTTCGACTCCTTCGTCCTCCACTGCGCGAACGATCCCCTCCACACCGGTGACGCCGGGATCGAACACCACCACGGCCCGCTGGGTGATCGGGTTCACCAGCGCATCATGAACACCGGGGAGTCGCCGGATACGAGCGGCGAGCGGTGCCGCCGCCCCCGCGCACGAGAGCTCCCCGACCGGGAGTTCCACCCGCTGCAATCCCAGCCGAGGCGCCGCACTCTTGGATTCAGTTCTGGGCTCAGTCGCCGTCGTCATCGCGGTCTCCACACGCACGGTCTGCCGTAACCGAAAGCAAGCCGCGCACCGCGACCGGCCAGCGACTATATGTGTGTCGGCGCGCGGGTTAGATCTGCGCTGGCTGGAGTGCCGGGTGCGGGTGCTGCCCGATTTGCCCGGTCGGCCGGGTCAGATGCCCCAGTCCCATCCGGACACTCACACGCTCCGCCCGGTTTGGTGCGGTTGAATTGAGGCTCTGGCAAATCGCGCCACGCAGCGAGCGGTGCGCGTTGATCGCACGCGCCGGCGACTTGGGGAACAACCCGGAGGAGGGCGGCGCATGACGGGCGTGCTGGATCCTCCATCTGCGCCCGCCGGATGGTGGAGCCACTTCCGCATGAGCAACGCCCCAAATGCAGCGCGTACAGGTCCGAGACTTGCGCCGCTCCACGATTGACGGGCAAGTTGCGGGCCTGGGAGGCGCAGCAGGTATCGCCATGGTCGTGTTGGAGATCGCATCGTCGTGTCGGACCGCCGCGGGGGCTGGCGCGCGGGCGGGTTGGCCCGCCATCCGGGCGAAATGCCCCATTCGAAGGCGTGTGTCATGAAGGCGTCCGTCGTGATCGAGAACCGCCAGGGGCTGGGGCTCACCGGGAAGCTGCTGCTCTTACTGCTATCCTTTGGAGTCATTCCGTTGACGGCGGTGATCACGGTAGGCTACGCCGTGAGTCGCCGCGTGATCACCGAGCAAGCGGAACGAGCGTTGGAAGAGCTGGTGATCCAGCAGGCTACGCATCACGCTACGGAGCTTGCCCGCCAGCGCCTTTTGCTGCGAACCATCGCGGGACAGCTCCCATCCGAGAGTCGGTTGCGAAGTGAGCGAGCCGCCGGCATCGGCCGGTTGCTGGTGCAGAGCCTCCCCGAGCGCGGCGTGTTCGATGGTCTCCGGCTGGTGGCGGACGACGGCCGGGTGGTCGCCAGCGTGGCCCTGGGTAACCTCGCGCCGCACTGGCCCGCTCCCCGGCCCGCAGGTGACCGGCCGCCCGGGATCGTGGTGCACCGGGAAGACCAACGCGTGGTTGCCTATGTGATAGCCGAGCCGCTGGGCTCGGGTGCCGGGGCGCTGTGGCTGGAGGGGCACGTGCGCGCGGAGGACTTTGGGCGGGTCTTCGCCGTCTCTTCGCACCTGATGGGGGGCGTCGAGTCCGCGATTCTCGAAGAGGGCACCGGCCCCGTTCTTGTCACTCACGAGCACGCCGTGGCCGGGCTGGCCGCGGTGCGGCCGGAGCCTGGGGACACGGTAGCCCTGGCGCGCGCCGAGATCTTGGGAACTCCCTCCCTGGTGGCCGCCGCGCCGGTCGCCGGCACGCGCTGGGTCTTTGCCGCGGCTCTGCCCATCCAGGCGGCACTAGCCCCCGTGGCCCGGCTGCGCGATGCCGCTTTCCTCAGCGCTGGGGTGCTGGTGCTCCTCATTGTCGTCACTGGCGTGGCTGCGGCCCGCTCCGTGACCACGCCGCTGCGAGAATTAGCGGGCGCCGCGCGGCGCTTCGGCGAGCGGAAGAGCTATGAGCCGGTGCCGCGGCGTACCTCGGACGAAGTCGGCATGCTGGTTGATGCGTTCAACCGGATGGCCGAGGATCTGAAGCGCTCGCGCGAGGAGATCGACCGGCTGCATGCCCAAGAACTGGAACGGGCACAGCAGCTGGCGACCGTCGGCGAGCTGGCGAGCGGCGTGGCCCACGAGATCCGGAATCCCTTGACCGGCGTTCTCGGGGCGCTGGAATTGGCGCTGCGGACCATTCCGAGTGGCGACCCGTCCCGGCCATTGCTTGAGGAAGCTCAGGCGCAGCTCCGGCGGATCGAGGCGACCACGACCCAGTTGCTACGGTTCGCCCGTCCGCCGGAGCCCCGGGAGGTAGTGGTCGACGCGCACCTGGTCGTGGAGAGAGCGACACGTCTGGTGGGGCCACAAGCGGAAAGCGGCGGATTGCGGCTGATCGTCGAACCTTCGTCGGACGGTGTCCCCATTCGGGTCGATCCCGAGCTGGTGGTGCAGGTGCTGGTTAATCTCATGCTGAACGGCATCGAGGCGATGCAGCCGGGTGGGCGGCTGTCCGTCTGGGTGGCACGCCATCCACCCGAGGTATGGATCGGGGTTCGTGACACTGGACCGGGGATTCCCCCGGAAAAACGGTCGGAGATCTTTCGGCCGTTCCACACCACCAAGCATCACGGTACCGGTCTGGGGCTGTCGATCTCGCGGCAGATCGTGAGTCGCCACGGCGGATCACTGCGGGTTGAAGACTCCCCGGGTGGAGGGGCGACGTTCGTCGTGGCGCTACCGTTGGCCGGAGAAGGAGTGGCTCGTGGGCAAGGATAAGCGACGGGTTCTGGTGGTTGACGACGAGAACCTGATCCGGGTCTGGCTCGAGGCCCACGTGGGGGACGCCGGATACGACGTCTCGGTGGCGGAGAGCGCCGCCGCCGCGCGGGCAGCGTTTGCCGCGGCAACACCGGATGCGGTGCTCCTCGACCTCAAGCTGCCCGACGGGAACGGGATGGACCTCCTCAAAGAGTTCCTGGAATCCGATCCTGATGTGACGGCCATCATCCTGAGCGCCCACGGCGATATCGGGACGGCGGTCGAGGCGGTGAAGCTCGGCGCCTACCATTTTCTGGAGAAGCCGCCCCAGCTCGAGGAGTTGCTCAATACGCTCGCCAAGGGGCTGGAGACCCGGGTCCTCAGGCGTACGGTGTCAGGGTTGCGGCGCCAGGCCGGTTGGGAGTTCGGCGGCGTCGAAGTCGTCGGCCGGTCGGCGGCCATGCAACGCGTGGTCGATCTCGTAGGGAAGGTCGCGGCCAGCGATAGCACCGTGCTGGCCCGGGGCGAGAGCGGGGTGGGCAAGGAGGTGGTGGCTCGTGCCATCCACGCCCGCAGTGCTCGAGCGGAGTTCCCGTTCCTGGAGATCAATTGCACCGCCCTGCCGGAGACCCTGCTCGAATCAGAACTGTTCGGTCACGAGAAGGGAGCATTCACCGACGCCCGCGAGCGCAAGCAAGGCCTGTTGGAGTTGGCCGACCGCGGCACCATCCTGCTCGACGAGATTGGGGACCTGGCGTCCGGCGCCCAGGCCAAGCTCTTGCGGTTTCTCGAAACCCGCACCTTCAAGCGCGTCGGTGGCGTGCGAGACATCAAGGTTGATGTCCGTATCATCGCTTCCACCAATCGGGATCTCGAAGTCGCGGTGCGCGATGGCGGGTTTCGGCGTGACCTGTTTTACCGGCTCAATGTCGTGCCCATCGTCATTCCGCCCCTGCGGGATCGCCCCGAAGACGTCGAGCCGCTGGCGCGCTTCTTTCTGGAGAAGATGACGACCACGCTCCGACGGCCGGTGCGCACGCTCTCGAAGGGCGCGCTGGCCATGCTCGAGCGCTACGGGTGGCCGGGCAACGTGCGGGAGCTGCGAAATGTGATCGAGCGAGCGGTCATTCTCGAGGAAAATGCGGAGATCCTGGCGGAGCACCTGCCTGAGGAGCTCCAACCCGGCCGGGGAGCGCTCGACCTTGAGCCGGGATTCAAGCTTCCCGCCGGCGGGATTGACCTCGAAGCGCTGGAAAAAGATCTCCTACGCCAGGCATTTGAACAGGCCCGCGGAAACAAGACCCGGGCCGCCGAGCTCCTGGGGTTGACGCGGGACACGCTCCGCTACCGGCTCGAGAAGTATGGCCTGGCGAGTTCACCGATGGACAACGAGTGACACCCGGCCGAAAGCCACCGCGACTTGACCGTTGCTGGGCACAGATGCTAAGGTCATCTTCATGCCGCTCAGGATAGCGTGCGGGCGCCGCACTGCGCCGGGCCGGAGCCTGACGTTCATCGTCGCCTTCGCCCTCTTGCTGTCGATCGTTCCGCACACCCACTCGGCTTGGGTGCCGCAGTCCGTGCGGGACGGCGGGCACGGGCGTCACGTGCACAGCACCGCCAGCGCGGGCCTGTCGTCCCATGACCGCGGCGCGCTCGCCGAAGTCACTACCGCAACCGACTGCGATGAGTGCCCGGTGCCCGACTGTGGCCCCTTAGCTCAGTGCGCCGGCTCCACGCTGGCACTGGCCCCACGGCAGCCTTTTACCTCGAGTCCGCGGACCACCTCTCGGCCCCGCCACAACGTCTCTCGGGCCAACCGCGCCACCTCACCCCAACCCCCCACCCCACCTCCGCAAGAACGCGCCTAGTCGTCTGGTAGTCCGAAACCTCTTCGACCAGGAGTTCTTGCATGCGAGTGTTTTCCCACGCCGCCGCGGCGGCGGCGGCGGTCATTTTGAGTCTGATAGCGCGGCCGGCTTCGGCGCAGATCGATTACCGCAACCTGGATGACGACCGGCCGACGCTGACGGAAGACGCCTATCCCGTCGAGCGGCACGCCTTCGAGTTCCTTTTGCCCTATCGCTTTGAGCGGGAAGCGGGCGGCGGCGGGGTGCACGCCTGGATCCCGGAAATCGAGTACGGGTTCGCCCGCAACGCCCAGATCGGCTTCAAGGCCCCGGTCGCGATCGCTCGCGAGAATGGTGTGACCGACTGGGGGCTCTCGGGGCTCAAGGTCTTTGCCCTTTACAACTTCAATACCGAGAGTCGGGTGTTACCGGCGCTCTCGCTGCGCGGCGATGCAACGTTCGGGGTCGGCTCGTTGGGTGGAAGCGAGTCGCGGGTGTCGCTCAAGGCCATCGCTACCCGTTCCTGGGGCCGGAGCCGAATTCACCTCAATGGCGCGTACACCTTGGGCCGCGAGGGCACCGCCGCCGTGACCGAGGCGGCGAATCGCTGGTGGGCCGGTGCGGCGATCGACCGAACGCTGTTCCGGCATAGCACGCTGCTCGTCGGCGAAGTGTATGTCCTCCAAAGCGCCCGAGGCGCCCTGGTGCAGGTGAACGCGTCGCTTGGCCTCCGGCGTCAATGGACCCCGACCACGGTCATCGACCTTGGGTTGACTCGGCGGCTGCGCAACGGCGTGGGCCCCGACGTTGCGTTGACCCTCGGGTTTTCCCATGCCTTCGCGTTCGCCTGGCTCATGCCGGCGAACGCCGCCAAGTGATGGAAGGACGGAACCAATGACTTCTGCAATCAGGAACCTCGCGCTGGTCGCCCTGCTGAGGCTTTTCGCGGCGCCACCCACCACCGCGCAGGACCGGCGCAATGAGCAGTTCTATTATCCCGGCTCCTTTAACTGGGTATTCCTCAAGGACTATCCCGAGGCCGGGCGCCTGTTCAACGCCTTCGACTACGGGCACGCGGTGCTCTACGAGCGGCTCTATACCATCTCGGATTCCGGCAAGGCGGCCGCCGCGCTCGAAAGGGAGTATCAGTTTCTGACTACTGATCTCCTGGTCAAGCCGCCGCGGTTCGCCGTGGCCGAGGAGGTCATCGAGCCGTCGTACGCCAAGCTCGCCTGGCGCGCGAAGCTAATGTTCGATTGGGCCCACGTGCTACACCGGCAGATCTACGACATCTATGCGGACGAACGGTTGAGCGTGGCTGCGAAAGACTCACTCATCGAACGGGTGACCGACTACTACCTGTCCCGTCGGGACATCGCCTACCTGGCCGTGCCTATGTCCATGAGCCTGATGGAGGGGCAGTACTACAGCCTGGCCTTCCGCGACTGGTACCCCAAGTTCAACGGACTGATTTGGGCATATCACTGGCTCCAGGTCGGGCTATACGAGCCGCTGATCCTGGGCCGGAACGAAGCGGAACGGAAGGCAGGTGTGAAGGCCACGCTGGCGCGATTCTGGGAGATGCTCCGTGACCCGCCCGGCTCGATGCCGCGCGTCATGCCCATGACGATTACCGTGGCTCCGACCTTCACCGAGCGCCACCCGCGGGCGGCGGCGATCTTCGACAACCTGCACATGATGCACGACGTGATCAGCGACATCCTGGCGGCGGAACAAGTGACGGATAAGCGGAAGGTGATCTACGCGGCGATCGCGGCGTTCCAGGACTCGACCAAAGACGTCATCACGGCCGATGCCTGGCGCGAGATGGGCGAAATGATGGGCGGGGCGGAAGCCATGGGCGGAGCAGTGCCAACCGTCGTGCTCGGACGACGGGCCCCCGCCCGGAGCAGCCAATGACCGCGAGAGTGCGACGGCCGCCCCCGCGTTACCGGGCTGCCGCCTCCTTGCCCCTCGTGTGCTTCTGGAACCAGCTCATCATGTAGAGCTGGGTTCGCATGAAGTTGGTCGGCTTCGAGCCGGTACCGTGATACTCACCGCTGAACCGCAGCATAACTACCGGAACCTTCCGCATCTTGAGTGCCGAGTAGTACTCCTCGGTCTGCGGAATCGGGGTCCGCAAGTCCAGCTCGCCGGTCATGAGCATGGTCGGGGTCGTCACCTTCCCTACGTACATCAACGACGACTGTTTGAGCCACTGGTCCGGCTTTTCCCAAAAGGGCGCGTCGAAGAAGTTGTAGGTGAACAGTGGGATGTCGGTCTGGCCCGCCATGCTGATCCAGTCGATCACGGGGCAGCGGACCGCGGCGGCCGCGAACCGGTCGGTGTGTCCGATCACCCAGCTCGACAACACGCCGCCGCCACTGCACCCCGATACGTACATCCGCTGCGTATCGATGTATCCTCGGCCCGCCACGGTATCCACGCCCGCCATGAGATCGTCATAGTCGACGCCGGGATAGGCCCGGTTGATGGCGTTGCCGAAGTCGGTGCCGTAGCCGGTGCTGCCGCGGGGGTTGGTGTAGAGCACCACGTAGCCGTTGGCGGCGAAATTCTGAAACATGTAATTGAAACCCACGTTGTACATCGAGTGCGGGCCGCCGTGGATCTCGAGGATCAGCGGGTATTTTCTCGAGGCATCGAAACCGGGCGGCTTCACGATCCAGCCCTGGGCCCGGGTTCCGCCGGTGGAGGCGTACCACACTTCCTCTACGGTCGCCAGGCGCTTGTTGGCGAGCACGTCATCGTTGACCGCGGTGAGTCGGGTAATGCTTTTCGGCGCGCGCAGGTTGATCCGCACCACGTCGGGCGGTGACTTGGCGTCGGTGCTCGTGCCGACCGCGGTGAGGTCGCGGCCCAGGGACGCGAAGGTCAACAGGTGCGCGCCATCGGTCTGCTTGGCGGCGCCGCCGCCCTGAACGGGCGCAAAATAGATGTTGCTGGTGCCCCGATCGCCCGCGGTGAAGAACAAGCCGGCTCCATCGGGAGCCCAGCGCGGGACGCCCACATCGCGGTCCAACGGGCCACTGATTTGGCGAACATTGGAGCCGTCCAAGCCGATCACGAACAGCTCGTCGGTCTTGTAGGTCTGCGGGGTGTAGTCGAATCCGGTGAAGGCGACGGTCCGGCCATCGGGCGAGACCCTGGGATCGGTCCAACTGCCGCGCCGTTGGGTGATCTGGCGAATGACCCCGCGAGCGACGTCCACCGCATAGATCTGTGACTCGCGATACCGGTAGTCCCCGTCTGCCTCCTTGAGTCCGTCGAAGACGATGGTCTTGCCGTCGGGCGTCCAGTCGTATCCGACGCCCTGCTCCAAGCCGTCAAACCGGGCACCCACGTTCCAGTCGCCGGAGGTCAGTTGTCGAGGCGTCCCGCCGTCGGCCGGGACGACGAACAGGTGCAGGAAGCTCTGTTCCATGAACCCGCGTTGATCCTGTCGATAGTGGAGCCGGTTGATCACGCGGGGCGCCGGCGTCCACTTCGCGCTGTCCGGAGCCTTCGGCATGCTGATAGTCCACGAGTCTTCGTACGGCACGCGTTGCGCAAACGACAGGGTTTTCCCGTCGGGCGACCACCGGACTTCCAGCGGTGTGGCGGTAAGCTGGGTTACCTGCGACATCGCCCCCTCGGCATCCATCCAGCGCACGAAAATCTGGGTGCCCTTGGGATCGCCGTCGGCGAGATACGCGATACGGGTGCCGTCCGGGGCCCACCGCGCGGATTGCCCCTTGACCAGGAAACGATTCTTCGAGCCATCCGCGCTCATGATCCAGAGGCCGGACTCCCACTTGTCTGCGATCTTGTTCACCCAGCGTCGGGTGTAAATGATCTGCGACCCGTCGGGCGAGATTTGCGGGTCCGCTACTTGCTCCCAGTCGAGATAGTGATTGACCGTCAGCAGCGTATCGGAGGCTGTCTCCTGCGCCGGACTCTTGCGCGGAGCGAACAACAACGTCGCGGCCAGAATCGAAGCCGCCAGCAGACGAACGGGTTGCATATGACCCCTCCGGTGGTGACCGGCAGTTGCCTACGCCGGCCAATATGCACCCCGGCCGGGCCGCTGCAACCGGAGCGGCGAGTCACCCTCGCGCCTCGCACCCTCTACGAATCCGACAGGGTACTGACTCACTGCAGAAATCGCAGCGAGCGCAGAGGCCAATAAAGTTCTCTGCGGTCTCTGCGCCCTTTGCGGTGAATAGCCTTGGGTTTGTCGGTTGGCTCAGAGCGCCGCGAGCACCCTTGTGAGCCGGCTCTTCACCTCGGCGGCGAGCGGGGCGAGATCGGGCCGGCCGACCCGCCCCAGGGACGACTCCGGATCGATGGCGCATACCACCGTCTTGCCCGGCTCATCGGCGGCGTACACCACGACGTTGCAGGGAAGCAGGACGCCGATATCCCGTTCCGCCGACAGCGCGCGGAACGCGAGCGGCGGATTGCAGGCGCCGAGAATCACATACCGGCGAAAATCCTGATTCAACTTGGCCTTGAGCGTCGCGGTCACGTCGATCTCGGTCAGCACGCCGAACCCCTCGCCCGGAAGTTTCTCCCGGACGCGAGCCACCGCCTGCTCGAACGGGAGGTCGAGGGTCCGGCTCATGCGGTAATCCACTCTTGACTCCTCGTTATGAGTGCGCAGTGCGCAGATTGCAGAGGCTGCGCCGGTATGTTCTGCCCCTCTGCTCACTGCGCACTGCTTTTCTTCTCAGCTGTGCTTTCTCACCACTTCCCAGGTGCCGACGTCCACTTGCATGCTGCGGGTGTGCACCGTGGTCAACGTGCCGCTGATCTTGTCGCCCTCGATGCGACCCTCGAAGGTCGTGTTCAACATCTCGCCCGTCTCCGGATCACGGTACGGCGAAAGGGTCCCCCCCACCTGGTGACCGACCACGCCGAGGAACTCGATGGTCAGTACCTGCACCGTCTCTTCCGGTGCGCTGATGCCGCCCTGGTCCACCGGCAAGAGGTACTGATTTCCCCGCGGGGGAGCCATCACGATGTCGCCGTGCGCGTACCCGAGCGTGTCCTCCGGCGCGAAATTGAACACGATGCTGCCAGCGCGCCCGCCGTCGGGTGTGAAGTACTCTCCGGACCAGTTACCAATCAGCAGCTGGCGTCCTTCGGCGTCGCACGAAAGCGGTACCGGCGCCGGATTGACGGCGCAAGCCGTCGAAAAGACTGCGGCGATTGCGGCAAAGGTCGCAAAGCGCATATCGAACTCCTTCAGAAGTACACCCATGTAACAACGGAGGCCCTGAACTGACGGTGAGTGGAGGGGCAAGAAACCTTCATGCGGAGGTATCAGGTGTCAGGTATCAGGTGTCAGGTGTCAGGGCTTTGTGGGGAGACCCTGGCACCTGATACCTGGCACCTGCGTCACCGAAACGCCAGCAGCTTCAGGTATTCCCCGAGGATGATCGCGGCGGGATAGAGGATCTCTTCTTCGTTCTGGGCATGGAGCTTGAGACGGTTGGCGAGCTCTACACTTCCTGAGTCCCCTGCGCTGACGCCGGCCGCAACCAGCCGATCGAGCTCGGCCACCACCTCGCGGTGTTCGGCGATCATCTGCGGCAGCTCGGCCTTCAGCCGCTCGATGAGCTCAAGGGCCTCGGCCGCCTCGTCGGGAATCTTTCCTTCCGCCACCTGTGCCAGGACGGCCAGCGGAGCGAAAACCAGCTGTTCCTCCTTGAGGAAATGCCGGTGCACCACCTTGGTAATGGCGCGTGCCGCCTCGCCGAGTTCTCCGGGCTGGCGCATCATCCGGCTCAAGTCGCGGTGCAGCTCCTCGTGCTCCGCTCGCAACGAGGCCGGTGCATGCAGCGTCGTGGTATCGATAGTCACGGTCGGGTTCTCCCAACCTCCGCTCCGGCACCGGTCAGTGCGCGACCGGCCTGCGCCGGCGCATCGCGAGCTCGATCAGCGAGTAGAACATGCACCGGCGCGTGAGCGCGGTGCCGGCCATGACCAGCGCGCCAACCGCCGCGAAGAACGACCACACCACATGCGCGTTGAATACAAAAGCAATGCTGAACAGCACGACCGCGATTATCCAGCGGACTGCGGCGTCGGTCTTACCTACGTTGGTCTCCATGGCTCCGTCTCTCGTCTAACGACTTGGCCATAAATCTGGCGGGAGACCTATGAAGAACGGGTCCAGAGCCGCATTAAGGCTCTCTAACTCCCGGGTCGCGTGCATGAGCCGGACTTCACAGCCCGTTCACCGCCGCTCGAACCGGTCCCCACGAGATTTCGTCGATGGCGGGACTCTCCTGGAGATGGCCATGGTAGACACGCTGGTAGCGCCCAGTATCGAGGCGATCGACGAATTCCCGGTCTCCGGATCACCGGCGGCGAAGCTTCGCGCGGCGCTCAAGTTCGCGGTCCTCGCGCCCTCGAGCCACAACAGCCAGCCGTGGCGATTCCGGATTGCCCGGGACACGCTGGATCTCCATGCCGACCGCTCCCGCAACCTGCCGGTGGTGGATCCGCGCGACCGGGAGCTTACCATCAGTTGCGGGGCCGCCCTCTTCAACCTTCGCGTGGCGCTCCGCCACTTCGGTTACGAGGGGACCTATCAGCTCCTGCCCGATTTGTACGACGCGGATCTTCTCGCCGCCATTTCCCTGGGGAGCGCCCACGATCCGTCCGAGGAGGATCATGCGCTCTTCGATGCCATCTGCCGGCGCCGCACCTACCGGCTGCCTTTTGAGAACCGCGAGCTTCCGCAGGGTCTCGTCGTGGGTTTGCGCCGCGCCGCGACTCAGGAAGGCGCCTGGTTCCGGCCGCTCGGCAGCGGTGCCCGGTCGGCGGCAGCCGAGCTGACTGCCGAGGCCGATCAGCTGCAGATGGCCGACAGGCGTTTCCGGCAGGAGCTGGCCGACTGGATGCATCCCAACCGGACCGCCTCGCGAGACGGGATGCCGGGATACGCGTTGGGCCTGGGCGACATCATGTCCGCCGCCGCGCCTCTTGCCGTGCGCACGTTCGACATGGGCGACGGACAGGCTGCGCGCTCGAAGGACCTGATAGCCAATTCTCCTCTCCTCGCGGTACTCGGTACCGAGGGGGATTCGGTGAAGGACTGGCTGGCGGCCGGGCAGGCGCTGGAGCACGTGCTGCTCCGTGCGCAGATGGAAAACGTTTCGGCATCGTTCCTCAATCAGGCGATCGAGGTAGCTGACCTCCGGCCCCGCCTCGCGGCCATTGCGGGTCGCAAGGATTATCCGCAGATCCTGCTGCGAATGGGCTATGGGAAGGGCGTGAGGGCGACGCCCAGGCGGGAGGTGGCGGAGATACTGACTTAGGTGCCAGGTGCCAGGGGCCAGGTGTCAGGGGCTCACCATAAAGCCCTGACACCTGACACCTGATACCTGGCACCTTTTCACTTCACCCTCAGCGCATTCAATATCACAGCGACGTCCAGGGCCTCCTGCATCACCGCCCCCGCCGCGGGCGTGATCATTCCGAAACTCGCGATCACCATGAGCACCAGGCTGACCCCCAACCCAAAGCCGATGCTCTGAAGGGCGATACGGCGCATGCGCCGGCTGATTTCCACCGCGTCCGCGACCCGCGAGATATCGTCCACCAGCAGCACCACGTCGGCAGCCTGCGCCGCGGCGGCCGGTCCATGGGCGCCCAGGGCGATGCCGACCGTTGCGGCCGCCAGCGCGGGGGCGTCGTTGATCCCGTCTCCCACCATCACCACCGTGCCGAAACTCTGCTTGAGCTGGCTTACGGCGGCGACCTTGTCGGCCGGAAGCAGCTCGGACAGCACGCTGAGGATTCCCGCCTGCGCCGCTATGGTTTCGGCGCTCGAGCGGCGGTCGCCGGTCAGCATCACGGTCTCGCGCACGCCAAGAATGGCGAGCCGCTGCATCAGCGAGGGCACCTGGTGCCGTAGCCGGTCCGCGAATTCGATAGTGCCGGCCAGCCGGCCGTCCACGCCCACGTACGCGGTGGGCCGTTCCGGCTCACTGCCGTTCACCGGCAATCCCTGGCTGGTGAGGAAGCTCGCGGATCCGACGATGATCTGGTGACCGTCGATTGCCCCGGTGACCCCGGAACCCGCAGTCTCACGAAACATCACCGGCCGGGGAAGCTCGTGGAGGCGCCGGCGGCCTTCTTCGGCGATCGCCTGCCCCAGGTGGTGCGAGGACAACTGCTCTACCGCGGCGGCGAGTCGCAATACCTCTCGCTCCGGCAGCTCGTCGGCCGCATGAACCCCGGCCACCGTGGGATGTCCCAGTGTCAGGGTTCCGGTCTTGTCGAACACCACCGCGCGCGCGAGTCCGAGCTGCTCGATGGCCGCGCCACTCTTGACGATGACTCCTCGTTCCGCCGCGCGGCTGATCGCTGCGATCACCGAGACCGGAACCGCAAGAATGAGCGGGCAGGGCGTGGCCACGACGAGGACGGCGAGCACCGCAGTCGGGTTCCGGGTGAACACATAGGTGGCGATGCAGACGAGGAGTGTCGCGGGCGTGAACCAGATCGCCCACCGGTCGGCGAGCCGCTGGATCGGAGGTTTCTGCGCCCGGGCGGCGCGCACCAGATCGAGAATCTGCTGATACTGGCTCTGGCTGCTCGGCCGTTCGGCGCGGAAGGTGAGGGCGCCTTCCAGGTTGAGCGTGCCCGAGAGCAGCGCGAGACCGGCGCGGGCAGGTACCGGAAAGGGCTCCCCCGTGACCATCGACTGATCGACCGTCGAGTGTCCCTCGATCACCGTCCCATCGACCGGCACCAGCTCGCCGGGGCGGATCACCAATGAGTCGCCCACCTGCACGGCGTCCACCCAGACGTCCTCAATCGTCCGCTCGCCGGCGATCCGGTGGGCGATCTTGGGCGCGCGCGCCAACAGGGCGTCCAGCGACTCGGAGGCGCGGCCCATGGCGTAGCGCTCCAGCGCCTCGCCGCCCGACTGCATGAGAACGATGATGACCCCGGCGAAATACTGGTGGAGGAACACGGCGGCGACGATGGCGAGGGTGGCGATGATATCCGCGGCATACCGGCCGCGTGCCAGGCCGAGAACGGTGTGATAGACGAGTGGTCCACCACAGCCCACCAGGGTAGCGAAGAGAATTACATCGGAAATTTCATGACTTGCGAGAAGGCGCGCCGCCAGACCGGCTGCCAGCCCGGTCGCGGCCGCAACGACGAGCGGGTTACGACGTGCCAGCGCTCCAACCATTGGACTTGGCGGCCACGAGCGGCAGCTCGACTTCGAAGCGTGCCCCGTGTCCCGGCAGGTTCAAGGCGCGGATCGCACCGTCGTGCGCCCGGACGATGCTGGCGGCCATGCTCAAGCCGAGGCCGGATCCGTCTCCGCTGGTCCGCGCCTCGTCGGCCCGGAAGAACGGCTCGAAGAGGTGGGGCAAATGCTCGGGATCCACTCCCTGGCCGGTGTCTTCCACCCAGAACTTGACACTGCCGTCACCCGCCCTGGTCCCGACGGTGATGGACCCTCCGAATGGCGAATACTTGACCGCATTGTTCACCAGCTCCTCGACCACTTGGGAGGTGAGCCGCTCGTCCAGCAGCGGCAGCTGACCCTCGTAGTCGAGCCGGGTCGTGACCGACAGCTCCTGCTCCTCCAGCAGCCGGTGGACCGCCTGCAACGCGCGGCGCGCCAGCGCGTTCACGTCGGTCGGGCTCCGGTTGAGCGACAGGGTGTGAGAGTCGGCACGCGTGATCATCAGCAGCGCGTCGCACATCCGATTCAGCTTGTCGATCTCTTCCAGCCCGCTGCGCATGACCAGCTGGTAATCGCGCGGGGCCCGTTCCGACCGTAGCGCGATCTCGAACTCGCCCCGGAGCGCGGTGAGCGGTGTGCGCAGCTCGTGGCCCACATCCGCCGTCAGGCGCCGCTGGGTGTTGAACGCCACCTCGCAGCGCTCGAGCAGCCCGTTCAGTACTTCGATCAGGCTCTGGTATTCGGTGACGTCGGCGTGGGCGCTGATGCGCTTTCCCGGCGTGTCCGGGGCGATGGTCTGGGCCTGACTCGCGATTTCCACCACCGGAGACACCGCCGAGCCGGCCAGCCAGAAGGCGCCGATGGCCACCGCCAGCGCTCCCAGCACGACGGTACCGAACATGTCGAAGAGCAGGTCACGATTGGCATCGGCCAGCGGCCGCAGCGAGGAGGACACCTGCACTACCATCGCTCCGGTCTGGCCGCTCGCCGGAGCGGAGGCGTACACCGAGCGAATCCGGCTTTCGTTCCACACCTCGGTGGCCCAGGCCTTCCGCCCGTTCAGGGCGGCGGTGAAAGCGGCCGTGTCGAGGGGATACCTGGACACATCGGGCGCGTTGGCCTGCATGACCTTGCCGCCGACGTCCCGCAAGGCGACGAACGGAATGCCTTCCTGCATGTACTCCAGGAAATCCGCCGGGGTCGACTGGGGAATGGTGCCACCGCCCGCCAGCTGGGTGTGCAGCACGGCGAGCGTGGCGATCAATGCGTGATCGGTCTGGCGGCGCAGGGTGCGTTGCACGCCCAGCATCGCCCAGAGGGCGATGAGGGAGAGCGCCACCAGGATCGTCAGCGAAAAACGCACCGCGAGGACGCGGCGCAGCGAATACATCAGACTCCCGAGGGGCTCGGCTCCTGAAGGGTGAAGCCAACGCCGCGCACGGTCTGCAACACGCCTTCGCAGCCCGCTTCGCGGAGCTTGCGACGCAAATTGCCGACGTGAACGTCCACCACGTTGCTCTCAGGGTCAAAATGCATGTCCCACACCTTCTCCAGCAGCTCGGTGCGGCGAACTACCTGGCCGGGATGGAGCAGGAAATGCTCCAGTAGCTGGAATTCCCGCGGCGTGAGATCGAGCTTGGTGCTCGCGGCAAAAGCCGTGTGTTTCAGCCGGTCCACCTCGATACTCCCGTAGGTGAGCCGTTCCAGCCGGGCCGCTCCGCCGCGCCGTACCAGGGCGCGCAGCCGGGCCAGCAGCTCGTCGAATTTGAACGGTTTCGGCATGTAGTCGTCGGCGCCGGCATCGAGCCCGCGTACGATGTCTTCCGTGGCATCGCGGGCGGTCAGCATCAGGATCGGTGTAGTCCGGCCCTCCCGACGAAGCTCCGACGCGACCTGGACTCCGTTCTTCTTCGGCAGCATGAGGTCGAGCAGGATCGCGTCGTACTGGTTGATGTGGGCCAGCATGGTGGCTTCATCGCCATCCTTGGCCACATCGACCGCGTACCCTTCTTCACGCAGTCCTTGTTCGATGAACCCGGCGACCTTTCGGTCGTCTTCCACCACGAGGAGTTTCATAGTCAGTCACCACCGAGAGTTACGGTTCGGTTTGGTCCTGGGCACGCAAGGAGGATAGATCCTGAACCCTAATCGAGTCCTTAATGGTGTGTGAAGGACTCTTTAATAATACCGGGGAAGGTCCAGGATGAACCGGGCGCCCTTGCCTGGCTGGCTTTCGACCCGGAGGTCGCCTCCCAGAAGCCGGGCAAGCTGGCGGGATAGGGTGAGACCGAGGCCGGTGCCACGCTCGCGGGTGGAATCGGCCTGGACGAAGGCCTCGAAAATCCCGGCCTGCTGGCCCTGGGCGATGCCTTCACCATGGTCCACCACGTCGAATCGCAGGCGGGAGCCGTCGACGGCGAGCAGGACCTCCACTATGTCGTTCTCCGGGCTGTGGCGAACGGCGTTACTGAGGAGATTGATCAGGATCTGGCGTACCCGCTGCGGATCGGTTTGGCAGGTCACTTCGGCCGGCGGCGCCTGGACCGCTAGGCGAACGTGGCGAGACTGGGCCGACGGCTCGAGTGACCCGGTGGCTTCCCGCACCAGCTCGCGCGCCTCCACCGTGCGGATCACCGGCTTCAGCCGGTCGGCTTCGAGCCGGCTCAGGTCCAGTAGATCGTTGACCAGGGTCAGCGTGCGCTCGGCGGATTCATGCACTTCCAGCGCGGCCCGCGGAGCGTTGCCCTTGCGAACCAGCAGGTCCGACCAGCCGTACACGGCCGTGAGGGCGTTCCGCAGCTCGTGGCTGATCATCGCGAAAAACCGGTCGCGGGAGATCTGCATGTTTCGAACTTCGGCGAGGAGGCGGGCGCTCTCTTCATGGAGCCGCGCGTTGTCCACCGCCACCGCGGCCTGGGCCGCCAGCATCATGGCGATGGTCTCATCTTCCGTGGTGAATTCCGGCGCGTCCATCTTCTCGGTGAGATAGAGGTTGCCCATCGGGCCCTGCCGTCCGATTATCGGCACGCCGAGAAACGACTTCATCGGCGGGTGATGGGGCGGAAAGCCGTAGGACTTGGGGTGTTTGGCCAGATCGGGAAGGCGAATCGGCTCCGGATTCTTGATGAGGAGCCCGAGGATGCCGTGACCGCGCGGCAGGTCTCCGATCCTGGCATGTTGCTCCGGGGTGAGCCCACTGGTCACGAATGCGGACAGCTTGTCGCGGTTTTCATCCAGTACCCCCAGCGCAGCATAGCGCGCCCCGGTCACATCCCGCGCCGCGTCCACCACCTCCTGGAAGACGCGCTCGAGGGTGTGCTCGGAATGGATCCGTAGGGCCACGCTGGCCAGGCGTTCCATCCTGCTACGGATACGTCGCGCTTCTTCGGCGGGGTCCATGTGGGTTCAAAGTATCGATCACTACTAATGAAAGGAACAGATGCCCGCCGCCGTGGTAACCGGGGCCTCCAGCGGGATCGGCCTGGAGCTGGCAAGGCTGTTCGCGGCCGACCGATACGATCTATTTCTGGTGGCCCGCAACGAGACCGCACTGCGCCACCTGGCAGAAGACCTGAGCGGTAGGCACGGAATTCGAGTGTGGCCGGTCGTGGCCGACTTGAGCCGTCCGGAAGGACCGGCTGCTGTGGCCGCGGCCGTCGCCAGCGCCGGTTCCGAAATGACCGCGCTGATCAATAACGCGGGATTCGGGTTACTCGGCCGCTTCGTGGATACCCCGCTCGAGCGTGATCTCGAGATGATTCAGGTGAATGTTTCGGCGCTGACCGACCTCACCCGCCGGTTCCTCCCGGGAATGGTCGCCCGACGCAGAGGGATGATTCTCAATGTCGCGTCCACCGCGGGGTTTCAGCCGGGCCCGCTGATGAGCGTCTACTACGCGACCAAGGCCTACGTCGTCTCTTTCTCGCTGGCACTTTCGGTGGAGCTCGAGGGGACCGGGGTGACTTCTACTGTTCTGTGTCCCGGGCCGACCCGCACTGCCTTCCACGCGGCGGCCGGGATGAAAGGCACTCGGATGGAGCGGCTAGCGATGGAGGCGGAGCCGGTAGCGCGCGCGGGATATCACGCGATGCTGCGGGGGCGGAAAATGGTGACACCCGGAACGCTCAACAAATTGCTGGCGGTAGGAACCAGAGCGGTACCCAGGACTTGGGCGGCGCGGGTGGCGAAACGACGGCAAGAAAAGAGAAACAAGTAAGTCGTGAGTGGTGCGTGGTGCGTGGAGCGTTCCCCGAGACGACCACGCACCACGCACCGCGCACCACTTACTTCTCACTCTCCCACAGCCTGATCCCACCCAGCACCCCTGCATTGTTGTCCACGACAGTTACGTCCGCCGGCAGCTCCAGTTCCAGCCGCTTGGCGTTCCCCCCGCCGATGTACATGTGGTCGAAGTTGGTCAGGGTGCGAAGGGCCTCGATCGCTTCCTTCACTCGACGGTTCCACTTGCGTCTGGTGAACCGGCGCCGGGCCTGCTCTCCCAGCTCGTGCTCGTAGGTCCGGCCCTTGTGGAACGGGTGGTGTGCCAGCTCCAGATGAGGCGCGAGCTTGCCGTCGCAGAACAGCGCGGATCCCATGCCGGTCCCCAGCGTGATCACCAGCTCCACGCCCTCGCCCCGAATCGCTCCGTAGCCCTGCATGTCCGCATCGTTGATCACCCGGACCGGCTTGCCGAAGCGGCTTTCGAGTGCCACGGCGAGATCGAAGCCCGGAAACGTCTGCGGATCCAGATTGATGGCGGTTCGGACCACGCCGTTGCGCACGACGCCCGGGAAGCCCACCGATACCCGGTCGAATTCCGGAAGCGGCTTTGCCAGCTCGACCAGCGCATCCACCAGTATCGGTGGCGTGATCGGCCGTGGCGTCGCCACCCGAATCCGCTCGACCAGCATCTGGCCGTTCGGGTCGAGGACGGTGGCCTTGAGCCCGCTGCCGCCGATGTCGATAGCCAGAGTGGCGGGGCGAGCGGGGCGGTCCTGGGGCGCTGACATGGCGAAATACGCTACTCGGCCGTCCGGGAGTACGGAAGAACCGGTGAAGAGTGAAGAGTAAAGAGGGAAGAGTAAAGTGGTTGCCTTACTCTTCCCTCTAAACTCTAAACGCTAAACCCCTTGTCAGTAGGGTTTATACCCCGGCGATCCGAACGTCTGCATCTGCAGCTGTGAGTAAACAGGATACGCATACGCGATGAGGACCAGGATGATCGCGATGACCGTCCACCAGCCCAACCGGTCGAACACGCTGGACCGGTTGGATTCGGGTAATAGGGTGTCCGAGAATTCCACCCGGCGGGTTTCGGTCCTCTTCCCCGCCAGTACGGTGCCCAACATGACCAGCAGGAAGAAGGCAGCGCTCATGAAGAGAAACAGGCCGCCAACCGCCGACGTCAGAGTCAGAGCCTGCCATTTTTCGGCGACGGCCGAACCCTGATAGGTGGCGTCATAGATCCGGCGAGGCATGCCCATCAGGCCGGTGACGTGATTCGCGATGGAGAAGAGCACCATGCCCAGAAACCAGAGGTATGGTTGCACCTTGGCCAGCAGGCCGAGCTCCAGCTCCTGTCCGGTCAGTCGCGGGATCAGCCAGTACGCGGTGCCCATGAAGGTGAGTGCGACGGCGCTCCCCACGGTCAAGTGAAAATGTCCCTGAATCCACGCCGTGTTGTGCACCACCGAGTCGGTGACGAACGACGCATTGATCGCTCCCCCGAACCCGCCGACCGCGAACAGCAGCATCGCGAGCAGGACCGACGAAACGGTGGGGTCGCCCCAGGGCAACTTGAAGATCCAATCGAAAAGTCCTCGGGCCCCCTTGGCCCTCGCCGCCACCTCGAAGGAGGCGGTCACCGTGAAGGCGGTGAGGAAGCTGGGGAACAGGATGCCGAAGGTAAGAAAGGTGTGCAGCAGCTTCCAGCCGGAAGCGACGCCGGGATCCATGAACTGGTGGTGCATTCCCACCGGCGCCGATAACACGATGAACGTCGCGAACACCACGCGGGCGAGTTGATCGCTGAACAGTTTTCCGCCGGCGATTTTGACGGCGACCGTGTACCAGATGGTGTACGCCGGCAGCAGCCAGAAGTACACCAGCGGATGTCCGAAATACCAGAACAGGAGGCGGGACAGGAGCGGGTCTACCGTCTCTTTGAGACCGAGGGACCAGGGAATGAGCTGGAACAGCATCTCGGCGGCGACACCGATGGTGGCGATGAGCCAGACGATGATGGTGGCGAGCATGCCGTACATCGGCAGGGGAGTGGTCCGGCCGGCATGGTCGCGACGCCACGCGTACCACGTCGCGAGCAGCACCAAGCTCCAGATCCACGATCCCACTACCACGAGTGTGAGGCCGAGGTAGAACGCCGGATGTGCCTGTAGCGGCGGGTAGAAGGTGTAGAGGACCGTCGCCTTGCCGGTCAGGATCGCCCAGGCGGCGGCTGCCGTGCCGAGCACCGCGATCCAGAAGCCGCTCCAGGCGAGTTTCGGATAGCTGACGTTGCGCTCGAGGCTGGCGTTCGCGAACGCGACGCCGAGACCCATGATGAAGAACGTGGTGAACACCAGCGCCATCAGCACGCCATGCGCCGTCACCGAGAGGTAGTACATGCCGGCGGAGCGCCAGGGCAGGTCCAGATTGGCGCGGGAGAGCGCCTGCATGAGCGCCATGAAGGCCGCGATGCCGAAGGCGCCGATCGCAACGCCGATATTCGCGACGGCAAGCCTTGCGTCCCGTCTGGTCTTGACGGGCGGTGACAAGAAGGCTGGCTTGCTGGTGAGGGCGGCGGTCATGGCGCCGCCTCTACAATCAACTTGGCCGACATCATGTGGTGACCGGTCCCGCAGTATTCGTTGCAAACGATGAGATACTCGCCGGGAGTCTTGAATACCGTCGTGAACTGGCTGACGTAACCTGGAATGACCAGGGTGTTGGCATTGGTTCCCACGATCTGGAAGCCGTGTTGCACGTCGGTGCTGGTCAGGCGAAAGGTGACCGGGCGGCCGGCCGGCACGTGGATCTCCGCCGGTTGGAACGCGAACGTCATCGCGACCGCCGTCACCACCACGCTGCCATCGGCCTGGGTTACTTCGCCCCGCTCGGCGAACCGCGGATCGTCCCAGACGGTACGCGGGTCGATCATTTCGACGTGGCTGGGCGGTCGCAATCCCTGCGCCACCGCGGCGTAGGCCAGGGTGCCGAGGAAGAGCACGATGATGACTCCCGCGGCCCACATCCAGGCGCGCTCGTAGACATGGACGTGCATGGTCATCGGGTTACCGGGCCGCGCGGCAGGTAAATGAACAGGTAGATCGCAAACCAGCCCAGCACGAACAGCACGCCGTAGAGCGCGACGACCGCGAGGGTGCCGCGGGGGTGCTCCTCACCCCTGTGCTCTCGTCCTGAATCCAAATCACTGGTCATGGGCCATTCCGAAGTGAGTCAACTCTTGGTTTCAATTTTGGCATTGGCCACAGCACGAACTACGTCGCTCTGCGAGATCACCCCCAGCAGCTCGTGCTTGTCCTCCACGAACAACCGGTGGATGTCGAGGTAAAGCATTTGCTGCGCCGCCTCGCGGACATCGGCATCGGGACGGATGACCACCGGACGCGGCGTCATGATCTCCCGGACACCGGTCCCCTCGAAGAGCCGCTCGCGGTCTTCGGCGGACGCACACTCGGCTTCTGCCTGAAGGATGTCGGTGGTCGAAAGCACTCCGACCAGGCGTTTGTGAACGTCGATCACCGGCACCGCGGAAACGTGGGCGTCGGTCAGGATCACGACCGCTTCGGCGACGGTGGTGTCACCATCAACCACGGTGAGAGCGGTCTGCATCAATTCGGAGACTTTCACTCTTCACCTCCCTTCCCAGCCAGTGCGGAGTGCGGAGCTCGGACTGCGGAGTGAGCACCAATCGCACGAGCCTTACTCCGAGCTCCGAACTCCGCATTCCGCACTCCGGCCACCGGAATCACCAGCATCGACGTGGGCAACCGGTTGAGCAGGCGTTCGGTGACACTGCCGATCAGGATGCGATCTACCCAACCGCGGCCATGGGAGCCGACGACGATCAGATCCGCATGCCATTCCGACGCCACGTTGGCGATGGTTTCGGCTGCCGGGCCGGTCCGCACCAGGCGTTCCGCATTGGCCAGCGTGATGCGCGGCCAGACCGTCCGCTCCAGCTCCTCTTCCGAACGGCGCAGCACATCCGACTCCATGCCGACGGGAAGCTCGGGGATCAACGGCAAGGGTTCGACCACGTGGAGCACGCGAAGGCTCGCGTGAAACAGTTTGGCGAAACGTTCCGCGGCATCGAGCGTGGGCGCGGCAGCGGACGACAGATCGACCGCGGCGAGGACTCGGGTGAGCTTCCCGCCGGGCGTGCCGGGGCCGCTGGGACCAGTCACGAAGAGCGGCCGATCCATGGTCCGGACCATATGATGTACGGTGCTGCCGGCGAGCCACCGGCCGATGGTCGAATGGTGCTTGCCGCCCAGGACCACGATTTCGGCGTCGTGATCGTCTGCGCTTTCTGCGAGGACGATCGGGGCCGGACCGAAGCGGGTATCCAGTCGCTCCAACACGGGAGCGGGGACCTTTTCCCGGAGCTCTTCCACCACCAGCGTCCGGGCCGATTCGAGGACCAGCCGGTTCTGGTCTGCCAGGTCGAGGGGGATTTCGGCCAGGGAGGCCTCGGTCCACGGGTCACGCACCGCGTGCACCAGGTAGCACTGCGTCTTCGCCACCTCGGCCAACTCGGTTGCCATCACCGCGGCACGAACACCTTCATCCGAGTAGTCCACGCCCGCGACGATCGGTCTCCAGTGCATAGGCGCCTCCGGCCCGCCGGTCTCGACTGGGTTCACAAGCCAATGCTATGTCCGGTGGTTAACGGACCCGTGAAGTGGTTTCTAATGATTCCTTAATAGGTAAGTGGTGCGTGGTGCGTGGTGGACGCCGGGAGCGCTCCACGCACCACTCACCACGCACTCTTCTGAAGATCTTCTCAGATCATCATCACCGGGATATCCAGACGCCCCGGCGATTCTTCACAGGTATGGAAGCGGTCTTTCGGGCCCATGGCTTGTCAAAGGTCTACCGCATGGGCGAAGTGACGGTGCCGGCGCTTCGCTCGGTGGACCTGGAGCTGTATCGTGGCGAGTTCGTGGTCATGCTCGGGCCGTCCGGGAGCGGCAAGTCCACGTTGCTCAATATTCTCGGCGGCCTGGACCATCCCACCAGCGGCAGTGTGCACTTCCTGGATCACGACCTCGCAACCGGTGGCGACAAGGGGCTTACCCGCTTTCGCCGCGAGCACGTCGGTTTCGTTTTCCAGTTCTACAACCTGATTCCCAGCCTCACCGCCCGGGAGAATGTCGAGCTGGTCACCGAGATCGCGGAGCGGCCCATGACGCCGGAGGATGCCTTGCGTCTGGTGGGGTTGGGTGAGCGGCTGGATCACTTTCCCGCGCAGCTTTCCGGTGGCGAGCAGCAGCGAGTCGCCATCGCCCGCGCGGTGGCCAAGCGGCCGGACGTGCTGCTGTGCGATGAACCAACCGGCGCGCTGGACTACGAGACCGGCAAGCTGGTGCTGGAGGTGCTCGAGCGGGTCAACCGCGAGGTCGGCACCACGACTGCGGTGATCACCCACAACTCGGCGATCGCCGCTATGGCCGATCGGGTGATTCGCCTCCGCAGCGGTACCATCACCGAGGTGCGCCGCAACGAGCGCCGGGCTTCACCGGGGGAGCTATCGTGGTAACCCGGTGGCTGGCGCCGCTCGACCGCAAGCTGCTGCGGGATCTGCTGCACCTGCGCGGGCAGATCGCGGCCATCAGCGTGGTGGTGCTTTGCGGGGTCGCGACCGTCGTGGCCATGCGCACGGCCTACCGCTCGCTCTCGCTGTCCCAGGCGAGTTACTACGCCGGCTATCGATTCGCCGACGTGTTCGCGCAGGTGAAACGCGCCCCGGAGCCAATCGCGCGCCGGGTCGCCGCAATACCCGGTGTGACGGCGGCGCAGAGCCGGATAGTGGTCGAAGTGACGCTGGACGTGCCCGGGCTCGCGGAACCTGCCACCGGCCGGCTGGTCTCGATCCCCGACCGCCGGGCCCCGATGCTGAACGATCTGCATTTGCGGCGGGGCCGCTGGATCGAGCCCGGACGTCGGGATGAGGTGCTCGCCAGCGAGGCGTTCGCGGCGGCGAACCGGCTGGAGCCGGGCGATGCGGTCGACGCGGTGATCAACGGGCGATGGCAGCGGCTGCGCATCGTGGGCGTGGCGCTCTCACCCGAATACATCTACGAGATCCGACCGGCCTCGCTCTTTCCCGACAACCGCCGCTTCGGCGTGCTGTGGATGAGCCGGGACGCGCTCGAGGCGGCCTTCGACATGAAGGGCGCGTTCAACGATCTCTCGCTCAGTCTGGCGAGGGGCGCCGATCAGCCCGACGTGATCGCCCGGGTGGACCGGCTGTTGGCCCGCTATGGCGGGCTCGGGGCGTACGGACGGGATGACCAGCTCTCGAACCGCTTCATCTCGGATGAGATCAAGCAGACCCGGGTGTCGGGCACGATCATCCCGGCCATTTTCCTCGGTATCGCCGCGTTCCTGCTCAACATCGTCCTCTCCCGGCTGGTGGCGACGCAGCGAGACCAGATCGCAGTGCTCAAGGCTTTCGGATACTCCAATGGCGTGGTCGGGCTCCACTATCTCAAGCTCGCCTTCGTGGGGCTCCTGGTCGGTGCGCTCGGCGGGCTCGCCCTGGGCACCTGGATCGGCGCCCTCCTCAACCGGCAGTACACCCAGTTCTACCGGTTTCCCGTCTTTGCGTTCGAGCTCGATGCGACGGCTCTCGGTCTCGCGGTGCTGACCACGGCGTTTGCCGCGGGCATCGGCGCTCTCAACGCGGTGCGCCGCGCCGTGGCGCTGCCCCCGGCCGAGGCGATGCGCCCGGAAGGGCCGGGGCAGTTCCGGCCGGGCATCGTCGAGTGGGTCCGCGCCGACCGGTGGCTGGCGCTTCCCGCCCGGATCATCGCCCGCAACCTGGAGCGGCGGCCCGTCAAAGCCGGTCTCTCAGTGCTCGGGATCGCGCTGGCGATCGCAACCCTGGTCGTTGGCCGTTTCTTCCTGGACGCGATCCGCTATATCGCCGACGTGCAATTCCGGGAAGTGCAGCGGGAGAACGTGACTGTGGTCTTCAATCAGCCGCGGTCGGCGCAAGTAGTGCATGAGCTGGCGGTGCTACCGGGTGTATTGCACGCCGAGCCCTTTCGCCTCGCCCCCGCGCGCCTCCGCTTCGCCCATCGCTCACGCCGCGTGGGCCTCCTCGGGCTCCCCCAGGACGGGCAGCTTCGCCGGATGATCGACCGCTCGCGCCGGATCGTTGCGCTGCCCGCCGAGGGGCTGGTCCTCACGCGGAAGCTGGGCGAAATCCTGGGTGTGCGCCCCGGTGATACGCTCGCCGTCGAGTTTCTCGAGGGTGACCGGGCCACTCGAGCGGTCGTGGTGAGCGGATTCGTGGACGAAATGGTGGGAATCTCGGCCTACATGAGCGGGCGCGCGCTGCATCGCCTGGTGCGGGAGGGAGGAACGGTGTCGGGCGCCTTCCTCATGGTGGACGCGCTGGCGCAGGACTCCCTCTTCGGCCTGCTGAAGCGCATGCCGGCGGTGGGAGGCACGGTGAGCCGGGACGCGACGCTCGCGAGCTTCGAGCAGACCTTGCAGCAGAGCATCGGCATCACCATGACCATTCTCGTCGGGTTCGCCGCCGCGATTGCGTTCGCCATGGTGTACAACGCCGCCCGCATCGCGTTGTCCGAACGGGGACGGGAGCTGGCCAGCCTCCGGGTGCTGGGGTTCACCCGGCGGGAAGTCACCACGATGCTGCTGGGGGAGCAGGCGGTGCTCACGGTGGCGGCGATCCCTATGGGCCTGACCCTGGGATATCTGATCGCGGTCAAGCTGGCCGGTCTCTACCAGTGGGAGCTGTTCCGCGTTCCGCTCATCATCTCGCGATTCACCTACGCCTATGCGGTGGTGACGGTCGCGATCGCGGCAATCCTCTCCGGCGTCGGTGTGCGCCGGCGTCTCAACCGTCTCGATCTGGTCCAGGTGCTGAAAACGAGGGAATGATGAAACGGATCGGATGGATTGCGGCTGTGGTGGTCGTCGTGGGCGCCCTCGGCCTGCTGTTGCGGCCCTCGGCAGTGCCGGTGGAGACCGCCCCCGTCGGGTCCGGACCGCTGCGCGTGACCGTGGACGAACAGGGCCGCACCCGGGTGCGCGAGCGCTACATCGTGTCCGCCCCGGTGGGCGGCCGCGTGGGACGAATCGACTCGCGGGAAGGCGACGAGGTCCGGCGGGGGACGCTGCTGGCGAAGATCGCTCCCGCGCCGCTCGACTCGCGGGCCCGCGAAGCGGCGGAGGCGCAGCTCGAGGCGGCGAGCGACGCATCGAGTGCCGCGGAAGCGGCAACCGTTCGTTCGCGGGCAACACTGGACCAGGCGCGGCGGGAGCGGGTGCGGATTCAGGAGCTCGCCACGCAGAACGTAGCGACGCCCGAGGACCTGGAACGAGCCCAACTGTCCGAAACCGCCGCGGCCAAAGACGTGGAAGCGGCGGACTTCACCGCGCAGGCCGCCGCCCATCAAGTGGAGTTGGCCCGCGCCGGGTTGCTGGCCGCCGATCCGCGATCGTCGGTCGGCGGCCGGGTGATCGAAATCCGGTCGCCACTCGAGGGGCGAATTCTGCGGATCCCGGAGCGCAGCGAACGGGTGGTTGTCGCCGGTACGCCGCTGCTCGAGGTGGGCGATCCGTCCCGAATCGAGATCGTGGCGGAAATTCTCTCGACCGACGCGGTCCGCATCCGCTTCGGGGCCCGCGCCATCATCTCGGAGTGGGGTGGTGACGAGCCTCTCGCTGCGCAGGTGCGTACGGTCGAACCGTCGGGGTTCACCAAGCTTTCCGCGCTGGGGGTAGAGGAGCAGCGGGTGCGGGTCATTCTCGACCTGGTGGATCCGGCCCCGGCATTGGCGGACGGTTTTCGGGTCGAGGTGGCCATCGTCGTGTGGGAAGCCCCGCGAATCGTGAAGGTCCCGACCAGCGCGCTCTTTCGCACGGGGTCGGATTGGTCGGTGTTCGCGGTGAGCGGCGGCCGCGCCCGGCAGCGGGTGGTGGAGATCGGCCACCGCAACGCCTTCGAAGCGGAAGTCACCAGCGGCCTCGCCGAGGGTGAGGTCGTGATTCTGCACCCCAGCGACAAGCTCGCCGACGGCTCGCGGGTGGTGTTCCGGTGACCACCGCTTTTGATCAGGCTGGTGCCACCAGGATGTCGCACGGGGCGGCTCGGGACACCGCTTCACACACGCCGCCCACCAGATCGTGCCGCAAGCCGGGCCGGCCGTGACCCAACGCGATGAGGTCCGCGCCGCCGCGTCGCGCCGCGGCGAGAATGACGGCGCGAGGATCGCCAAATCGCACCAGGATCCCGGACGGTTTCGGAAGCCTCGCCACGACCAGCCCGAGGGCACGCCGCGCGTCCTCGGCGCACTCGCGGCGGTCACGGTGGTAAGCGGATGGCGTGAGCGCGCGGTACCATACCGCCTCAAACGGAATGTGACAGGCATGCACGACGCGAAAGTGACTGCCCGGGTGGGACAGCCGTAGTGCGGCACGAAGCGCAGCGTCAGCGGCGGGGGTGAAATCCACAGCCACCAGCGGAGCACGGTATGGCTTCGGCAGAACGCTGGCCACCAGAACGAGCCGGTCGCTCCCGCGAACCACGCGCTCGACCGTGGAGCCGAGTACGAGTTCGCGGAATGTCCGGCGGCCGTGCCGGCCGAGCACGATGAGCTCGGCCTTCGCCCGCCGAGCCGCCGCCAGGATCTCAGCGGCCGGATTGCCCCGCAGCAGCGCGGTTTTCACGACGATTGACGCACTTCTCGGAGCGCGCCGGGTCAGGGTCCGGGCCGCGTCTTGGAGCTTGGCGCGGGCGGCAACAGCCGGGACTGCCTGGCCGGTCGGCAGACGATTGCTCACGACGTGCACCAGAGTGATCACCGCGCTGCGCGCGAGCGGCAGGCTGCCGGCCCGCTTCAAGGCGACGGCCGCGCCGGGCGAAAAATCGGTCGCGACCAGAATCCTGCGGAACGGTTTCATGGCCTCCTCGCTTTCACCACGCAGCATACCCGAGCACTCCTGAAGAAACGCTGAATGAAGAAGAAACTCTCGATCACGGGCCGCTCCGGCTCAGGTCCGGTAGGCCAGGTACACGCCCGCAGCATATGCCAGCAGGATGAATGCCGGTCCCGGCTCCACCACCCAGACGCGTTTTTCTGACTTGTTTAACACGTCGAGCAGAGCGAGTGCCGTCATCAGGATCCCGAACACGGCGCCGATCAGCAGCGTGGCGTCGCCGGATGCCAGCAACGGGCCGGCGCCTCCTACCGCGTCGAGGACCACCAGGGCCGCCATGTTGAAACAGTTGCTCCCGAGCAGGTTCCCCACCGCAAGGTCGTAGGACCCCATTCGCATGCTCTCGATCGAGACCGCGACTTCCGGCAGCGAGGTGGCGACCGCCAGGAGCAGCAGGCCGACGAAGCCCTGAGAGACGCCGAGGCGCTCGGCCAGGGTCGCGGCCGAACGCGCCAGGTAGGGCGCGGCGATCAGGATCACCATGGCGGAAATCACCAAACCGGCGATCGCCCAACGGAGCGGCCTGGTGTGCGCTCGCGCCTCCTCGACTTCTTCCGGCCTGCGAAACGGCGGCGCCGGGCGATTGTGGTGCAGCAGCCGCATGCCGGCCAGATAGGTGAATCCGATCGCCAGGGTGGGCCAGGTGAGGCCCAGCAGGGAAAATCGGGCGCCGGCCAGGATACCGGCGGCGGCGATGGCCGTGAGGCCGATCGAGAGTAACCCGACCAGCGCCTGATTGATGGCCACCCGCGTCAGGATCCTGGTGCGGAACGAGGCCAGGTCGGCCACCGCGAGGATCGCCATGTTGGCCATGTTGGAACCCATGAGGTCACCGACGGCGAGGGTCGGGTTCCCCTGGAGCACGGCGCTGATGTCGGTGCTCAGCTCGGGAAGCGAGGTCGCGGCGGCTACCAGAATGGCACCGACCCATAACCCCCCCAGTCCGGTGGTTGCGGCGATCGCATCTCCATCGCGGGCGAGCCGCACCCCGGCGCCGGCCACGGCAGCGCCGCTGAGTATGAAAACGATCCACGGATCGAGCAGCACCTGTGTAAACCTCCACTCGGCGTGCAGGAGCCCTTGGTAGAGCACCGGCCGTTCGGGACGGTAGCAAGCCGGTCGGTACCGTGACAAGGACTCGCGCGGGCACCGCTCGCACAGGCGTGAAGGTTTCTTCCGGTGCCATTCACCGCCTGCTCCGCGCTGTTTGCGTTGATTACCGGTAGATGTTTTCCCTGATTCGCGGCGGGGGAGCGAATGGCTGTTTCTCCTGTCGAAGGCCTTCGCGGTTGCTCTTTCGGTGACGCTGGCGACCGAGCGGGGTAGGAAGCGCATGATGACGCCGGAGGGGCTGACCAGCGAGGAGGCGGCGCGGCGGCGCGCCCAGTACGGCAGCAACACGCTGCCGGAGCCCGGGGCCGAACCGTTGTGGCGCGCGCTGATCCGGCAACTCCGCAGTCCGCTCATCTACATTTTGCTGTTCGCGCTCGCCATCGAGTTGGTGGTGTGGGTCACCGGCGATGCCCATGTTCCCTGGGAAGCGCTGGCGATCGGCGTGATTTTGGCGCTCAACGCCGGTCTCGGTCTCTGGCAGGAGCGAAAGGCCGAACACGCCCTGGCGCAGCTCGAGCGGATCGCCGCGCCGCGCGCCTGGGTGATGCGCGATGGGAAGCTGCAGCACCTGCCCAGTGCCGACTTGGTGCCCGGAGATCTGGTGCGGGTCGAGGCCGGCGATCGCGTTCCGGCCGATCTGGTCGGGCGCCGGCTCGAGAACGTAATGGTGGACGAGTCCATTCTCACCGGCGAGTCCATTCCGGTGGACAAGGCTCCCGGCGCCGAGCTGCTGGCCGGAACACTGGTGGCGCGCGGGATCGCCCACGGCGAGGTGATTCGCACCGGTCTCGCGTCGGCGATGGGGCGGCTGGTTCAGGCACTCACCGCGGTTCGCCCGGGGCGCACGCCGCTGGAGCGCCAGCTCGACGGATTCGGCCGAACGGTGGCGCGGTGGGTCGCGGCCCTGGCCGTCGCGATCGCCCTGGCGGGGCTGTGGATCGAAGGCGTGGCGCGTTTCCCCCAGGTATTTCTTTTCGCGGTGGCGCTCGCAGTCGCCGCCATTCCGGAAGGGCTCCCCGCCATCCTTACCCTGGCACTCACCCTCGGGGTGCAGCGCATGGCGCGGCGCAAGGCCGTGGTGCGGAAGCTGGTGGCGGTGGAAGCACTGGGCTCGGTCACCGTGATTGCTTCGGACAAGACGGGGACCCTCACCGAGAATCGCCTGGAGGTACGGGAGGTGGACACTCCCGACCGGCCGCTCGCGTTGCGGGCGATGGCTCTCGCGACCGATGCGGATCACGCGGCCGGAGCCGGCGATCCGTTGGAGTTGGCGATCCTGCGCTACGTGGATGAGACGCTCGACGGCTCGACCGACCTGCGGGACAAGTTGGAGCGCGTGTCCAGCCGCTCCTTCGAGTCGACCGCCAAGTTCATGCGGGTGACGGTGCGGCGTGACGGCGTGGTGGAGAGCTACTTCAAGGGCGCGCCGGAAGTGCTGCTCGAGCGGAGCGCCCTGACGGCGGACGAGCGCGAGCGGTGGACTCGCGCGGTGGAGCGGCACGCTTCCGAGGGCTACCGGCTCATCGGGCTTGCGTGGGGCGAGGGAGACCACGAACGGGATCTGTGTTGGCTCGGCGTGGTATTGCTCTGGGATCCACCGCGGGCCGGCGTGTCCGAGGCGCTGCGCCAGGCGCGCGAGGCCGGCGTGCGAGTCATGATGCTGACCGGCGACCATCCGGCCACGGCTGCGGCGGTGGCGCGCACTCTCGGCATGGATTCAGCGGTGGTGGTGACCGGCCCGGCGCTGGACGCGATGTCGGCGGACGAACGGCGGCAGGCGGTGCGCGACGCGAGCGTGTTCGCGCGGGTGACGCCGGTGCACAAGCTGGAGATCGTCGAGGCACTCAAGGCGGACGGCGAGATCGTCGCGGTGACCGGAGACGGCGTGAACGACGCCCCCGCGCTCAAGCGGGCGGACGTCGGGATCGCGATGGGATTGCGGGGAAGCGACGTGAGCCGCGAGGTGGCCGATCTGGTGCTGCTGGACGACGACTTCGCCACGATCGTCGCGGCTATCGAAGAGGGACGCGGGATCTACCTCAATATCCGGAAGTTCGTGCGATTCCTGTTCTCCACCAATCTCTCGGAGGTGATCCTCGTGGTGGTCGGGGCGTTCGCGGCCTTTGCGCTGGATCTCCGCGATGCGACGGGCGCGTTGCTGCTTCCCCTCACGGCGGCGCAGCTCCTGTGGATCAACCTGATCACCGACGGGGCGCCCGCGCTCGCCTTGACGCTCGACCGCAATCCGGGCGTGATGCGGGCACCGCCACGCGCGCGGGGCGCGGCACTCCTCGACCGGGCCTCGCTCCAGTTCATACTGGTGAGCGGTGTGGCCAAGGCGCTCGTGGCGTTCGTGATTCTCGGGCTGTTGCCCCGGATCGGCGAATCGCTCGACGGCACCCGCACCGCGGTCTTCATCGCGATCGCCGCGGGCCAACTGCTCTTCGCCTACCCGGCGCGGCGCACCCGGCCGGCTCCGCTGTCCAATCCGGCGCTTCACCTTGCGGTCCTCGCCGGTTTCGTGGCGCAGATCCTGGTGGTGACCGTTCCCGGGCTGCGCGAAGCATTCCAGTCGGTTCCCATTGCGCTCACGAGCTGGCTCGCGGTGGTCGCGGCATGGCTCGTGGCCTGGGCGCTCGCCGAGCTGGTAAGCCGGCTGGTGCGGCCCCCCACGCCATCATGACATCGACATCGTCCCGGCGCATCTTCGGCTCCGGACTGGTCGTGGTCCTGCTGCTCACCGTGGTGAGCGTCGCGGTGTTCGCGCCGGTGCACGACCTCGCCACGCGCGCGATTGCCGATTTGAGCCCGCTGGTTGGAGCGCATCCGTTCTGGGGTGGTGTCGCATTCGTCCTGCTTTCCGCATTGTCGGCCATGCTTGCCTTCTTTTCGAGTGCGATACTGGTGCCGGTCGCCGTCCCGGTGTGGGGGCAGGCGGGAACCACGACACTGCTCTGGTTGGGGTGGCTGCTCGGTGGCGCTACCACGTACGTGATCGGCCGGTTTCTGGGTCGCAGGGTCGTGCTGCGCCTCGCGCGCCCCGGGCGGATCAGGTACTACGAACGGCGGATCAGCCACAGACTCCGGTTTCCGCTGGTGCTGCTGTTCCAGTTCGCCCTGCCGTCGGAGATCCCCGGCTATGTCCTGGGCCTGATCCGCTATCCGGCCCTCAAGTACTTCGCGGTCCTGGGAATCGCCGAGCTTCCCTATGCCATAGGAAGCGTGGTGCTGGGTGACCAGTTCCTTCGCGGCCACTACCTGCCGATGGCGGGACTGGCGCTGGTGGCGCTTGGCGCGTTGGCGTTGGCGGGGTCACGGCTGCACCTCGCGCTGAGCAGCCGCGAGGCTTCGTCTCGGCACAACAGCGGGCCGGCATCGCCGGTCAGCCAGCAGGGCGCCACCCGCGTGGTCCGGGGCACGGTGCGCCCCGAACGGCCAACCTGAAGAACTCCTCAGAGCTTCATCACCACGATCTCGGAGCCGCCAGGCGATGGTTCGAGCAGGGATGAAAATGCTTGCCTTGCTGGTGCCGTTGGCGGTTTCGGCGAGCCTCGCCTGCCGTCCCGCTCGCTGCTGGAGCGGCAGCGCGGAGTTCACCGCCTATGAAGTGAGCGCGGATTCGTCCGCTCTCCCCGCTTCGCCACTCGCCCCGACGCAGGCAGGGCCGCTCATCAAGATCAATCTCCCGGCCTACCAACTCGATTTGTTCGAGGGAGTGGATCTGGTGCGGCGGTATCGCGTCGCCATCGGGGATACCGCGTACCCGACGCCGATTGGGACGTTCGAGATCACTCATATCGATTGGGATCCCTGGTGGGTTCCGCCGCAGAGCGAGTGGGCCCGCAAGGACACCATCATGCCCCCGGGGCCCCGCAATCCGATGGGCCGCGTGCGCCTGGCTTTCCGCGAACTGTACTTCATCCACGGCACGCCCGAGCCGCGATCGGTGGGCTCGGCCGCCTCGCACGGGTGCGTGCGTCTCTACAACGCCGATGCGGTGGACCTTGCCAAGCGGGTGCTGCGTTACGCCGCGCCCAGCGTACCCGAGGGGGAGATCGACAGCCTGGCCGCGCGGCGTGGCAAGACGCGAACCATTCAGCTCGAGCGATTCGTGCCGGTGGAGATCCGGTATGATATTGCGGTAGTGGAAGGCGAGAAGCTGATCGTGTATCCCGACGTCTACCGCCGCCTTGCATCCGATGCCGTGCTTCCCGCGGCCCTCGATGCGCTGGAGCGTGCCACCGGCGACTCAGCCGCGATCGATACTGCCGCTGTGCGTGCGGTGATCGAGCAGGCCGGCGGCAAGCCGTTCTCCACCGCGGCCCAGAACCTCTGGCGGAGCCTACGGCGGTAATCAATCATGGCGGACCAACCACCGCCTGACGCTCACGCCGCCGCGCCGATCCGTCCCGCGCTCGCACCGGTGTTCGTGGCGGTCCTCTTCGGGATCGCCCTTGTAGTACTGCATCGCGAACTCTCGCACTACCGCTACGCCGAGCTGCGACAGGCGCTGGCCGCGTTGCCAAGGGCGCGTCTGGCGGCAGCGCTCGGACTCACCGCGCTCGGATATCTCGCCCTCACCGCTTACGATCACCTTGCCTTGCGGCACCTGAAGAAGGCCGTCGGCCTGGCGCGGGTCTCCTTCGTCTCTTTCAGTGCGTACGCGTTCAGCAACACGCTGGGGTGGTCGGTGCTGACCGGCGGCTCCATTCGTTACCGCCTGTACTCCGCGTGGGGCCTCTCGACTGCGGAAATCGCGCAGGCCATCGCCTTCTGCGCCCTCACGTTCTGGGTCGGCGTCCTCACCGTCGCCGGCTCGAGCTATCTGGTGGTCCCCGCGCCGGTCATCACCGGCCTCGGCCTTCACCCACTGGTCGTGCGGGTGGCAGGAGCCGCGTCCCTGCTCCTGGTGAGCGGCTACCTGGCCTGGTGTAGCGCGTGGAAGCGGCCCATCACGGTTCGAGGGGTCTTGCTCCGGCCGCCGAGCCTGGCACTGGCGCTGGCTCAAGTCGCGGTCTCCACTACCGAATGGCTGCTCGCCGCTTCGGTGCTCTACGTCCTGATGCCTCCCACGCTGGGCGTCCCATTCCTCGGGTTCGCCGGCATCTTCGTGCTGGCACAAACGGCCGGCGTCGTGTCGCACGTCCCGGGCGGACTGGGCATCTTCGAGGCAATCCTGCTGGTGCTGCTGCGCGAGCACGTCACGGGAACCCAACTGCTGGCCTCGCTCCTGGCCTACCGGATGGTGTACTACCTGGTCCCCTTCGTCGTGGCGGCGGCGCTGCTGGTGGGGCACGAAGTGGCCGGCCACGGCAAGGAGATCGCGCGCGCGGCGGTGGCGGTGCGGCGGGCGGGGTCGGCCGTGGTCCCGCACGTGCTCTCGGTCGCGACCTTCATGGCCGGCGCGATTCTCCTGATCTCCGGCGCCACGCCGGGACTGGCGAGCCGGTTGCACTTCCTCGATCGGGTGCTGCCGCTGGCGGTGATCGAGGTCTCGCATTTTCTCGGATCGCTGATCGGCCTGGGCCTGCTGCTGCTGGCGATCGGATTGCGGCGGCGGCTCGATGCCGCCTATCAACTCACCATCGTGCTGCTGGTCGCCGGCGCCGGCGCCTCGCTGCTCAAGGGATTCGATTACGAAGAGGCGACCGCGCTGGCGATCCTCCTGGGCCTGCTCCTCCCCGCGCGGGCGTACTTCTACCGCCGGGCGTCGCTGGTCGCCGAGCGGGTGACGCCAGGCTGGTTCGCCGCGATCGGGGTGACGCTGGTGGCTACCGCCTGGCTCGGGCTGTTCGCCAACCGGCATATCCAGTACTCCGGCGAATTGTGGTGGCAATTCGCGTTGCGGGGGGACGCACCGCGCTTCCTGCGGGCGACGGTGGGAGCAGTCTCCGCGCTGGCCGCTCTCGGGTTGTGGCGACTTCTCACTCCCGCGACGCCCCGATCGGGGCCGCCATCGGCCGCCGTCATCGATCGGGCGGCGGCCGTCGTCGCGCGCTCGCCGGTCGCGGCGGCGCATCTCGCGCTCACCGGCGACAAGACCATTCTGTTCGCGCCGGAGGACCGGGGGTTCGTGATGTACTCGGCGGTGCGCCGAAGCTGGATCGCGATGGGAGATCCCGTGGGAGCGCCCGACGTGCAGGAAGAGCTGGCGTGGCAATTCCGCGAGCTGGCGGACGAGTATGGCGGGCATGTGGTCTTCTATGAGGCATCCGCCAGACTCCTGCCGCTGTATCTGGACCTGGGGCTGGTGCCGCTCAAACTGGGGGAGGAAGCCGTGGTAGCTCTCGAGCATTTCGACCTCGAGGGCTCCGAGCGGAGAGGACTGCGGCGCAGCCACCGTGCGGTGCAGCGGGCCGGCTGCTCGTTCTCGCTCCTGACTCCGGAACAGATACCAGCCGCCCTCCCGGAAATGGAGCAGGTGTCCAACGCCTGGCTGGACACCCGACGCACGCGGGAAAAAGGGTTTTCCCTGGGGCGGTTCGATCCCCGATACTTGCAGCGGTTGCCCGCCGGGGTCATCCGGCAAGGTGACCGAATGCTCGCCTTCGCGACACTGTGGCCTGCCGCTCCGGGCACCGAGCTTTCGATGGACCTCATGCGCCACGTGCCCGACGCACCCAACGGCATCATGGATTACCTGTTCGTCGAGCTGATGCTGTGGGGAAAGGCGGAGGGATTCCGGCGCTTCCATCTGGGCATGGCCCCGCTGTCCGGAATGGAGAGCCGGCGCGGAGCGCCCCTGTGGAACCGCCTCAACGCGCTGGTGTTCCGGCACGGCCACCGCTTCTACAACTTCCAGGGCCTGCGGAGCTACAAGGAGAAGTTCCGCCCGGACTGGTCGCCCAGATATCTGGTGTCTCCCGGCGGGCTCGCTATCCCTCGCGTGCTGGCCGATGTCACCACGCTGATTTCGGGAGGGTTGAAGGGCGTCCTGACGCGCTGACCTCCGCGGTCAGCGCCAGGACGACAGGATGATCCGCGCCAGCGCGGGGTAGTCACCGTCGAAGTGATGAGCGCCCTCGCGGGCAAACGGGCGCACCAGGGTCGAATCCACGGTGCGGCACAGCGATTCCTCTTCCTGCCTCCCATAGACACATAACATGTTCACGCCCCGCAGCTTCTCGAGCTCGGGCAGCACCGGCAGTCCATTCTTCGGCGAATGTTTCGAAATCAGATCGCTCAGGTGAAAGGTGAAGCCGGCGCGCTCCTGCAGTCCGAGCAGCGCAAGGAGCCGCAGATCGGGATACAGTTCCGGCGGGAACCGGGTCGCGGCAAACGGTAGCAGCACGGCGCCCCGCGAGTAGCCAATCAGCGCAAACCGATCCAGGTGCCATTTCTGCCGGTACGCGCTGACGATTCGCGTGATGTCGCGAGCCAGGATGTCGGGGTCGCGGCGCGCGGAAGTCAGGTAGGAGCGGGCGTTGATGCCCACCACCGGCACGCCCGCTCGGGCCAGCTCGCGGCTTACCTCGCGATCCAGATCGGCCCAACCGCCGTCCCCCGACATGAACACCGCGAACCAACTGCCGGGGCTCGCTGCCGGCACTTCGGTGATGGGGAGGTCTCCCAGCGGATTCTGGGGCCTGGTCCGATCTGGCGGGGCCGACAGCAGGAGCGTACCGCCGGCGAGTGCTGCGCTCAGATAGGTCCAATGCATGGCGCACCCATGATCCAACCCAGTACTCAATCTCGCCTGGTGTGTTCCGCACCCGCGCGGAGCGCGGGATGACGGTCCATTCATGAAGCGGTCTTCTCCGAGCGCTCACTCGGGGTTCACCTGTGGAGTCGTTGGTTCGAGCACGGTCCCACGAGGCGTCCCGGTGGGCGTGAACAGCATGCGGGCGCAGACCACGAAAGGCAGACCGATGAGCTGGCCCTATCTCCATCTGGTCACGAATCATTTTCCCATCATCCTCGCGGTGACAGGGACCATTGCCGCTCTGGCAGCGCTCGTCCTCCGCCACCGCACGATCTGGATCTATGCGGTCGCGACACTCTCCTTTGCGGGGCTCGCTTCGGCGCCCGCGTTTCTGTCGGGGAATCAGGCGGAGGAGGTGATGGAGGACCGTCCGGGTATCGGGAAGCAGGCCCTTGATTCGCACGAGGAAGCGGGCGAGGCGGCGCTCTGGGTCATGTTGGCGATGAGTGGAGTGGCCGCGGCGGCGTGGTGGCGTATCCTCCGGGAAGAGCGCCGGGGCCCCAGTCCCGCGTGGATTCGTCCCATCGTGCTGGTGGCCGCGCTGGCGGGCACCGGGGTGGTATCGTATACTGCGTTTCTCGGCGGCAAGATCGTGCATGCGAATGACGGTGTCACCGCGGCACGGGCCGCCCCCGCGCAGGTTCCGGTTGGCAAAGACGAAGATGCTGACGAACGATGACGACGCGACCCGGTCGGCGGAGCGGCGTCGCACTTCGGTGCACGCGCTCCTGCGCGAACATCACGGCTTGCGCGAACGCTTGCGCGCGATCCCGACGTCGTTCGAAGTCGCGCACCCGTCGCTGGCGAGCACGATCGAGATCCTCATGGAGGACCTGGCACGCTGCAACCTGTAACCATTCCTCCGGTCGCAAAGTCATTCTGAAGTAGCCCTCACTTTCGGTCCGCGGCGCCTCCCGGCCGCCGCGCGAACGCCCCGCTCGATGAATTGACCTTCGACATGTCTTCAGCCGCCATACATGGGGCCGCATGCACTATTCACGTGTTCCAGGTGCAACTGGCTTTGACAGAGGAGGCGTTGTATGCGCGGGTTACGAGTAATGGTCGGCGGCCTGGTCGGGCTGTCGCTGATGGCTGCCGGGGCGGTGAAGACACAGGCTCAGACGTATATCGCGACCCTGAGCGGACAAGATGCATCTCCACCGGTCTCGACCGGAGCGGTCGGAGCCGCGACGGTGGCGACGCAGAACGGATCGTTCACCTACACGCTGGAAGTGGGCGGAATCAAGGACGTGACCAGTGCCTGCATCCACATCAGCAAGCCGGAGCTCGCGGTAATCATGCTGTACGGGGGCCCGGAAGTGGCCAGGCCCACCGGGGTGCTGACGAGCGGTACCTTGACGGCGAAGGACTTAGGCGGGCTGACCAGCGAGCAATTCATGAACGCCCTCAAGACCGGAGAGGCGGTGATCAGCGTTCACACCGCCAAGTATCCTGGCGGAGAGATCCAGGGGACGCTGGCACCGGAGCCGAAGCGCGGCTAAGCAGCCTCATGGATGCCGGTAGCGTCGGGCGCGATGGTTTCGCACCCCGGCCGTGGCGGCTCCCGACCGCAAAGCGCGTCGGGAGCTCCGTGGTCGCAAGTGGAGGATGGGAGAGACGGGCATGAAATCGACGAAGCGCAGGGCGTCCCGACGTACGCCCCACCAGCCCCGGTCGCGCGCCAAGCCGCCGGTCACGGTCGCCGATGTGATGGCGAAAGACGTCGTGACCGTCAGCGCGGACCTGAGTCTTCGGGAGACCGTGGACCTGTTGGCGGACCTGCACATCGGTGGCGCGCCGGTCACATCCGCGGGAAAAATCGTGGGCGTCATCACCGCCAACGATCTGCTCGGGTTCGAGGCGAGCACGCCCGGGGTGCCGACGGAGCGTCCCGATCAGATGGAGCAGAACGAATGGGGCGCGCCCGAAGAATGGATAGAGGGCACTGAAGCTCCGGGCGCGTTCTTCACCGAGATGTGGGCGGATGTCGGGGCCGACGTCGAGGAGCGGTTCGAGCAGACCCGCGGGCCGGAGTGGGACGTTCTGTCCGAGCATAGCGTGGCCGAGGCGATGACCCGACGGTTGCTGACGGTTCGATCGGGGGCGGCGCTGGCCGAGGCCGCCGCGCACATGCTTCGCGCGGGGGTCCATCGGCTGATCGTCCAGGACGACGGCAAGCTCGCGGGAATCGTGACGACGACTGACATCGTTCGTGCCGTCGCCGGGGGCGCGTCCGCTCCGGGCGGCACCGGGATCGCCATTCCGAAACAGCGGTGACGGGTGACGCGCCGGCCGCCGGCCCGGAGAGAAGCGGTGCGATGGAGGCCGTATGACCACCACTACCCATGAGTTCACCACCGAACAGAACTTCGTGTTCCGGCATCTCGCGTCTCGCATGCGCATCGTTGGTTGGGCGCTGATGGTCATTGGCCTACTGGTCTCCATTACTGCCGTCGTGGCGATCCCGCGCGGGGGCAGCGTCGCCGGCCTGGAGCTCGCCCTCATCCCTCTGCCTGGTCGGTTGGTGGAGCACCCGGGCGGGAGCCGCCTTTTCCCGGATCGCGACTACCAAAGGTGCCGATGTCTCGCACCTGATGAAGGCCATTACCGAGATCAGAAAACTCTATGATCTCCAATTCTGGGTTCTCATCGCGCTCTTGTTCCTGCTCCTGTTCACGCTTCTCGCCGTGAGCGTCGGTCCGGCACGCGTGCTGTTCATGATGGCCTGACGGCGCGGCCCATGGTCGCAAAGGGCTCGGCCGCGAAGGCCCGGGCGGGGACGACGGTGGAGAACGTCGAGGTCGCCCGCATCTTCCGCGAGCTGGCCGACCTGCTCGAGATCCAGGGTGCCAATCCGTTCCGGCTCCGCGCCTATCGGAACGCGGCTCGGAGCATCGAAGAACTCCCTGAGTCGGTCGATGCGATCGCTCGATCGGACCCCGATCGGCTCTGCGAGCTGCCCGGGATCGGCAAGAATCTGGCGGGCAAGATCGTGGAGATCGTCACCAGTGGCACGCTCGCCGCGCTTCGTGAGGTATCCCGGGAGCTTCCCAGGGGCCTGACCACGCTGATGGGGGTCCGCGGCCTCGGCGCCAAGCGCGCCCGTGCGCTCTACGACGGTCTCGGGATTCACACGCTGAAGCAGCTCGAGCGGGCCGCCCGAGCCGGCCGGATCCGCGACCTCGCGGGATTCGGCGAGAAGACCGAGCAGCACATTCTGCAGGAGCTCGCTGCCCGTTCTCCCGGCGAGCAGCGGGTGCTGCGGTCGGTGGCGGCCCAGTACGGAGAAACGTATCTCACCTACCTCCGAGCGCTGCCGGGTGTACTCCAGGCGGAGATTGCCGGAAGCTATCGGCGGTGCCGGGAAACGGTGGGCGACCTGGACATCCTGGCGAGTGTCAAACCCCGGACGCCGCTGGTCGGGCACTTCGTGGGCTATCCCGAAGTCGAGGAAGTGATGGCGCAAGGGCCCACCAAGGCCTCCGTCCGGCTGCGCGGCGGTGTGCAGGTGGACCTTCGGGTCCTCGATCAAGAATCCTACGGCGCGGGCCTCTACTACTTCACCGGCTCGAAGGCGCACAACATCGCGGTGCGTCGCATCGGCCAGAAGCTGGGACTCAAGGTGAACGAGTACGGAGTCTTTCGCGGCAAGCGGCGCATCGCCGGGCGCACCGAGGCGGACGTGTTCCGGGTGGTGGGGCTCCCCTGGATTCCGCCGGAGCTGCGGGAGGATCGCGGGGAGATCGACGCGGCGCGGACGGGGATGCTTCCGCGGCTGGTGGAGCTGGGAGACATCCGTGGTGATGTCCAGATGCACACCACGGCGTCCGACGGCCGCAACACGCTGGAGGAAATGGTCGAAGCTGTGCGGACGTTGGGCTACGAGTACCTGGCGATCACCGACCACTCGCCGGCCCTGCGAATGGTGCAGGGGCTCGACCGTGACGGATTCCGGGCGCAGATGAAGCACATCGAACGGCTGAACGCGAGGCTCCGCCACGTCACCATTCTCCGCGCGGGTGAGATCGACATTCTGGCACACGGGGCGCTCGACCTGGATGACGAGACCCTGGCAGAGATGGACCTCGTGGTCGTGTCCATCCACTCGGGTTTCGATCTCCCCGAACCCAAGCAGACCGAGCGGGTCCTGCGCGCGCTGGACCATCGCTCGGTGGACATTCTGGGCCATCCGACCGGCCGCATCCTCAACCGGCGCTCTCCGATCGCTCTCGATCTGGAGCGGGTGCTCCGCGCTGCCGCCGAGCGGGGCATCATGCTGGAAGTGAACGCCCAACCCGATCGCCTGGACCTGGACGACGTCTCGGTGCGGGCGGCGATCGAAGTGGGAGTGCGCCTGGTGATTTCGAGCGATGCCCATGCCGCGGCCGAGCTCAGGTTCATGCGATGGGGAGTGGATCAGGCGAGGCGGGGATGGGCGCGGAAAGAGGATATCGCCAACACGCTTCCCTTTCGCGAATTCCGCAAGCTGCTGCACGCCCGGCGCTAGACGGCGGCCAACTCGCCTTTGAGAGCTCGCTCGGGCGCCCCACGCGTGGGCGTGGGACCAAGCAATGTTTCCACGTCCTGCCGGCTCAGCGTCTCGTGTTCCAGCAGTGCCGTGGCCAGCAGGTGGAGCTTGTCCAGGTGGTCGCGGAGGACGGTGGCGGCGCGGTCATACGCTTCCCCCACGATCCGGCGGACCTCGGTGTCGATCAGCTCGGCGGTGTGTTCGGATATTTCGCGCCGCTGCAACAGCTCCCGGCCGCCGAGGAACATCGCGGGACCGCGGTCTTCCACCGACAGTGGGCCGACCGCTTCGCTCATGCCGAACTCGGTGACCATGCGGCGCGCGAGGTCGGTGGCCTGCTGGAAGTCCTGAGACGATCCGGTAGTGACCTTCCCGGCACCGAACACCAGCTCTTCGGCGATGCGCCCGCCGTACGCTACGGCCAGGCGGCCCAAGATGTATTCGCGAGTATGGCTGTGCCGGTCTTCCTGCGGCAGCGAGAAGGTGATCCCCAGGGCCCGGCCCCGCGGCACGATGGTGACTTTGTGGATGGGGTCGATCCCCGGCACGTTGAGGCCGACGATTGCGTGACCCGCCTCGTGGTACGCGGTCAGCTTGCGCTCTTCTTCGGTCAGGACCATGCTCTTGCGCTCCAG
>JACQVB010000107.1 GCA_016209985.1 Gemmatimonadota bacterium | reverse complement strand
CCCAGACGCTTCATGCGGCGGTACAGGTTCGCGCGATCGGTGCGTAGCCGGCGGGCGGCTTCGGCGATGTTCCCCTGCGCGCGCGCGAGTGCGCGTGCGATCAACTTTCTCTCGTACGCGTCGTGCGAGCCTGCGAGATCGTCCGCGGGTTCGGCCGGTGAGACCGTCGAGGCAAGTTTCGCTCCCAGCACCGCGTCGACCTCGGACGCTTCCACCGGGTCCTGCTCACCGAGAATCGTGAGGCGCTCCACCACGTTTCCCAGCTCGCGCACGTTCCCGGGCCAGGAGTAGTCCTCCATTCGTTTCAGCGCGTCGGGTCGAAATTCTCTCGGCGCCCTGCCCGCACGTGCCGCCGCCTGGCGCGCGAAGTGCCGCACCAGCAGCGGAAGGTCACCGCCTCGCTCGCGGAGCGGCGGGACCGCGATGGGAAAGACGTTCAACCGGAAGAACAGATCGGAACGGAACCTGCCCGCTTCGACCTCGCGCTCGAGCCGCTTGTTGGTCGCGGCAACCACCCGCACGTCCACCTTGATATCCCGTTCACCGCCGACGCGCTGGATCACGCCGTCTTCGAGCACTCGCAGGAGCTTCGCTTGTGCCGCCGGGGCGAGATCGCCCACTTCGTCCAGGAAGAGCGTCCCTCCATCGGCCAGCTCGAAGCGCCCCCGCCGCCGCTGAGTGGCTCCCGTGAATGCCCCTCGCTCGTGCCCGAACAGTTCACTCTCGACCAATTCCCGGGGCACCGCCGCGCAATTGAGGCTCACCATCGGTCGCGCCCGGCGCTCGCTCTGCACATGAATGGCGCGGGCGACCAACTCCTTGCCGGTTCCCGATTCGCCGATGATCAACACCCGGGCGCCAGTGCCGGCCACCTGAGCGATCATCCGTCGCATGCCCTCGACGGGCGGGCTGGCCCCCACGATCGTGTCTCCATCCCCAAGCTGAGCGCGCAAGGCCGCCGCTTCGGCCCTGGCCTGTGCCAGGTCTCGCGCCGCCTTTACCGTGACGATGACGGTCTCGGGGGTGAGCGGCTTTTCGAGGAATTGAAAGGCGCCAAGCTTGGTGGCACGGACCGCGTCAACCAGCGTCGCCTTGCCGCTCATCATGATGACGGGGATGTCACGGTGCTTCTGGCCGAGCCGCTCCAGTACTTCGAGCCCACCGGGGCCGGGCGGCATGACCAGATCGAGAAGAATGACGTCGGGCTCGACCGCCTCGCAGGCGCCCTCCGCGTCGACGCCGCTTGCGACCTCGTGGACCTCGTAGGACTCCGCCTCCAGCAGTGCCGCGAGCATCCGGCGGATGTTGCCTTCGTCATCGATGACGAGTACCCGCCCGCTCATGTCACCTCCGGCAGCGTGACCACGAACTGGGCGCCGCCGCCGCTGGCCGTGGCGTCCACCTGCACCGTTCCTCCGTGCGCCGCGATCGTCTGGCGTACCAGTGCCAGCCCGAGTCCGGTGCCCGCGGCCTTGGTCGTGAAATAGGGCTCGAAGATCCGTTCGCGAAGCTCCGGCGGCACGCCGGGTCCGCCGTCGCTGACCGCAATCGTCACCGTGCCGGCGGCGCGCCATGCCCGGACGTCGATGCCGCCGCCCGCTTCCACCGCGTTCTTCAGCAGATTCTGGATCGCGCGCCGGAGCGGCTCGTAGTGCCCCCGCACCAGGAGACCCGAATCGACCCGACGCGTCAGCGGGACCTCGGAAGGGACCGTCGCCGCGACCACGTTGTCCAGCAATTCCGCGACGTCGATATCCGCCGCCGGACCCTCGGGGAGCTTTCCGAACTCGGCGAATTCCCTGGCCAGCTGATCCAGGCGCGCGGTCTCTTGCTCCAGCACTTCTATCGCCGACGCGGTCCGGGTGGGTGCCGCCGCGTCGCCGAACTGGCGCAGGGCCAGCCGCGCGGCGGAAAGCGGACCCCGCATCTCGTGGGCGAGATGACGTGCCGTTTCGCGGAACGCTTCCAGCCGTCCGCGCTCCAACTCGCGCGCCCGCGCGGTTTCCAGCGCCGCCGCCATCTCGCGCAGCGCCTGTCTCAGTGCGTCGAACTCCGGTGGCCCGCCGTTGGGGACGGTCGGCGGCAACGGCTGGCGCTGCTCGATCCGGCGCACCCAGCGCACCAGCTCTTCGATCGGCGCCGAAGCGTAGCCCGACCATTTCCGCGCGAGCGTGAGCGAGGCGACCACCACCACCGCGGCCAGCGCGAGGATGAACCCGCCGAGAGCCCCGGTGGCTACCCGGCTCAACAGCTCGGCGCGCCGGGCGAGCGAGGTCCGGCGGGCGATGGATTCCTGGTGCGCCCGCAGGGCCGCACGCGCCGGCGCGCCGATCACCAGGGTATCGATGGAAGCGATCAGCGCGCGGCCGGTGACGGCTATTTCTTCCAGCGCGGCCCGTGCCGGACCTGCGGCAGATCCGGTCCCCCGAATCTCCAGCGCCAGCACCAGGAGCGCCCCCGCGAGTGGAAGCGTGCCCAACCCGACCAGTCCCAGGAAGACCCGCTGTCGAAAGGTGAGCGCCATGGGCGCTAGTTTAGAGGCGTGGAAGAGACCTGTCTATGAAGCGGACCGCCGGTGTGACCAGAGGCGGCGTCATCATCACCGGCGTGTCCACCGGAATCGGGGCGGCGACGGCGCGCGAGCTGCTCGCCGCCGGATTTGCCGTGTTCGGCACCGTGCGGCGCGGCAAGGATGCTCCCGCGGTGCAAGCGGCCGGCGCCGTCCCCCTCATCGTAGACGTCACCTACCGCTCCAGCGTGGTGCGCGCCTACGACACGGTCGCGCGCGCCCTGGGCGATCTGCCGCTGGTGGGGCTGGTCAACAACGCCGGAATGCCGGGGCTGGGCCCGGTGGAGCTGATCGATCTGGAAGAGGTACGGCGAACGTTCGAGGTAAACGTCATCGGGGTCGTCTCGATGACCCAGGTGTTTCTGCCGATGTTACGGGCCGCGCGCGGCCGCATCGTGAACCTCAGCTCGGTTTCTGCCCGGATCGCCCTGCCGTTTGCCAGTTCGTATGCCGCGTCGAAATTCGCGCTGGAGGGACTCTCCGACAGCCTGCGGCGCGAGCTGATGGGCACGGGAGTGGACGTG
>JACQVB010000106.1 GCA_016209985.1 Gemmatimonadota bacterium | reverse complement strand
GCGCTTGAGCGGCCTACCTGCCGTCCCTGCGCATTACCGGAGCCTACGACTGGTCGGCCGCCAGCGCCTCCATCAATGCGGGTGCCGCGAACTGGAGCGTCGGAATCGGGCTGTCGTATCCCCTGTTCGACAACTTCCGGAGGGAGGACGCGACGCAGCGGGCGTCGGTCGAGGCGGATGTCGCACGGCGGCGCCTGGACGACGCGACGCGGGCCGCGCGCGGGGAGCTGGAACGGGCGCTCGCGGTGCTGAAGCTGGCCGAGGAGGAGATCGCGTTGGCAAGCGAGGCGGGTCAAGTCGCGCGGGAAGACCTCCGCGTGCAGCAGGAGCGATACCGGGTCGGCACGGCCACCATCCTGGACCTCACGACCTCGCAGCTTGGTGTGGCCCAGGCCGAGCGGACGCTGGTGACAGCCCGTTATGACTTCGAGGTCGCTCGCGCGGAGCTCGAGGCCCTGGCGGGCAGGAGTCTATAGGGCGGCCGCCGGCTCGATGAGTTGCTGGAGGCTCGGCAGGGGGCGGCGTGCTGGGTGCGTTTCCGGTGACGACAGTGGGACTGCTGTGGCTTGCGACCGAACGCGGCGGAGCGGATGCGCCCGACCCCGCGGCAGCCTACGCGCTCGGCGCGCTGCTTCTAAAGGGGGCGGGGTGGAAGACGATCGTCGGCGCGACCTTCTTCGCCGTGGGCAGCACGTTGTTCTCCTGGCTCCTGCTCCGCGGCCGGATGATTCCCGTCGCACTGGCCTGGCTAGGCGTCCTCGCGTCGATCCTGCTCGTGGTGGGGCTTCCGCTGCAGCTCGCGGGAGTTCTCGGTGGCTCCGCCACTCAGTTGATGTGGTTACCGATGGCCGCGTTCGAGATTCCGCTCGCGTTGTGGCTGCTCATCAAAGGCGTCGCTCCCATCCGATCGACCAGCGTCGCGTGAAAGGCCAGGTGTGTCGAGCGGGGGAGGCTTACGAACGCGCTGGAGGCTGCTTGGGCGATTTGTAACGCGGTGGATGAATTGCTGGAGGCGCGGAGGGGTGTCGTAGCACCTTGATGATTGCCGTGATGGTATTCCAATTGCGTGTCGTGACCGGTACGCCGAAAATCCGGTCGATGCTTCCGAGATAGCTCAGCACCTTCATCTGCCGCCGGTATTGCCCCAACACGAATCGATCTTCAACTGCCAGGATTCTCAAAAGCCACTTTCCGTCGGGAGGGAGGCTCATCGGAATTGACGGCACCAGCGCCGGGCGTTTCGCCAGGATGCTCACGAAGCGAACCACGTCGGAGCCCATCGGCTGGTCGCCGAGCGGATTGCGGGATGCGAGCTTGAGCAGGTCGCGGCCCTGGCAGATGATGACTTCGGTTTCCAAGGGCAGTCGGCGGCGCAATTCCGCGCGGAGCTGCGACTGGCTGGCGGGCGTGCGGATGACGAAGGTTCCCGCCGCCCCGATGTTGACCACTTCGTAGCGCTTCAGTTGTTGGACCAGCAGCGTGGGCCGAAAGGTGCGATGCCCGCCCACGTTGACGCCCCTGAGAAAAACAACCTGTGCCATGGAGAGAGTGCCCTGGCCGCTGCGCTACGCTAGGGTGTTGATCGACCCAGCCTGCTTTGGGGAAGGTACCTTTGTTCCCAGACGCTGCAAGCAAGGAACAGCCGGCTCATCCCCCCCGGCTTAGCTCGCGCTCGAGGCGGTAGGCGTCGCCTAATGTCGCTTGGAGGCGGTCCCGGAGTTCGGTCATTTGGCCCACCGAATCTACCGGACGGCGTGAGGCTGGGGCCCCTGCAGCCCGCCACTACACGCCGCGCGCAAGGAATCGCGCCGGGCCTGCTGCTCGGGTGTGAGAATCGCGTCCATCTCCACGCGGGCTGAATCCATCAGGGCGTTGACCCGCGGCTGGAACTCCTGCCAGAGCGCCTGCATCTGCGGATGCCAGTGGGCGACGACCTTCTCGATCTGCGGCCGTTGCTCAGGCGTCAGATCGAGGTGCCGGACCAGCGGTGTTTGGGCGCCCTGGCCCATGCCTCCGCTGCACAGCGCCGCCTGGCGGTCAGACCCGTCGGCGCCGGGGAGAGCGCGGTCCAGCCCTGCGCCCGCTACCCCACCCAGCAGGAACGTGGCCACCAGAACGGCTGCCGCGGCCAGGCGCGCTCGGCGCCCGGTGCTGATCGGCGTCGTCATCGTATGCCTCCTGAGGCAAGCAAGAGGTCCGCCGGGGTCGGGGGCCGCTCCGCGCGGAGCCAGGTAGGGATCGCGACCTCGCCCACGAGCCACTGCTCCACCGGATCCGTCCGTGCCAGAACCGGACCCGTCGGACCCGTCGGCACCTGGCTGATCCCGAGGGCCAGCGCCGCCATCACCGCGGCGGCGGGTACCGCGACACGGGCCCAGCCCCGAATCAGCTCGAGCACCGTCGGCGCGACGGCGGCCCGTGAGCGGATGGATGGCTCGACCTGCCGCATCACGGCGTCCAACATCCCGCGCCAGCGCTCTCGGTCCTGGGATGGGTCGAGCGGCGTCAGATCGAGTGGATTGTCACGCATCGTTGTCCTCCTGCTTCTCGTCCGTCAACCGCGCCCGGACGGCTTGTCGAGCGTTGAACAGATGGTAGCGGACGGTTCCAGCCGGGAGCTCCAAGCTCGCGGCGATCTCCCGGTGCTTGAGTCCGTCGAGGTCGTGAAGGAGGAGGACCGTTCGCTCCGCCTCCGTGAGCCCCTCCATGGCGCGGAGCAGCCGGGCCCCCAGCTCGTGTCGCATGACCTCCCTGTCGGTCGCCGCGCCGGACGCCACCGCCTCCGCCAGCTCCAGCGGGACGCCTCGCCGCGCTGACTCGTCGCGCCGGAAGTTGAGAGCCCGGCGGCGCGCGATCTGAAGCAGCCAGGCCCGGAAGTGGCCGGGATCGTCGAGCTGATCCAGTCTTTGCCAGGCCGTCACCATCGTCTCCTGTGCCACGTCCTCTGCGTCGGCCGGCTCGTGCAAGACTGACAGGGCCACGACATAGGCAGTCCGCATGTGGCGTTCGACCAGGCGCCCGAAGGCCTCCGGATCGCCGCCGCGGCTGCGAGCCACCAGTCGCGCGTCCGAGTCCAGCATCCTCCTCCATGCAGAGATGACACGGGAGGGTCGGAAACCGTTGGGCCCCTGGGTCCGGTGGCCACGGATCGGGTCCCCCAGTCCCGAATGTATCCAGCCGTGCCTGCCGCGCGAGGTGGTCGCATTGCCCTCGGGGCGGACCAGCCCCGACCTGGCCCGGCCCTCCAACACTACGGCGTCTCCTCGTGTCTTCCCAACCAAGGACTCGAACCCCTGCACCACGACTTCGGGAGAGATCTGTGCTCTCCTAGGTTCCGGTTCGTATCGGAGGAGGTCACCATGAGGCTACTGGGATGGTTGATGTTGAGCGCTGCGATCGCCGCTTGCGTCCCGTTGACTGTCAGTTCCCACATCCAACCGGGGGCCGACTTTTCGCGATACCGCACGTACGACTGGGCGCCCCGGGATGCACTCCCGACCGGCGATCCGCGGCTGGACAACAATCCGTTCCTCGACTCCCACGTGCGCGCCTCGGTGGAACGCGAACTTGCTGCCAAGGGCTATCGGCGGGAGGCAGAGAACCCAGACCTCCTGCTCCACTACCACGCGTCGGTTCAGCAGAAGGTGGACATATGCCGCACCGACGCAGAGGCGGGGTATGGCAAGGAGGACACATATCGCACCGACGCAGAGGCAGGGTATGGCTACGAATCGGCGGCGGTTCAGTACGAGGAAGGGACCCTGGCGCTGGACGTGGCGGACGCGCGTACCAAGCAGATCATTTGGCGCGGTTGGGGCCAGAGCGACGTTTCGGGCGTGATCAACGACCAATCCCGCATGGAGAAGCGAATCGTCGAGGTGACGCGAGAGATCCTGAAGCGGTTTCCGCTGAAGGACTCGCAACCTGCACCGCACGTTTCGGAGAAAGCCAGAGGAGCTTTCCTCACGTGAGCGGGATTGGACGGCGGAAGAGGTGGGCACGCTGGGGCTGGCTGGTCACCACGCTGACGCTGTGCGTGGCGGTGATCGCCGGCGCGTGGAACAGCTACCGGAGCGCGAGTCGCGCGTCGGATGACCTGATTCGAGGTGAAGCCCATACGCTTCGTGACGTCCTCTTCGCCACCACCCACCCGGGGGCTGAGGGGCCTCGGGCCGACTTCGACAGCCTGGTAGCCTCGCTGCAAGATGCGGGCTTACGATACGTCGCCTGGGTGGTCGGTACGGATGGCGTCGTCGTCGCCAGCGGCGGGCAGGCATCGCCGGTGCCGTTCGAAGTGCTCCCCGCGTCCAGCGACCCCAGGTTCGTACGATTGGACTCGCGCATTCGCGTCTATTTCCCACCGCCGCGACCACGCCTGGGATCGTTGTTGGAGCGGTTCCGGCCTGGGTTCACGCCGCCCGGCCTGGTCCTCGAGTTCGAGCCGGTAGTGGCCGCCGACCTGGTAGCCCGCGCACGCCGCTCGCTCTTCGTCGCCGGGATCGTGGCAGCGGTTCTAATGGCTGCCGGATTCCTGTTCTGGCGGATGTCGCAGCGCATCGAGGAGAACGAGCGTCGCGCCCAGGAGCAGCGCCGGCTGTTGGCGTTGGGTGAGATGGCGGCCGTGCTGGCGCACGAGATTCGCAATCCGCTAGCGTCGCTCAAAGGCCACGCCCAACTCCTGGTCGAACGGTTGCGAGACGACGCCGCCGCACACAAGAAAGCCGCGCGTGTGGTGGAAGAAGCGACGCGGTTGGAGGCGCTGACCGCCGATCTCCTCGACTTCGTCCGCTCCGGGCCCATGGACTTGCGTCCGGTGGATCCGGCGGCGCTGCTCCGAGCCTCTGCCGCCGAGCTGCCGGACGCCGGGATCGAGATTGACGGCGCGGAGGCGCCGGACCGCTGGCTCCTGGACGAGCGGCGCTTCGGGCAGGCGGTTCTGGTCAACCTACTCCGCAACGCAACGCAAGCCTCGCCACCGGAGCGACCTCCGCAAGCTCGCGTTGCGCTGGAGAACGGCACCCTGGTGTTCATTGTCCACGATTTCGGGCCCGGGCTGCCGGCTGGGAGCGAAGAGCGGATTTTTGATCCTTTCTTTACCACTCGCACCACCGGCACCGGGCTGGGCCTCCCGGTCGCACGGCGGATCGTCGAGGCGCATGGCGGGTGCATCGAAGCCGCCAACGCGCAAGGGGGAGGCGCGGTGTTCCGGGTGGAACTTCCGCGCAAGGACACGTAGGCGTATGGCAGCGATCCTGGTGGTGGACGACGAGGCGGGGATTCGGGAGTTCATGCTCGAGAGCCTGGCCACTCAGGGTCACGAGATCGCCCAGGCGGCAAGCGGTGCCGAAGCGCTTGATCTGCTGCGTGCCCGGCCGTTCGACGTCATGTTCACCGACCTCAAGATGCCAGGGGCCCTCGACGGCATCCACCTGCTGAGGGAAGCCCGCCGTGATTGGCCTGACCTGAAGGTCATCGTTCTCACCGCCTACGGGACGGTCGGGACGGCGGTCGAGGCGATGAAGCTCGGCGCGCATGATTACCTGGAGAAACCGATCAGCGGGCCGACCGAGCTCCGTATCCTGGTCTCGCGCGCCCTGGAAGCGCGGGGTCAAGTCCCCGGGAATGCATCGCTCAACGGCGATCCGGTCAAGGGGCTGGCCCTTGAGGTCGGCCGAGCGCTGGGCCCCGACTACCAGGTCCAGGACCCGATCGGGCAGGGCGGGTACGCCGTCGTGTTCCGGGTCCGCGACCGGAACCTCGAGCGCTGGCTCGCGGTTAAGGTCCTGCGCCCCGAGCTGGGCGCCGTGGAAGAGATCGCGGAGCGCTTCCGATGCGAGGCTCGTACCGCAGCTCGCCTCTTTCACCCCAACATCGTGCCGGTCTACTTCGTGGGTCGAGAGCGTGATGTACCCTTTCTGGTGATGCCGCTGGTGGCGGGCGAGTCGCTGTCCGCGGCCGTCCGCCGTCGCGGGCCGTTCCCGCTCCCGGAGGCGATGCGGGTCGCCCGCGACGTGGCCGACGCCCTGGACTTCGCCCACCAGGCCGGCGTGATCCATCGCGACGTGAAGCCTGACAACATCCTGCTTGAGTCCGCGACCGGCCGGAGCCTGCTATCGGACTTCGGGATCGCGAGGGCGGTGGCGCACGGCTCACGCGAGACGGGACCGGGGGTGGTCCTCGGGACGCCGCACTACGTGTCTCCCGAACAAGCGGCGGGCGAGCCCGAGCTCGGTCCGAGGAGCGACGTCTACAGTTTGGGCGTGGTGGTGTACGAGATGCTGGCGGGCAGGCCGCCCTTCGACGGCCCGACCGCGCGGAGCATCCTGACTCAGCAGGTCACAGCGGCGCCGCCGCCGATCGGCGGGAGGGCCGGCCTCAACGGCAGGATCGAGAACGTGATCCGCAAAGCATTGGCCAAGGATCCGGCCGAGCGGTTCTCCAGCGCCGGGGAGCTGGTCCGGACGCTCGCGGAGGCAGCCGCTGATGGCCCGCATCAGCGCCGAGCTTGGGCGGCCGCCGCTCAAGCTGGATGAGGTCGCGCGGCATCGCATTCGTGAGGGCGCGTGGCCCGGCAACGTGCGCGAGCTAGCGAACGCTTTGAAGCGCCGTCATCCTCGCCGATGGCGACGTGGTGCGGGGCGAGGACCTCCAAGTGTCGGCGGCGGTGTCGGGAGGCGACCCCCAGCGGCGCACCATGGAGAAGATCGAGCGGGAGGCGATTCGCCACGCGCTGGAGGACGTCGGGGGGAATCGCCGCAAGGCTGCCGAGCGGTTGGGGATCGGCGAGCGGACGTTGTACGAGAAGTTGAAGCGCTACGGAATCGGCTGAGCTGCCTTTTTCTGGTGCGTCGCCCGGAAGCGCCGCCGCGTCTCACTCATCTCGCTGCCGGCGCACCAGGAAATAGCGCCCCGCGTTCACCGCCACGGTGAAGCAGACAAGTGCAACCAAGTATCCCATGACATGGGGCGCCAACACCGACAGCACGCCGACGCCCAGCGGGCCGAACAGCACCGCCCCTGCGATCGAGCGCCGCGCACCGGCCGTTGGGCCCATGCGTCCGGCGGCCGTGGGTCGCCTCCTCCGGTCCCGAATGTATCCAGCCGTGTCTGCCGCGCCAGGCCTAGCAAGGCCTATGTCACCGAGGTAGCCAGGCCGAAGCGGCGCGCTTCGCCAACACTACGGTGCCTCCTCGTGTCTTTGTAGCAAGAACGCGCACATGCGCCGCCCAAGCAGGCGCACATGCACCGCAACGCGGAGAGCGCCAGATGAAACGATGGTTGAAGTGGGGGATCCCGGTTCTGATCGTTCTCTCGGCCGCGGCTGTGTTGCCCCGCGTGCTGGGCCACTCGCCCAGCGCCGAGAGCCGGCCGGCCGACGCCCGCGTCATCCGGCGCGACTTCTCGGCAACCGTCCTCGCCACCGGAGCGGTCCGGCCGGAGGTCGGCGCGGAAGTCAAGGTCGGTGCCCGCATCCCCGGCAAGGTGGTGCGGCTGCACGCCAACGTGGGCGACCGGGTCGTGCGCGGTCAGGTGATCGCCGAGCTCGAGAAGGACGACCTGCTCGCGGCCGTGGACCGGGCGCGGGCGGAGGTCACTGTTGCGGAAGCGCGGGTCGCGGATGCCGAGGCGCGCGCGCGCCTCGCCGAACTGGATTTCGAGCGACAGTCCGAGCTGCTGGAGGCTCAAGTAGCCTCGCAGCAGCAAAAGGACCAGGCGGCTAAGGAGCGGGAAGTCGCCCAAGCGGCAGTCCTGCTCGCGCAAAAGCAGCTGGAGTCTCAGCGCGCCGCGGTCCGGGAAGCCGAGGTCCGCCTCTCCTATGCCACCATCCGCGCGCCCATCGCCGGCGTGGTCGGCTCGATCTCGACCCAGGAGGGCGAGACCGTCGCCACCGGGCTGAGCGCCCCGACGTTCGTCACCATCGTGGATCTCGACCGGCTTCAGGTGGACGCCTTCGTGGACGAGGTGGACATCGGCAAGGTCGAGCCTGGCCAGTCAGCCACCTTCACGGTGGATGCGTTCCCCGGCCGTGACTTCGAGGCCCAAGTCACGGCCATTTACCCGAAGGCGGTGATCCAGGACAACGTCGTCAACTACGACGTGGTGCTCTCCATCACCACACCCTATCGCGGGCTGCTGCGCCCGGAGATGACCGCGAGCGTCGCCCTGCTGCTCGGCGCACGGGCCGGCGTGCTGGCCGTCCCGGCCGAAGCGGTCAAACGCGTCAACGGCCGGACGGTGGTCTACCTGCTTGACGACGGGGGCACCTTCGACGTGCGAGAGATCCGCGTTGGATGGAAAGACGGCGAGTCGATCGAGGTGACCGACGGGCTCGCCGAGGGCGATCGCATTCTGCTCGACCCGCCGGCGACTGACACGTCGCGGCGGCCCCAATAATCCGGAGAACGGTCATGATCGAGTTCGATAGAGTCAGCAAGACCTACGGCGAGGGCGCCGGGCAGGTGCGGGCGCTCCAAGACGTCTCGTTCAGCGTGGCGGCCGGTGAGTACGTGGCCATCATGGGCGCCTCGGGCACCGGCAAGAGCACCCTGATGCACCTCCTGGGCGGCCTGGACACACCCAGCGCCGGGGTGTACCGGCTGGACGGCGTGGACGTGGCCGGGCTGAACGACGACGGCCTGTCGGCCCTGCGCAACCGGAAGATCGGCTTCGTCTTCCAGCAGTTCCATCTGCTCGAGCGCACCACCGCGCTCCAGAACGTGCTGCTGCCACTCATCTATGCCGATGACTACCCTGCCGACGCCGAGGCCCGTGGGCGTCGCGTGCTCGAGGCCGTGGGGCTCGGCGATCGGATGGACCACAGGCCCAACGAGCTGTCCGGTGGGCAGCAACAGCGGGTGGCCGTCGCGCGAGCGCTCATCAACGACCCGGCGCTCCTGCTCGCCGACGAGCCCACGGGCAATCTGGACCGGCAGAGCGGCCTCCAGCTTCTGTCCGTCTTCAAGCGGCTCCACCAGCAGGGGCGGACGATCATCGTGGTCACTCACGACGAGCAAGTCGCCGAGCACGCGGACCGAATCCGCGTCTTGAGGGACGGCCGCATCGCGGACGACCGGCGGGTGCCCGAGCCCCGCGACGCCGACGCCGGCCTCGAGACCCTGGCGGCAAGCGAAGGGGCAGCGGGAGCACAGCAACCAGAGGCGGAGGTGGTCCCATGAGGATCACGCGTATTGCCCGACAGGGCGCCCGATCCATGGGTGCCCACAAGCTGCGCAGCTTCTTCATGATGCTCGGCACGCTGATCGGCGTCGCCGCGATGGTCGTGGTCATGGCTGCCGGGGCCGGCGCCAAGGCGAACGTCATGAGCCGGGTGGCCGGCTTCGGCAGCGGCGCGCTGATGGTGAACGCCGGCGGTGGTCGCGGCCATTCGATGCCGCAGGAGGGCGTGGTCACCCTGACGCCGCAAGACGCGGACGCGATCCGGGCGCAGGTTCGCGGCGTGGACATCGCGGCGTCCCAGGCCGTGAAGCGGGGGGCGTCCATCAAAGCCGGTTCGGCGCAGGCCTTCGGCACCGTTCTCGGTGTCGAGCCGAGTTGGCACGCCGCCTGGGACTGGCCGGTCGAGCGGGGCCGGGCGATCAGCGAGGAGGACATGCTGACGATGGCCCGCGTCTGCGTGATCGGGGCGACCATCGAACGCGACCTGTTCGGCGGCCTCGACCCAATCGGTCAAACGCTTCAGCTCGACAACGTCCGCTGCCAGGTCGTCGGCGTGCTCGCTGTGCGAGGCACGAGCCCGATGGGCGGTGACATGGACAACCGGGTCGTGATCCCGCTCACCACGGCGCTGCGCCGCGTGTTCAACCAGGAGCACCTGGCTTCCATCCGCGTCAAGTTGTCGGACCCGCGACGGAGCCAGGCGACCGCGGACGAGATCCAGGCGCTGCTGCACGAGCGTCATCACATCACGCCGCCCGCGGAGGACGACTTCGCGATCGTTTCGGAAACGGATGTCACCCAGGCGGTGAGCGGAATCGAGGGCACGCTGACGCGGCTTCTCACCGCGCTGGCGGGGCTCAGCCTCCTGGTCGGCGGGATGGTGCTGATGAACATCCTGCTGCTGTCCGTCAACGAGCGCCGCAAGGAGATCGGGCTGCGCCGGGCGCTCGGCGCCCGCGAGCGCGATGTCTTGCACCAGTTCCTGGCCGAGTCGCTCGCCATCACGCTCCTGGGCATGCTGCTCGGCACGGCTTTCGGCTGGGCGGTGGCGCTGGGGCTCGGCGCCACCATCGGCATGCCGGTCGCGCTCACCTGGGCGCCGGTGGCCATCGGCGCCGCGGCCGCGCTGGCCGTCGGGCTCGGCTTCGGCATCCAGCCGGCACGCCGGGCGGCGCGTCTCGACCCGATCAAGGCGCTGGCATGAAGCGATCCAGGAACTTCCGACTCTCCATCGAGATCCTGGCAGAGCACAAGCTTCGGACCCTGCTCAGCACATCCGGGATCGTGGTGGGGGTGGCGGCCGTGGTGATCATGGTCGCCACCGGTCGCGGCGCGGAGCGCAGCGTCCTGCAGCGGATCCAGGCCATGGGGACGGACCTGCTGGTGGTGAACGCGGGGCAAGCGCTGCCTACGGCCGGCCGCCAGCGCCAGGGCACGGCGGTCACCACGCTCACGCCCGCCGACGCGGAGGCGATCGTGGAGGCATCATCCTCGGTGCTGCGGGCGGCGGGGGCGCAGAGCAAGAAGATGACCGTTCGCTGGGAGGAGGAGACCGCCAACACGATGGTGGTCGGCCTGGCGCCCGGTGGATTCGGTATCCGGAACATCGGCCTCGCTGCGGGCCGCGTGTACGACGAGACCGAGGAACGGGGCATGCGCCGCGTTGCGGTGGTCGGCCCGACGGTCGTGGCGAACCTGTTCCTTGGACGGGATCCCATCGGGGCCGCCATGCGGATTGGCCGCGTCCCCTTCGAGGTGATCGGCGTGGCGGCTCCCAAGGGCGTGGACCAGAGCGGCCTGGACCAGGACGATGTCATCTACATCCCGCTGGCCACGGCGATGCGTCGGGTGCTCAACGTGATCTACGTGGCGAGCATCTACGTGCAGGCCCGCGGGAGCGGGGCGCTGGACGTGGCCGAGGCCGACATCCGGGCGCTGCTGCGAGAGCGCCATCGGTTGGACCGAGCAGGCAAGCGGGACGATTTCACCATCGAAAACCAGGCGACCATCCTCGCCGCCGAGCGGGGGACTGCCCGCACCATGACTTCCCTGGTGGGCAGCGTCGCCGCGATTTCATTGCTCGTGGGGGGAATCGGTATCCTCGCCGTCATGCTGATCTCGGTTCGCGAGCGCCGGCACGAGATCGGCCTGCGCCGCGCGGTGGGCGCGAAGCGGCGCGACGTCGCCAGCCAGTTCCTGGCGGAGGCGCTGATCGTCGCCGCAGCCGGCGGCGGCGCTGGCCTGCTCGTCGGGGTGGGTGGCGCATACGCGGTCGCCCGCTTCGGCGCCTGGGCGGCGGCGCTCTCCTGGGAACCTGCCGCCCTGGCGCTCGGTGCGTCGGCAGCCATTGGCACGCTCTTCGGTTTCTATCCCGCGCTCCAGGCCGCTCGGCTCGAGCCGATCGACGCCCTGCGAGCGGAGTAGGTCCAAAGGAAGGGGAACCCATGACACCCAGTGTAAATCGGCGCTCCGCTGCGGCCCTTTTCGGACTGCTCGCGCCCATGATCGTGGCCCCATCGCTGAGGGTGGCGGCGCAGGAGCCGCTCGCTCCTCCGGTGGAGGAGTGGGTGATCGAGCGCGTGACGCTCGACCAAGCCATGGGGCGTGCGCTGCGGGCCAGCCCACAAATGGCGCAGGCGCTCGGCGCCGTGGACAACGCCGGCTCGGCCCGCCGGGTCGCTATTGGCGCGTTCCTGCCGACCCTCTCGCTCGGCACCGGTGCCGCGTTTGCCAGCGCCGACCGCCTCGGAGCTGCTGTCCCAGGTGGGACTCAGACCTACAGTGCCGGACTGAGCGGCAGCCTTGATCTTTTCACCGGCGGCCGCCGGATTGCGGACCTCCGCCGCACGGGCGCGCAGCAGCGCGCGGCCGACGCCCGGCTCCTGGAGCAGCGGTTCCAGGTGGTGTTGGTGACGAAGCGGGCGTACTTCGATGCGCTCCAAGCGGATGACGTCGTGCGCGTCGCCGAGGCTGCGGTCCGCCGTGCGGAGGACGGGCTGGTCGCAGCCGAGCGCCGCGTGCGGGCCGGGGTGGCTGCTCCCTCGGACGCGTTGCGCGCGCGCCTGGCGCTGACCGAGGCGCGCAGGTTGTTGGCGGAGGGCCGCAGCCAGCAGCGCGTGACGGCGTTCGCACTGGGTCGGATAGTCGGCGCCGATGGGGCGATCGGCCCCGAACCGATCATGGACGCTGCGCCGCGGCCGCTTGCGATCGCGGAATCGGATCTGCGGGCGCTGGTGCTGCAGGAAGCGCCAAGTGTGCGCGCGGCCACCGCCGACGCGGGGCTCGCGGCTGCCGCCGCCAGCGCCGCGCGAGCGGCCTACCTGCCGTCCCTGCGCATTACCGGAGCCTACGACTGGTCGGCCGCCAGCGCCTCCATCAATGCGGGTGCCGCGAACTGGAGCGTCGGAATCGGGCTGTCGTATCCCCTGTT
>JACQVB010000103.1 GCA_016209985.1 Gemmatimonadota bacterium | reverse complement strand
TCCCTTCACCACCTTGCCGGCGGACTCGGTGTTCCCTGGCTCCGTGGAGCTCGGCGTTCCCGCGCCGACCACGATGATCACGCGATCACCGGGATACCATCCGTAGCTCCCGAAGCCATATCCATACCGGTAACCGTATCCCGGGTACCCAAAGCCATACGCCGGGTAGGCAAACGGATCCCAGAATGAAGAACGATGCGGTGGGTACCCGTATTCGTTGTCCGTATCAGTCACCCGCTCAGTCTTGTCCGGTGGCCGAAGCTCCGTCTCGTGCGAACGGCGGTTCACCGTGAAGGCCCCCGGATAGGACAGCGCGATCATCAGATCGGTCACGCTGCTCGGTACGCCGGCGCCAGCGAGTCTCGTTAATTCATGACCATCGACCGCGAACCGTTGCCCTATTTCCGCCAGCCACGCCCGCACCACGACGGCGTCCAGTTTCTGCGTCGCCTCGATCACTTCCGCGCTGGTGAGCCGGCGTCCGGCAGCAACCCGCGCGGCGCTGGCCTCAAAGGCGACGTGTTCCACAGCCGTCACCATGTCGCCGGGCAGCTGGTCCCTCAGAGACGTGGCTTCAACCGGACGGTAGCGCATGACCCGAACACCCGCGCTGCCACCGGCCGCGAGGCCGCGAACATCCAGCCAGTCGCCGTCCGCCGTAATGGACAGCACCCCGTGGGACGTACGGATCAAGCCGCCGGAGCAGACATGCCGAGACTGCAGATACAACCGCCGGCCATCCGGCGACCACTCGGCACGTTCCCATCCATCACAACCGCCACGCGCGCTCGAACGGACCCCGCTCACCTCGATGATTTCCCGCGCCACGATTTGCCCGCTATCGATGGTCGCGAGCTGGACGCTGGAAGCCTGCGTGGTAGGAGTTACGCACACGAGGGATGAGGGGTCCTCGCGGTCAGCCGCTGGAGACGCGGAATCGGTGGGCGTCCAGCACCCGATCCAGGCCTGCCAGCGTATGTCGGGCTCCTGCGCGGCCACCGTTCGAAGGGCAGAACCGGTGAGCACCGACACGGCGACCAGCGATCCCAGCATCGTTCTGATACGGGTTCCAGTGCCCATGGGGACCATCCTCTCAGAACCGAACGGCCACGCCGGTGGTCGCGGAGGCCCCAGCAAGATCGATGGGGTCGAAGCCGGCGAACCGTTGACTCAGCTTTGCTCTCGCGTAGGCATATCGCATCTCGGTGATAAGAAGGAACCGCGTTCCAACCGAGATCTCGGTCCCCACCATCGCATGCGCCGTCGGGGTCCAGCCGGAGGATTCAAATCGGTCGTTGAAAACGGCCAGCGTCGCAAAGTCGACGAACTCACCCTGCTGGCGGAACTGGTACCACATGCCGCCGGCGCCAGCGCCAGCGTACACCGCGAACCACCGTGGTATCCAGGCGAACCGGCCGATGGAGCGGCCCCGTGGGGTGAGGTACGCCTTGAGGCTGGCGGTGACCGGTATCCGCGTGAAGGCGGTCATTTGTCTGATCGGCAGATCGTTCTGATCCACCCAGTCACGGAATTCGGAAGGCGTATTGGCGCGAGCGTAGGCAACGCCCAACGCGACGTCCAGCCGGGGGGTGAGTTGGAACGCCAGGTCCATTCCCAATGAGGCTGCGTTGAAGTCGCTGCGGTTGACGGTGAGCTGGCTGGTAGTAAACGAAAAGATGTCGCTACCCGCGCTCGCCAGCGCGAAACCGCCGCGCAGGGCCAGCGCACCCCGGGGTTCCCGGAAGAGAAACCCGCGTCCTGCGTGCTGTGCCCGCGCGCGCGGGGCAAACGCCAGCGCCGCCGCCAGCGCGATTGCGCTTACCCGTGCCACACCGCGAAGGGTCACTGTTCTTCCCGCCTTACGCGCAGAGCGCCACCAAGAATGCTCGCCGGAACCCAGTTGCCGGCTCGTCTCCCCATTCCCAGTCTAGCGTTGGCGGAGGTCTGCTCGCAAGGCTAGTGCCCGCCGTCCAGCACCTCTCTGACCGCCGATAACAGGGCGGGAATCGTCCACGGCTTCTGTACGAACGGTAGCTCGGCGTCCAGCCGAATCCGTTGACGCACGTCTGGCGAGGCGTAGGCAGACATGAGGAGGAAGGGAACCGGGTTGCCTCCCTTCCGTAGCTCGGCATGGAGCTCGAGTCCTCCTATCCGCGGCATCACCACGTCGGCGAGAACCAACGCGACCGGTTCCTTCCGCGCTTGGAGGAGCTCGATGGCGTCCTGTCCATCCACGGCCAACAGCACGGAATAGCCGAAGGCTTCGAGCACCCGCCGCGCCGAGCGGCGAACCGCTTCTTCGTCCTCCACCACCAGGATGGTCTCGGTGCCGCCCCGCAGCTCTTGAGAGGCCGACGCGGCTTCCACTGCGGGAGCGGGGCGCTCCTCTGCCGCCGGGAAGTAGAGTTTGACGGTGGTGCCGGCGCCCAACGCGCTGTCGAGTGCGACATACCCCTTGTGCTGCTTCATGAGACCGTAGACCATGGCCATGCCGAGTCCGCTGCCCTGTCCCGACGGCTTGGTAGTGAAGAACGGCTCGAACACTCGCGCTCGCGTCTGCTCATCCATTCCGGCGCCGGTATCCCGAACGGTGATGACCACGTAATTGCCCGGCGCCACCCAGCTCGGGGCGCTCTCGGATCCTTCCTCGATTCGCGAGAACCCGCTCTCGATGGTGAGCGACCCGCCGCTGCGCATCGCGTCCCGCGCGTTGGTGGCGAGGTTGAGCAGAATCTGCTGAACGGCTCCCGCATCCGCCCGCGCGACGCCAAGCCCGGTTTCCTCGGTGACGCGAACCGCGATGTTGGCCGGCAGGATGCGGCGCAGGATGGCGGAGGTCTCGGTGACCAGCCGCCCGAGGTCGATCGGTTCGAGGGCGACGGCTTCCCGGCGGCTGAACGCGAGCAGCTTGTGGATCATTTCGGCGCCGCGGCGGGCAGCGGCGTGGATGTCGGCTACCCCGCTTTGGAGTGTCTCTTCGTCCGACGGCGGCGCGCTGGCGATCAGCTCGGCATTGGCCTGGATGATCGACAGAAGATTGTTGAAATCATGCGCGATGCCGGCGGTGAGCTGCCCCAGCGCCTCCATCTTCTGTGCCTGGCGCAGTTGCGCCTCGAGCAGTCGCTGCTCGGTGACGTCGACCGCATGTCCCACGACGTAGTCGGCGCCTTCCGGCCGGCGCCGGAGCACGTTGCGGTAGGCCCAGGTCAGCTCTTTCCCCTCACGCGTCAGCACTCGCATCAGTCCGCTGGCTACGCCGTGATGGCGGATGGTGAACAGGTACTGGCGGAACAGCGGGCGGGCGGTGGGAACCAACAGTCTTTCCATTTGCGTGCCCAGCAGCTCCTCGGGCGTGTATCCCAGGAGGCGGGCGGCGCTCGGATTGATCGAGAGCAGAGCGCCCTGCAGGTCGTGGGAGCAGATCAGGCCCATGCTGTGCTCTACCAGGTCCCGGTAGCGCTCTTCGGTTTCCCGCAGGGCCTCGGCGACGAGCCGGCGCTCGGCGATTTGGGCCATGAGGTCCGCGTTCGCCTGCGCCAGCGCCGCGGTCCGGTCGCTGACTCTCCGCTCCAGCTCCTCCCGCGATTCCCGCAGCGCCTGCTCGGCCACCTTGCGCTCGCTGATGTCCTCGCAGGTCGTGATGACCCCGATCGGCTCGCCTGCTGCGTCCAGCACCACGTCGGAGAGGAGCCGCACCGGGAAGACGCTCCCATCCTTGCGCACGTTGGTGCTTTCCCGCTGCCAACTCGAGAATCCGAGCAGCTCGGCCCGGGTCAGGGGCCGGCGGTTCGTTCGCTGCGCGTAGATGCCGACGTCCTGCCCGATCAACTGGTCGACCGTGTACCCGTGCATGGCCGCATCCGCCGGGTTCACGTACCGGATCCGTCCCTCGGCGTCCGTGATAGTCACGCCGAGTTGCATCGTCTGGACGATCTTCTCCAGCCGCCGGAGCCTGTTGTCGGCCGGGTGGGCCGCGGCCCCCACCGGTCGAGGCGTGGCCGGCGGCTTCTTCGATTTGGCCGGCGGTGACTTGCCGGCGCGTTTGGACTTGCGGCGCTTCATGGCGTCGTCTGGTCTCTCGTTGACCGGCTTGCGGGGGTCTTGCTACCGGGGAGTGAAATCGGTCTTCTCGGTGATTTTCCGGGTGAACGCCGCCAGGAGCTGGGCTACCCGCTCCAGGTCCTTCAGGTCTACCATCTCGTTGGGACTATGCATGTACCGGTTCGGTACCGACACCAGCCCGGTCGCGATCCCGTGCGACGCAGTATAGATCGCGTCCGCATCGGTTCCGGTGTCGCGCGGCGCGGCCTGGATGGTGTAGGGAATCTCCTCCTCTTCCGCGACTTCCACCAGCATGTCGAACACCACCGGGTTCACGACCGAGCCGCGTGAGAGGACCGGACCGCCGCCGAGCTTGAAGTCGCCGACTTCCTTCTTTTCGACGCCGGGATGATCGGTCGCGTGCGTCACATCGACCACGATGGCCACCTTGGGATCGAGATGCACCGCGCTTACCCGCGCGCCGCCGCCGGCCCAGGCGATTTCTTCCTGCACCGTGGCGACCGCGAAGGCACCGGCCTTGGGTTTTTTCCTGGCCAGCAGCCGGAGTGCCTCGAGCACCACGAAGGCGCCGATCCGGTTGTCGATGCTGCGAGACACCAGCCGGCCGTTGGGGAACTCGATCGCCACCGAAGCGAGGACCGCCGGATCGCCTACCCGCACCCGCTTGAGCGCGTCCTTCTTGTTGGCGGCACCGATATCGATCCAGAGATCGCTGGGCTGGGAGACTTTGTCCCGCTCGTCCTTCTTGATGAGGTGAATGGCCTTCTTGCCGATCAAGCCTTCCACCGGGCCGCCCCTGGACATGATGATCACTCGCTGGCCCACCAGAACTTGGGCGTCCCACCCGCCGATGGTGGCGAAGTGCAGGTAGCCCTCGTCGTCCACGTGGACCAGCATGAGGCCGATCTCGTCGATATGGCCGGCGAACATCACCCGGGGCGACACCTCGGGGTTTAGCGCCGCCACCGAGTTGCCGGTGACGTCCGACGTGACCTGATTGGCAAACGATTCGGCCTCGGCGCGCCAGACCTTGGCGGGCAGCGTCTCGAACCCGGAGGGTCCCGGAGCGTCCAGAAGCCGTTTGAGAAAGGCGAGCGAAGTTGGTTTCATGCCGTTATCCTAAGAAAGCGCATGCGCGAAATTATCGACCCGGAAGGACGCCTCTGGATCGCCGAAATCATCAGTCACGGCCGCACGTCGGACTATTTGAATCCCAAAGTTCACCGGCCGGTGGTACAGTTTAGCTGCAAGAGCTCATCGGTGCCCCGACGATATGTGGCGTTGCCGGTGGGACGGGACGCACTCGAGGTGCTGAGTGAAGGCGACCTTCTGGGACTCTTGAATGGGGCTCGTGAACATTAGGTGCCAGGTGCCAGGTTTCAGGGCTTTGCACCTGACACCTGAAACCTGACACCTAGTCCTTCAGCAGCAGTTTCGCAATCGTCTGCAGCTGCATGTTGCTGGTGCCTTCATAGATGGTGCCGATCTTGGCGTCCCGGTAGAACTTCTCCACCGGATACTCCCGGGTGTAGCCGTAGCCCCCGAACAGCTCCACGCAGAGGCTGGTCACCCTTTCGGTTGCCTGCGAGGAGAACAGCTTGGCCATGGCTGCTTCCTTGGTATACGGCTGGCCCGCGTCCCGCAGACGGGCGGCGTTGTAGACCAGGAGCTTGGCCGCCTCCAAGTCGGTGGCCGCCTGGGCGAGCTGGAACTGTACCGCCTGAAAATCACCGATCGGCTTCCCGAATTGCTGGCGCTCCTTCACATACTTGAAGGTGGCTGCCAGCGCGCCGCGCGCGACCCCGATCATCTGAGCGCCGATCCCGATCCGGCCGCCATTCAAGGTCTCGATCGCCACCTTGTAGCCTTTGCCGACCTCACCCAGCACGTTGGCTTGGGGAACCGCACAGTTGTCCAGCAGCAATTCGGTCGTGCTGGACGCCCGGATGCCGAGCTTGTCTTCTTTCTTGCCGACGCTGAAGCCGGGAAACCCGCGCTCGACGACGAACGCCGTGATCCCCTTGTACCCCTGCGAAAAATCGGTATTCGCGAAAACGATGTAGATCTCTGCTTCGGCGCCGTTGGTGATCCAGAGCTTCCGCCCGTTGAGGGTCCAGCGGTCGCCCTTCTGTTCCGCCCTGGTACGCAGCCCGAACGCGTCGGATCCCGAGCCGGCCTCGGAGAGGGCGTAGGCGCCGACCTTTCCTGCGGCGAGCTGCTGCAGGTAGTGCTGCTTGAGATCGTCATTGGCGAAGAGCAGGAGCGGCGCATTGACCAGGGTGTTCTGCACGTCCACCAGGATGGCGGTCGACGCGTCCACGGCGGACAGCTCTTCCACCGCGAGCATCGCCATGAAAAAAGTGCCGCCGGCACCGCCCAGCTCCGCGGGCACGTCGATGCCCATCAACCCGAGCTCGGCGAACTTGGGAATCAGGTCCTTATCGTACTGGGCGCTCCGCTCCATCTGGGAAACGCGGGGCGCCACTTCGGCCTGAGCGAAATCACCCACCGCCTTCCGGAACATTTCCTCGTCTTCGGAAAGGACGGTGAGCGCGGCGGGAAGAGCGAGGGATCCGGTGCTCATGGCGGGACTCCGAAAAAAGCCGTTCAGCGAGAATCGTCGAGTGGCCGAGAATCTAGTTCCCGCCCACGGTGGACTCAACCTGGCAGAGAATGAATCAGCCCCCGGTCGCCACAGCGGCTCCGGGGGCTGACCCTGCCAGACAGATACCGGTTGGTCCTAGGAGGCCGGCTTGCCCACCATTTCTCGAATGTACTTGGCCACTGCCTCCATTTGCTGCGGTGTCATTTTTCCCTCGAAGCCCTTCATCACCTTTCCACCCTGCTTCATGACGCGGACCAGGGAGTCATCCGACCGCGCCGCGAGATAGGCGGCATCCCACTTCGGGATTTTGAGCTGTTTGGACAAGGCCGCGGGAGGCATTCCCTTTACCCCGTGACAAGACTTGCAATTCTTGTCGTACGCCGCCTTTCCGTCGACGCCCCGCGCCGCCATCGTTTCCTTCTTCATTCCACCGCCTGAGCTCTTCTGCATCCCAACGTCTGGGCCTTTCTTCATGGCAGTGCCCGGTCTGGGCGTACTGCCGAGCTTGAGGTTCTCGACAAACGACCGGTTGTTTCTAACCACCAGATCGCCGTTCACGCGATCGCCAACATGGAATTTCGCGAGCTCGCTCGAATCCCGGGCGGTGTAGGGTAGAGTGGTCTTACCACCGTAGGCCTGCGGGATACTGTCCGCATTGATGGTGAGACTGTGGTTGCCGGGATTGACGGTCGACACGTCACCATCGAAGTGCCAGTGCTGGACACTCCGGTTGATCGTGTCCGAGACGTGATTCTTCGTCGAGTCCAAGGGATCCTGTGCCAGGACCCGTGTCGCGGCCACGGCCACCATGAGGGTCACCGCGGTGAGCGCCGTTCGTGCTGCGTTCATGTCGCTGACTCCGTCCGCTCGAGGTCGAGCGTTATCGTTGAGTGGAATCCTTCTTCATGTCCTGGTGCTGCTTGCACCGTGGATGCCTCGTGGTGTCCTACCCCATGGGTTCATGGCGTTCCTGAGGATGCGTGGTGGGGGTGCGACACCGGCGGCCTCAGCGCTCCGCGAGGGCGCGCAGCGCTGTGGCGTCTCGGATCACATACCGCCCACGGCCAGCCGAACCCATGATGCCGGAGTTCCGCAGACGCCCGAGTCCTCGCACGACGACCTCGCGTACCGTCCCCAGCTCCTCGGCGAGTTCGGCTTGCGTCAGCCCGAGCGTGAAAGGCCCGCCCTGGGCTGACTCCTCCCGGGTCAGGAGGAATGCCGCAAGCCGGGCGGGAATCCCTTGGGTCGAGGCGCGGTCGAGGCGCTCGACGAGCTCGCGTACGCGACTGGAGAGGCGCCGCAGAAAGAGCCACGCAACCGCGGGGTCGTCGCGCATGGCGGCACGTAAAGCTTCGCGGGGGAGGATGAGGCAGCGAGAGGGCTCGGCCGCCACGGCTGTCGCCGGAAGCCTGCCGCCCTCGAAGAAGGGAAGCTCAGCGAGGGTTCCGCCCGGGCCTTCTGTATGCACCACGTAGCGCCGCCCATCGCGCGACCGCACGATCCGAACGCAGCCCGAGAGAACGACGTAGATGCCCGTGGGCTCGGTCCCTGCATGGAACAGCACCGCGCCTACCGGGAACGTGCGCTCGACCGCACGCGCTACGAGCTGCCGGCGGGTCTCCGCCGACAGACTGGCGAAAAGCGGTAGGGTGTCGAGGTTGGCCGGATCACTCATACGAACGGACTACGCGCAGAGTCGGGAGGTGACTTTGGTTCCTTCGCGGCCTGCGGAAGCCGCGTAATATTGGAGCGCCCGTCGGCCGCACCTTCGGCCAAGCTGCCGCAGCGGCCACCACGAAAGCAAGCCTGGATGTACAACAGCAGGAGGCGATATGTGGCAGCACCGTTCGGCGATTCTCCTCTTGGGACTAGCGGCGTCGCTCCTTCCAACCCTGGCGAGTGCCCAGGCAGCCGGCCAATCCGGTCAGGCCCGGGGCCAGTCCGACAGCGCGTTCGCGGCGATGCAGGCTCGTGGAAAGACGGCCATGGGCGTGGACCAGTACACGTCCAGACACCAGTTCGATGTGCTCCCTGACGGTGGGCGGATCGAACTGCAACGTGACGTGGACGACCCCGCCGGCGTCGCGCAAATCCGCCGGCATTTACAGCGAATCACCAAGTCGTTCAAGGCCGGCGATTTCACGACCCCCGCGTTCGTCCACATGCAGCCGGTCCCCGGCGCCTCGGTGATGGCCGCGAAGCGCGGCGCGATCACGTACACCTACCATGAACTGCCGCGGGGCGGCGAGGTACGGATCGTCACCCACGATCCGGAAGCGCTCCAGGCGATCGAGCAGTTCATGGCGTTCCAGCGGCAGGATCATCATGCCGGAGGGATGGACCACGGCTCCACGAAGCACGACGCCGGACCGCGGTAGACGGTAGCGTTGGGTTGGCCAACCCACGCTCTTACTGCGCCAGGGACTCTACGTCATAGATCAGCAATGCGGGCCCAGCCGAGCCCGGATTCTTGGCGGCAAAAACGTATCGCTTGCCTCCGATGTCCGCGAGCTTCACGGTGTGCACCCCGCCCTGTACCAGGACTTTGGCCACGAGCGTGGGGAAGGTGGGGTCGGTGAGCTTGAAGACGTACACTCCGCCGTTCGGCCCCGATTCGGCGCTCGCGATCAGCAATCTTCCATCATCGGTGCCCTTGACGTCACTGATGGTGCCGACCCCGATGAACCTCAGCGAATCCGCCAGCGCCGGCGCGCCGCTCGCGCTGAGTCGCCAGGTCTTCAGCGTGTTGCCGGACACGCCGGCCCTGCCGGTCGCTCCCCAGGTGCCGGTATAGGCGTACTGGCCGGTGACCCAGAGGTCCGAGCTGTACCGCTCGGGGACATTGCCGCCGCCGGACGCGGTGGTGAAGGCCCGATTCGCGTACTTGAGCTGATAGAAACCGTTCAACAGGTCGATGACATACAGCGATCCGCCGGAAAGCTGCACGCCCCAGACGAAGTTCGACGTGGGCGAAGGCTGGTAGCGCGCCAGCTCGCGGGAGGAGAGGTCGCCGCTCAGGGTGCCCGACACGTCCAGCGCCACGACGCCGCCGTTGTAATAGGCCGCGTAGAGGATTTGCGCGGGCTCGTCCATCCAAAAGTTGTGCGTGCCGGCGGCCGGCGACGTGTTCATGTGATAAAACGCCACCTCCTGCGGGTGGGCCAGGTCGGACACGTCCACCACGTGGATATCTCCGCTCGAGGTGCTGGGAATGGTGGCGGGGCCTTCCTGGCCGACGAAGGCGTAGCGCTTCTCGTTGGTCACCGGATTGTGAAACCACCACGCGTTGTGCACCGCGGCGCCGCCGGCGACCCCGTTGGCGTTAGTGACGAGGCTGGAGATCAGGACCGGGCTCGAAGGGCTGCCGCCCTTGATTCCGTTCCCCACGTCGTAGAGCATGAGTCCGCTGTTCCAGGCGCAAACCAGGGCGATGCCGTCACGAATGAAGGTGTCGTGGATGCCGTACTGCGGTGGGATCGCCACGCTAGCCGCCAGCGTCGGGGCCGGAACCATCATCGTCGAATCGATGATGTGATTGTCGTGGGGTGGAACGACTACCGGCGGCTCCGTGGTGTCCTTGCACGCCGCGGCGAGCACCAGGAACGCGAGCAGTCGCGCTGCCTTCACGTAGCTAGTCAGGGTCAAGAACCGATCTCCCGGTCACCGGCAAGCGTGCAGCGCCTATCATAGCAGGATCTTGTACACCAGCGCGAGGTTTCGTCCTGCGCTAAACGCGAACGTCTTGATGCGACTGGTGGCATCCCGGTATCGCTCGTCGAAGGCATTGTCCAGCCGCAAGGTAAGCGAATTCGTCCGACCGCCGAGATTCACGACCCACCCGATGCTCAGGTTCACGAGGTCGTAGGCGCCGGTTGCGATTCCAGACGGATCGTCCGGCGATACCGCTGGTGGTACGCGGTTCTGCGCGAACCCGTGGCGATAGTCCACCCCGAACGACGTCCGGCCGTCGTCGAAGCGGGCCGAGCCGCCGATGCGCGCCGGTGGCATATATGGGAGCGGCTCCTGCGAATCCGCCAGCTCGCCCCATACCAAATCCCCCATCGCGCCCAACACGACGTGGGACGCCACCTGGACCTCCAGGCTGCCTTCGAACCCCCGCAGCATGGCGTCCGCCTGGGTGACGCGGTTGAGCGGGAGGGTGTCGGACCCCAGGTTGCCGGGAAGGACCGTGTCCTTGACGATATTTGGCGTGATGTAGTTCTGGATCGAGTTGTAATACCCGGCGAGCTGCCCGTTTGCGCGGCCGGAATGCAAGCGAACAATGAGTTCCGCTCCCTGGTTGATCTCCGCCTTCAGGGCCGGGTTGCCGACATCATATGTTCCCAGCGCTTCATGGCGCGCGTTGGAGAACAACTCCTCCACGGAGGGGGCGCGAAACGACCGCGCCACGCTGCCGCTCAGGCTGAAACGTGAGCCGGCCGGCACCATCAGCCCCATCGAGCCGGAGAACGTATTGAACGTTATGGAGGTCGGGAGGCCGAATTTCGGATCCCCGGCCTGTGATGCGATCCGGTAGGAGTCAAAGCGCCCGCCGAACTGGAGCTTGGTGACTGCCGCGTCCGGGTCCTCGCGAGCGCCGAGGGGGATTTCCTCGTAAAGGAACGCGCCGGCCCCATTGCTGTTTGCGGCGGGCGTGAGCGCCTCCTCTCCAGTCGCGGCGTACTGCCGGAAAATGCCCGAGGCCCCGATCGCTCCGGTCGAAGAGCCGGTCGTGATGTGGCCCAGAAGATCCACGGTCTGAGTCTTGAGGCTGAAGCTGGTGTTGGTGTCGGCGGTTTCCTGGTTGATCTCAGCGTGCCCGTACCACTGGGCGGTGCCACTCACCCGCAGCGAGGTGAGCAAGGCGCTGTTGATGGTGAAATCACTGCGGCCCTGCACTTCTTTGCGCTGCCCTTCGATTCGTGCACTCTCGCCCCCTGCTGACGGAAGACCGTAGTTCTGATGGTAGTAGCGGTAGATCACGCCACCGTTGGCGGTCGTCCCTGCAAAGCCGAGTCCGCCGACGCCGTAGTAATTCCTGAAGAAAGAATTGAGCAGCTGCCCTCCACCGCCCATCCGCATCTCATCGGAATGTCGTCCACCCCCGCGCGCGACCAGGGCCAGGCTACCCCCCAGCGGGACCGTCAATCCGCCCGCTCCGCTCACCCCGGGGTTCACGGATTCCGCCTGGCTGGCCAGGTAGCCATCGACGTGGGTCGGGTGTTCGGATGGAATGTCGTTCGAAATGACGTTCACGACTCCGCCCAAAGCCTGGTTCCCGTACAAGAGAGACGCGGGACCGCGAACCACCTCTACCCGGGTGGCGGTGAGGGGATCGACCGACACCGAGTGATCGGGTGCGGTGGAGGAGAGGTCGCCGGCCCGATCGCCGTCCTGCAGCACTAGCACCCTTTCTCCCTGGAGGCCACGGATCACCGGCGCAGAAGCGGCCGGGCCGTTGAAGCGGACCGCGATCCCCGGCTCGCCGGCGAGCGTCTGTGCCAGGGAGGCTCCGGCCGCTCGAGCGAGCTGCTCACCGGAGAGGGAAACAACCGATTGCGGCACGTCTCGCGGGTCGGTGCCGGTTGGCGTTGCGGTGACCTGAATCGGATTGAGCTGGAGGGGTGAGGCGTGCATCACGATGGAGACGGTGACCTCCGTGTCGGAGGCGCCCAAGGTCACGTCTGCGTGAGCGGGTGCGTACCCGATTCGCTGGGCTCTCAGATGATACGAGCCGAGCGGGAGTCCCTGGAACACAAAATGGCCTTCGTCGTCGGTGGTGGCGACCCGATTGAGGGCGGTGACGATGACCTGCACGTCAGCGATCGGCGATCCGGCCGAGTCCGTGACCGTGCCGCGCAGGATCGGTGCCGGTGGCGGGCCACCCGGCGTGAAAGCCAGGTTGCTCGCGTGCACCATGGAGACTTCCGTAATGACTGCAAGAAAAACGAGTAGCGTGATGTGCTGGACACGCATGTAGGTGCTCCCGCCCCTGGCTGTGATAATCGAGCTGGCCGCAGTAGCGGAGCGGTCAGCAGGAAACGGCGGCTTCTTGGTCAGCTAGAGGACGAAGGGCGGGGCGCGAGCCTGGAGAGGTGATCTGACGAGGGAACGGTGTTGAGTCTCTGCCCGGAGATGGATTCGCTGGAAGATCTGATCGGCCGCGGTGATGGTCCGAAACGAGGGCGTCACGAACCGGGGACCGACCGGGGCGGCGCGGAGGGCACAACGCTCGGCGTGACTCTGGCAACCGCCGGGAGGGTCCCAGTGTGCCGAGGCGGGGGACGGCCCGGAGTCGTTGTGGTACAGCAGCGCGTCGATTCCGGCGGCCGTCGCCCGTCCGGCAAAGGACAGGGCGAGTGCAAGCGCGAAGGCGCGACGGACGCCAGACATGAATTGTCTCTCGAAGGGTCCTGGGTATCAGGTGTTAGGGGCTAGGGTTGTCCTTCTTCGCCGCCGGCTTCTCGATCACCACGTTGTCCACCAAGGTCTTGCTCCCGACCACGACCAGATCACCGGTGATGTGATCGCCGGGTTTCAGCTTGGCCAGCGTAGCCGAATCCTTGAACGTGTAGGGCATGGCCATCGCGGCCATGAATCCCGGGATCGCCTTGGCGTCGATCACCGCGGAATGCGAGGCAGGCGAGATCGATTTCACTGTTCCGTCGATGTGGTACTTCTTTTCGGCGCCCTGCTTGGTCTCCCCACTTTTCGCGGCCTGCGCGAAGGCCGGTAGCACCGCCGCGGCCGAGATCAGCATGGCGAGAAACAACGACTTCGTCTTCATGCGACGTAGCTCCTGGAAATAGAGAGGCTTAGATGGTCACCCGCGGTCCGCAACGCGGTTCTAGTACCCAACATCGCGCTTAACGTTTCAGCCGCGAACTTAGTGTCCATGCTCGCCGAACATGATGTGGGCCTTGGGGGTTCCGGCGTCCATCAGGTACGGCGTGTAAGCATCCGTGGCGTGGTCCAGCAGGCCGGTGTTTTCGGTGGAGGCGAATGCGACATACACCGAATGGACCGGCCTCACCCGATCACAGAGCGTCTTGGTGGCGGTATCAAAGCACGCCTTCCGAGCGCTCAGCGTGTACACCGCGCCCGCCACCGGCATCTTCACCCGCCCTGCCACGATGTCCGCGTTGCGAATGCTGTCACGCCTGGGGCCGGTCACGCCCTGCGCCAACAGCTCGCGGCCACGCGCCATGAGCGGCTCGAGTCCGCGGTAGTAACAAGCGACGTGAAACTGCTCGGCCTTGGGATCGTCGGCCAGGCAGATCAGCTCATTCGTTCCTTTCCTGAGCTCGACCAGCTTGCCGTCGGGTGCGTATCCCAGCACCGCCGCCCCGGCGCGGAGCACTTCCGGCGCCGCGAGAACCGCGCCCGCGATCTGTACGTCGGGCGCCAGGATCGTGGGGGCCTGAGGAGCGGGGCCGGACATGTCGTGGTCTTCGTGCTGCGCGGCGGCGGCCGCGGGCAGCGCCAGGGCGAGCGCGATCATCACTGCGAGATTCTTGAGCACTGTTCCTCCGGAACATTCGGTGAAGGCCGTCCCTGGCAGTAAAAAACCTATCTTGGTGCTCGCGAAACCGCGAGCACGCGTTCTTTCGAATCGAGAATTGCCAACCCTCAGCCGATCGTTCCCACTCCGTAGCTCGCCGTTGCCGACACCGACCCGCTCGGGCCGGGCAGGTTTACGGTGGCCTTCCACCAGCCGTTGCTGCTCACCGCGCATGTCGCCTGGTAGAGACCCGGCGTCGTCGCATTCTCGGTGGCCGACCTGGTGACGGTGGCGTTGGCTGGGCTGATGCAGTTGACCGTGACACCGTTGAGCCCGGTAATCGGAGCGCGGGTGCCGCCGGCATCCGCCGTGGCTTGCATGACGTAGAAGTTCACGGTCGGAGTGTCGCCCGGTTTGTTGAGCCCGGGCACCGACTCGAACTCCACCCGCCAGGTGGTGCCGGCCACGTCGTAGTGCTGCCGTACGGGTGCGATGGTCGAGGCGGGCCGGTAGACCTCCTGGATGCCGGACTGGCCGGGACGATGGCCGGCGAGCCGGATGCTGTACGTCCCGGCCACCGGGAAGTAGGTAGTGCCGGAATATGACCCGCCTGCTTGCAGCGTGAGCGAACCGAAAGGCGTCCAGTTGTTACCGCCCGCCGCCGCGTACTCCACTCGCAACGTGTCGAAATCGTTCACCAGCTGATTGTTCGCGGTGATCAACGCGGTGTAGGTGATGGCCGTCTCCCAGATGTGGATGTGGCCGGCGGAGCTGCGGAAATCCACCGTCAACGGAGCACTGAGATCCACGCCGGTATTGTCCGAGCACGCGGCAAGAACCAGGGCAGCCGCAGCCAGCGCGAGCGACGAGAGTTTGCGGAACATGGGTTCGAATCTCCTCGAAAGAGTTTGGCATTCTGACCCGCGAATGAACTCGCGTCTCGGCCGTCGGTCGCTGAAGCGACACTCCTTTTTGGTGAGCGAGCGCATTACCAGCGGGTGTTCACGTTGAGGTGCACCGTGCGCGGTGCCACCGGGTTGACAGCACCCGAGGCCCGCAGCTCCGCCGCCCGTTTGTTGAGTACGTTGTCCACTCCGAACGCCAGCTCGATGCGATCGGTGAGTCGGGCGCCAGTCTGGATGTTGCCGATCACATATGCGGTGGTTTTGGCGTCGGGCTCACCCAGTGGGACGTAGGGGCCCATAACCGTCGCCCAGGTGTTGATCCAGGTCGCGAGCGTCGGGCGCACCGTGACCCCGACGCGCCCGGAATAGTCCGCTACCCCTTCGACGAATCTGCCGGCGCCTTCATCGTGCATGATCACGGTGGTGGAGCTCGCGTCGGTCATGCTGAACAGCGGGTCGATCGAAGCGGCGGGTTGCGCCGTGGTGTCGGCGACGAAAAACAGTCCCTTGGTGTTCCAGGTGAAATGGGTCTCGAACTCGAATTGCGGCACCGGGTGCAGCTTGACCTCCCACTCGATGCCTTCCCGGATGCTGTGGCCCGTGTCTTCGGTTTCCAGGGTGACCGGATTGAACACCAGCTCGTTCTGCGTATCGAGCCGGAAGAAGGCCGCCGATCCATCCACCCGCTTGGTGGAGAAGCGCGCGCCCCCTTCGAACGCCCACACCGTGACCGGCGCCCTGGTGGGCTCGCCGATGGTCGCGGGCGCGCTGCGAAATCCCCGCGCCGCGGAGCCGTAGAACTGCAGATTGCCCCGCGCGTAGAGCACGGCGCCGAACTTCGGGCTGAGCACCGTGTGACTCGTAGCCGGCAGGTACAGGCGGGTGACGCGATCCAGCGTCTTCGGTTGAAGCCGGTCGGCTCGCAACGCCGCCTCGAGTCGGAGCAAGCGGCCGAAGGTTTTCGCGGCTCCGCCGAGACCTGCCAGCGTCACCTGCGTCGCGTCCAAGCGGTTGATCGTGATGTCGCGGCGGCGCGCAATGGTGGACCAGATGTCGTATGCTGCCTGGTGCCGCTGGACTTCCGCCCCGGCGGTCAGTTCCAGCGAGCCACGGGTCCACTTGGCAATGGACTTGCCGCCGAATGCCCTGCGGTCATCCAGCTCCTCGGTCTGTGAGCCGGTTCCCTCTCCGGCCCCCCCCAGCTCGGGAATCGTCAGGAACAGGTGCCAGTGGCTGTCGTATCCCCACACGGTGCTGTTCCATTGCAGCGTGGGCTTGATCAGCACCGCCGACGCGCGGCCCTGGAACCGTTGCTTGTTGCCGCCGTCGGTGGGGTCGGCGGCCGAGGTGAGATCGCCGGCGTTGAACTGTGCCAGCGACAGGTAGCCGGGCGAGTCCCAGTTGGTCCCGTAATACTGCAGGCCCGCGTCGAGCAGGAATTCCGGCGTCATGCGCCGGTTGATCCGGCCGATCACCTGCGCAGTCCCGTAGCCACTGTTGTCGCGCCAGCCGTCGCTGTGCACCCCATGCCCGCCGAGGAAGCCGCCCCAGGCACCCTTTTCGAAGCCGGTGGTCAGGGTCGCGGCGCCGAACGTGTGGCTGCCGCCCTCGAGCTGGAAACTGGTCTGTTGCGCGCTGGCCTGAGTGGTCACGTTCACCGCGCCGCCGGAAGCGAAGTTGCCGAACAGCGGGCTGATCGGGCCCTTGATGACCTGGACGTCGGCGAGCGCACCGGGGAAAATCAGGTTCCAGTCGGCGTAGCCCTCGCCGTGACCGTTCACCGGCTCGTTGATGGGTACACCGTCCACCACCAGCGCGACGTCGGCTGAATGGTCGGAGGTGAAGCCGCGAATCACCGCGTCGCTGGCGAACCCCGGTCCCTGGCCCTGCTCGTGCACTTCCAGGCCGGTCGATTGCCGCACCAGCTCCCAGGGATCGCGGGCGTGTATCTGCTTGATCTGACGCAGCGTTACCGCCGTGACGTTGGCGGTGCCCACCAGCGGCACCTTCTGGAGCTCGGACAAGTCATAGGTCCGGTGGCTCTGATCCTGGAGTGCCTCGATGACGACCGCATCGACGGTGATGGGGACGGCCGTGAGATGAAGGTCGATCTTGGTACGCTGGCCGGCGGTCACCCGAACCTGCTCATGCACCGGCCGATACCCGATCCGCCGGGCTTCGAGCACGTAAACCCTCGGCGGCAACGGTCCCAGCGCGAACTCGCCCTGATCGTTGGAGATGGTGGTGGATGGCGTTTCGAGCAACATGACCGTCGCGCCGGGAATGGGCTCGTTGTGAGGGTGAGCGGTGTCGCTCGATGCCTGAGACACCACACCCACGATCCATCCGGTGGGTTCCTGGGCCAGCGCCGCGGCCGGCGCCCGGAACAGCAGCACCGCCACGATGAACATCGTCTGCTTCACGGTTTACTCCCGGCTACACTCTTTTGGAGCAAGCACCCGCAGCCGCCGGACTGGCGGTGCGTTCCTGCTCGGATTTTTCAGGGTGTAGCTAGGCTCGCGGAGGGGGGGTCGCGAACTCCAGGACTGCGGAAACGACGGATACCGGTGCAGCCGGCGCCAGGTGCAGGACGGCGACTTCCACCATCGGGGGCAGCGGGAAATCGGGCGGCACGAACGACACTACCATCAGCTGTGGGGTGCCGCAGAATTCCGGCGCCGAAATGGCCGAACCCGACATGTGGTGGCCAATGGCGTGGTCTTCGTTCAAACCCTCATGGTGATGATGCGCGAGGTCCTTTTCCAGCAGGCAGGAGACGGCGCACGGCATGGCATTCGCCGTGGCCACCTGGACCCAGGCCAGAAAGAGGAACAGGCCGCCGAGGCGGCGGAGAGTGGCGCGATTCATGAGACTCGTCTTAGAAGGTAGGGCAGTGCGCTCGAGGGAGCAAGAACACCGGGATCAGGGATCAGGGGTCAGGGGCCAGGTGCCAGGTCTTAATGAAAGCCCTGATCCCTGACCCCTGACACTGCTATCTCCAGCATCGTCTTCTTGTGCAACAGGCTGTCTTCGTCCCCGATGAGAAACATTTCAAATAGCCGGTCCGGCCACACGCCTTGCCCTTCGGTCACCAGCAGCCTCGGCCGGGCGACGTCGTTGGGCAAATCGAACACCAGCACGGTGGGATATCCGGATCCGGCAAGCAGCGGCTGCGACAGCGAGGCGGCCCCGCCGGCCCCGCCGTCGATCGCCGGTATCGCGACCGGTGCGAACCGGCGGCCCAGATCGTCCGCTATCCAAATCCCGGGCCGGTGCAGGGTGAGGGTCTCGCGACGCGCGTCGTTCGCCAGGCGCACGGTCAGCAGGAAGAACGTTCCCCGGGGCTTCTCCGCCACCGAACCGGAGCCCAGGACGGACGCGGTGCTCACGTTCATCACCGCCACGCTCAGATGGCAATCGAGGTAAAAGCCGCAGAAATGTTTCGGCGTGCCCCGCGTCAGGACGATCTCATGGCTGGCGAGCGATACGATGAGAAGCGTGGTGAGGTAGAGACCGACCCAGGCGGACAACCCCGCTCCAAGCAGACGCGAGAGACCGCGGTCCTTTCGCCACGCCGCGTAGACCAGCGCGGCCAGACCGATCAGGAGTGCCGCGCCGAAGAGGGCGAGCAGGAGGACGTTCAAGGGGCTCCAATGCATAGGTGTCAGGTTTCAGGGGCCAGGTGTCAGAGTCTGCTCTTCAGGTCCTGACACCTGAAACCTGGCACCTGACACCTTTCAGTATGTCCCCCAGTTGTCCACCCAGCCGTTGAGGACGGGAGCGAACCCGCTCACGTACTGGAGCGCCCGCCGGATATTACAGGAGTTGTATTCGATGATCTGAGTCTTTCCGGTGCCCCCGACGCTCCCGTTGTTGGTGTTGCTCGCTCCGCCGCTCAATTGCCTGTCCAGCCCGGTGACGAGTAGCCCCTCGATTCGGGTGATGAGCGCATTGAACCGGACCGACTTGCCGACCAGGATGATACCTGACCACGTGATCGATGGCGCCCCGACGTTGCCGATGATCAATGAGTCCTTCGCGATGAGAATGCCCGAGCCGCTGGCGGTCAGCGTGGGTGTTCCCGACACGACGTAGGTCGACCACGTATTCAGCGTACTCGTATTGGACAGCGAAGTGTAATTCGGCGTGAACCCGTCGGCCTCGATCGTAGACCAGGTCACACCGATGCGATCGGCGACGGTGGACTGATTGTTGTCGTCGTCGTTGTGGGCCGGTGACCCCGACATCGTGATTCCGTTGGCGCCGCCGTAGTTTGGGTTGTTCTTATAGACCCACAGTCCCCCGATCGTGGTTGCCCCGCACGAGGCACTGTCTACCCCGGTAATCGTGACGATGCCGTTGGTGTAGTTCCTCAGCCCATTCGCAGCGGTGAATGCCGCCGGAAAGGTGGTGAGACCACCCGATGCCTGCCATTGGACGAACCGGGCCACGGTGCGGGACGCCTGCGGATCAGATCCCTGCGTGGGGTTAATGACATGACCGGTGGACCGCACCACGAACAACTCGGCCGCCATGGTGTCGGCCGGCCTCTGCATGACGTGAGCGATAACGTCCGCGTACCCCCCCACGACATTCACGCGGACGGAGTCTCCATTGGCCGGCCGGCCGGTGCGCGTCCCGACGTACGTATGCAGGCCGCTCTGCGCCACCGCCAGCGCGGTGACGGCATCCCCGCTGCTGTCGGCGACCCGGCGGTCGCCCTGGATCTTGGCGAACGCCGCGGTGAGGAGCAGGGTCAGGATCGCCATGAAGAAGATGGCTAGGGGAAGGGCGAAGCCCGACTGATTATGGCGTCTCTCGTCTAGCATGTGCTCTTGGTCCCGCAATTCACGAACACGATTCGCGCGGTCAGGTCGAACGTCTCGGGTTTGCTCCAGCCCTGCGGGTTCTTCTCGCTGGCCGAAACCAGATGCAACTCGAGGCCGCGCACCGACGACACGGCTACCGGGCAGGCGGCTCGGGTGAGGGCGAGCCCCGTCAGGCACTTGAATCCGGCAGACGTATCAAAGGGGGCAACCAGCTCGTCCGCTGTGAGCCCGCTCACCTGGCGGAACAAGGCGGTGCGGCCGGTGAGACTCGGGTCCGTCGAATTCTCGAAACTGTAGGTCACGGTCTGGTAGAGGTAGAACAAACTTCCGGAAACCGCCGCCGCAAGCGCCGAGGCGGGGCTGACCGTCATGTCGATCAGCTTGCCGGCAGGCGAACCGCCCAACACCCGGAGGCTATCCACCGTACACTGAGCCATGTTGGTCGAATTAGCGACGCTGAGGCTGGTGGGAGTGGGAAACTGATAGGTCCCATTGTAAGGCTTGAGCAGGTACGCGAGGCCAATAGTGCCGCCGGAATTGATCGCGGTGTTGTAGCTCAGTGAGTCCACCGGGAGCAGTGAAGCGGTCACCGTTCCACCGGTTTGATTGCAGAGCGCCCCGAAGGCGAACGGAATGCGGGCCACGATCTTTTTCGCGCTGTCGGCAACCAAACCTCCGTCGCCGATCATGCGCAATTCCGCCACCAGCGTATTGAGAGCGGCACGGGCGCCCTGGCGCGCGCCCATCAACGCGTCCTGCCGGCTGACAAAACGGGAGTCGTTGATCAGGATGCGGGTAAAGCCGATCCCGATCACCGCCATCAGCGTCATGGCGATGATGATCTCGATCAGGGTGAAACCGCGGCGGCTCAAAAGAATGGCGAGGCAACAAGTGGACGGTTGCGTTCGACCACCACCGTGTCGGACTTCCCGGTCAGATTGGTGGGCGTGATGACGAGCGTGATGCGGGTGTCCTTTCCCGAGATTACCTGCACCGTGGTGCAGCGATTGTAGATGAGCTGCCCCGTGGTATCCGTGACGCAGCCCACCACCTGTGATTGATAGGTCGCCGATGTCAGGCTGTCAAAGGGCAGGCTCTGGGCCCACGAAATGGCCGAGAGCTGGGCGGCGCTGCGATACGCGACCGCGCCGGTGCGGTTCATATCACGGGTGGCTTGAAACATGAGTGAGCCCAGGGCCAGCAGCACCACCGACATGATGGTGATGGCGAGCATGATCTCCACCAGCCCGACGCCCCTCTCGGAGCGGGCGAGATCATGAGACACTGGCCACGCGGATCTGGCCGGCCTTGGTATACTTGACCTGCTTGCGATAGCCATTGCGCCCGAGCGTGCAGGTCGTGGTGGTGCGGGTGACGCCGGTCGGGAAGATCTCCAGCGAGGAAGCCGTACAATCAAACTCATCAAGTGTGTAGTCGGTATCGTTTCCCAGGTACCGGGTGCGAAAAATGGTGGACGCGTTCGCCCGGTCGCGAATCACGTATGATGCCGTGGCGGCAGTCATGATGACAACCACCGGCTTGCGCTGCTGCGCGGCGAGCTGCTGAGCATACTGCAAATCGATCGCGAAAACCGACGCCGCGCCGTTGACCTTGCCGTGCTCCAGACCGGGCTGAAGACGGATGTACGTCATGAGCGAGAGCAGCGAAAGAAGAAACAACCCGATCAGCAGCTCGATGAGCGTGTAACCGGCAATGCGACTCGGGACGGGTCCCTGATTGGAGACACCGTCGAACCATCCCGATTGCTGGGAAAATAGCATCCCCGATTTGCTGATATCTGACTCCCCCCGTGGGTAACTTTTCCTAGCCGGTCCCTACAAAGTAGCTTGGGATGGCCCAAATGACCCCCATCTACCAAGCCGCCCTTAACCGCCTCGATGCCGTCCCCAGCTTCCGGCTGGGGCATTACCCCACGCCGGTCGAGGAGCTTCCCCGGCTGCGCCAGGCGCTGGGCGACCAGGCCCCGCGCCTGCTGGCCAAACGGGACGATGCCATCTCCTTCGCTTTCGGGGGCAACAAGGTCCGCAAGCTGGAGCTGGTGCTGAGCGAGGCGCTGGCCCAGAACGCCGACACGCTGGTTACCATCGGCGGGGTCCACTCCAATCACGTCCGGGTCACCGCCTCGGCCGCCGCCCGCGCCGGCCTCAAGTGCGTGCTGGTGATCAACGGATCGCGGCCCCAGCGACTCTCAGGCAACGCCCTGCTCGACGAGCTGTCCGGTGCCGAGGTCCAGTACGTGGGATCGCGCGAAGAACGGGTCCCCCGGATGCGAGAGGTGGCGCGCCAGCTCGAGCAGGCCGGCCACCGGCCCTATCAAGTCCCGCTCGGCGCCTCGACTCCGCTGGGCGCGCTCGGCTACGTGCGCGCGGTGCAGGAGCTCGCCGCGCAGGGCCACCCACCCCACGCGATCGTCGTCGCCGCGTCTTCCGGAGGGACGCTGGCCGGCCTCATCGCCGGCATCGAGCTGGCGGGATTACCCATCCGGGTCTTCGGCGTCAGTCCGGACGATCCCGCCGGGCAAATTGCGGCGACCGCGGCAGAGATTGTCCATGGCGTCGCCCTGCTGCTTGGTCTGGACGGAAAGGAGTTCGCGCGCGGGCAGAAGATCGTGGTGGATGACGGATTTGTCGGAGAAGGGTACGGTATTCCCACGCTCGCTTCCCGCGAAGCCATCGCCCTCGCCGCGCAGACCGAGGGTCTCTACCTCGATCCTACCTATACCTCAAAAGCGATGGCGGCCCTGATCGCGTATGTCCGGGACGGACGGTTCGGAAAAGAAGAGACAGTGTTGTTCTGGCATACCGGTGGTCAAGTGGAATTGGTCGCGTAAAGAGGTGCCAGGTTTCAGGTGCCAGGTGCCAGGGTTTTCGCCCTGAAACCTGGAACCTGACACCTGGCACCTCCTTTAACGACTAGTCTGCCGCCCCGAACGCCGGTTCCACCGCGCTCGGCGCCTGTCTGCGGAACCGTCGCTCCACCCAGCGCTGCAAGCCATCCAGGTAGGTGTAAATCACCGGAGTCACGTAGAGCGTAACCGCCTGGGAAAAGGCCAGTCCGCCCACGACCGCGATACCGAGCGGACGGCGGGTCTCGCCGCCGGCGCCGAACCCGATGGCGATGGGCAGCGTCCCCATGAGAGCGCAGAAGGTGGTCATCATGATCGGCCGGAAGCGCACCATGCAGGCTTCCACCGCGGCATCCGCGGCGTTCTTGTTCTCGTTTCGCTGAGCGTCCAGCGCGAAGTCGATCATCATGATCGCGTTCTTCTTGACCAGACCCACCAGCAGGATCAACCCGACGTAGGAATAGATGTTGAGATCGATCCGGAAGATGAGGAGGGTCAGCAAAGCGCCGAAGACGGCGAAGGGCAGGCCCGAGAGGATGGTCAAGGGGTGGATGAAGCTCTCGTACAGGACGCCGAGCACCAGATAGATCACGGCGATCGCGACCAGCAGCAGAAAGAAAAGCCCGCTCTGCGACTGCTGAAACGCCTGGGCCGTTCCGGCGAACTGGGTGCTGATCGAGGCGGGAAGGGTGCGGTCGGCCACCCGCTGCACCGCGGAGACCGCCGCGCCCAGCGAGGTGCCCTCCCGGATGTTGAACGAGAGGGTGACCGAGGGGAGCTGGCCCGAATGGTTGATGGAGTTCGGCCCCAGGATGTTGCTGACCTTGGCTACGGCTCCGAGCGGCACCAGCGCGCCGCTGCGGGAGCGGATGTGCAGCAGGTTGATGGCGTTGGGGTCGCGCTGGAACTCGTCCATGAGGCCCAGCATGATCGGATGGTCGTTGTTGGCGCCGAAGATGGTCCCGATCTGGCGCGAGCCGTAGGCGTTGTAAAGCGCGTTCTGCACCTGGTCCATCCCCAACCCCAGCGAAGCGGCCCGGTCACGGTCCACGTCGATCTTGAGCTGCGGGTTCCGGAGCTGGAGGTCGGTCGTCACGTCGGTGAGGTCCGGCAGCTCGCGCATCCTCTGCTCCATGACGCCCGCATACTGGTACAGCGCCTCGAGGTCGGGGGTCTGGAGGGTGAACTGATAGGGGCTCTTGCTGTTGCGGCCGCCGATGCGGATGGCGGGTGGATTGCTGATGAATACCCGCACCCCGGGGACCCGAATGAGCTTTCCGTTCAACGATCGCAGGATCTGATCGACCGTGAGCCGCCGCTCGTGGCGTGGCTTGAAATAGACGCTCATGCGGCCTTCGTTGCCGCTGCCCCCGAACGGCCCGCCCCCGCCGCTGGAGACCATCACCCCGTCCACATTGGGATCCTTGCGGGCCACCGACGCCACCTCTTCCAGGCGGGAGACCATGGCTTCGAACCCGATCCCCTGAACCGCTTCGACGGTTCCGTAGACCGCGCCCTGATCGGTGTTGGGGATGAAGCCCTTGGGGACGATTATGAACAGCGCAACGGTACCCGCTAGAATCGCGCCCGAGAATCCGATGGTGGTTTTGCGGTGACCCATCACCCAGTGCAGGGTGCGCTGGTAAAAAGCCAGCACGCGCTGGTAGACCCGCTCCGAGGCGTTGTAGAACCGGCCGTGGCGCTCGGCATTATGGGGCTTGAGAAACCGGCTGCATAACATGGGCGTCAGCGTCAGGGACACGAACCCCGACACCAGGATGGCGACGCCGATGACCACCGCGAACTCGTGGAACAGACGCCCCAGCAGGCCGCCCAGGAAGAGCAGCGGGATGAACACCGCCACCAGCGACAGCGTCATCGAGAGAATGGTGAAGCCGATTTCCTCCGAGCCCTCGAAGGCGGCCTGCATCACCGGCTTCCCCATTTCCACGTGGCGGTGGATGTTCTCCAGCATCACGATGGCGTCGTCTACCACGAATCCCACCGCCAGGGTCAGCGCCATCATCGAGAGGTTGTCGATGCTGTAGCCCAGCAGCGCCATGGCGGCGAAGGTGCCGACCACCGACATAGGCAAGGCGGTACTGGGGATGATGGTGGCCGGGACGTTGCGGAGGAACAGGAAGATCACCATGACCACCAGGGCCAGGGTGAGCATCAGGGTGAACTTGACGTCGTTCACCGATTCCCGAATGGTCTGGGAGCGGTCGTAGAGCAGGGTGACCTTGACCGAGGGCGGCAGCTGGGTGGACAGGGTTTGGATCGCCGACCGCACCGCGTCGGCCACCTGGACCGTGTTGCTGCCCGGCTGGCGGCGGATGGAGAGAACGATCGTGCGCTCGCCATTGAACCAATTGCCCGAGCGGGGGTTCTCGACCCCGTCGATGACCGAGCCGAGATCGCCGAGGCGCACCGGGCTGCCATTGCGGTAGGTGACGGTGATCTCGCGGAAGGCCGCGGCGTCCTGGAGCTGGCCGTTGGATTGCAGCGCCAGCGCCTTGTAGCGGCCGTAGAGGACCCCGGCCGGCGTGTTCACGTTGCTCTGATTCACCGCCGACACCACTTCGTCGATGCCGATCCGCCGGTACGCCAGCGCGCGGGGATCGAGCTGCACCCGGACCGCGTAGCGCTGCGACCCCATGACGTCGATCTGAGCCACCCCCTGGATGGTGGACAGCCGCTGGGCCAGCATCGTCTCGGCGTACTCATTGACCGTGGACAGCGGCAGGGTGGGCGACTGCACCGCGAAGAATAGAATCGGGGCATCCGACGGATTGGACTTGAACAGCGAGGGCGGCTGCATCCCCTGAGGCAGCTGCCGCACCACCCGCGACATGGCGGTTTGCACGTCCTGCGCCGCCGCGTCGATATTGCGCGAGAGCGCGAACGTCAGCGTAATGTTGGTAGATCCCTGGCTGCTGCGCGAGGTGATCTGGTCGATTCCGGGGATGCTGGAGAACGCTTTTTCCAGCGGTGTCGCCACCGCCGCCGCCATGGTCTCCGGGTTCGTCCCCGGGAAGCCGGCGTTCACGTTGAGCGTCGGGTAATCGACCGTGGGCAGGTCGCTCACCGGAAGCCCGCGATAACCCACGATCCCGAACAGCAGGATCCCCACCATCACGAGCGTAGTGGCGATTGGCCGGCGAATGAAAGTGGCAGCGATGTTCACGAAGTGCTCTCCCGTCCGTCCTGCCCGCCGCGGCGATTGCCGCCGCCGCCTGCCGGGGCGCCCTCTCCGCCGGGGCCGCGTCCCGGCGCCGGGGGGGCCGCCCCGTCTCCTCCTTCGGTCTTGATCTCGACCTTCGCGTTGGGGGTCAGCCGAAGCTGGCCGTCGGTGACGATCGTTTCGCCAAGCGACACTCCCTTAATGACGATAACCACGTCCTCCACCGTCCGCCCGACTTCCACCGGGCGAGTGGAGGCTTTTTGGTCGCTGCTCACCACGAAGACGTAGGGGCCGCGCTCGCCGTTCATGACCGCCGGTGCGGGCACCACCACGCTGTTTTGCACGTAGAGCACCAGCGTCGCGGTGACGAACTGTCCCGGCCAGAGGGCGCCGTCGGCGTTTTCGAACCGACCCTTGAGCATGATGGTTCCGGTCGTCGTATCCACCGCGTTGTCAACGAAGGCCAGCTCGCCGGTCAGCGGGGGACGCCCATCGTTGAGGGATACCCGGACCTTGAGGTTCTCCTGTTGCCGCTGCCGGATCTCCGGCAGATAGCTGGCGGGCACCGCGAACCGGACCTGGATCGGCTTGGTCTGGTTCAGCAGCACCATCGCGCCGGACCCCGGCGCCCGCACCAGATTCCCTTCCTTTATTAGGAGGCTGCCGGTCCGGCCGGAAATGGGAGCTCGGATGGTGGTGTTTTCGAGGTTGAGCTTGGCATTGTCCACCGCGGCCGAGTCCGACTGCACCGTCGCCACCAGTCCCTCGGCGGTCGTCTTCAACGCCTGGTACTGTTCGTCGGTCACGTATTCGCTCCTGGCGAGCGATTGATAACGATCCACCTGGCGCTGGGCATTCTGCAACTGGCCCAGATCACGCGCCAGAGCCGCCTGGGCCTGCTGCAGCGCGTTCCGGTACGAGCGGGAATCGATCCGGAACAGAATTTGGCCGGCGGTGACTTCGTCCCCCTCCTGAAAATTGACGCCGGTCACCAGACCGGACACTTGGGAAGCGACCGCGACCGCGCGAATCGGCTCGACCGTCCCCGGGGCAGTGATCTCGAAGGGAACCGGGCGCTCTTCGGCCTTCGCCACGGTCACCGGAACGGACGGAGGTGCCGGCCGAGCGTTCTGCTTGCAGCCGAAAGCGGTAAGAGCGAAAAACAGCGGAACGGCGACGCGCAAGTTCATCTTTCTTGTTTGGCGTGAAGAGGGGAGTGAATCTGGAACACGTCACGCGACCTGCCAAAGAAGTTACGCACAAGTGAAGGGAAACGCTGCAGTTGCAGGCGTCAGCGATCAGGTGTCAGGTGCCAGGGCGCTTGCATTAAAACCCTGGCCCCTGACACCTGGCCCCTATCGGTTCACTTTGCACCCACAACCGTGCTCCGTCTCTCCAGCATCAACACGTCCCGCCAACGTCCCTTCAGGCGCCCCAGCTTTTCGCGCCGGCCGACTTCCCTGAAGCCGGCTGCCAGATGCAGCGCGACGCTCGCCCGGTTTTCGGGGAAGATGCCCGCCTGCAGCGTCCATAGCCCGGCCTCTTCCGAGGCCTTCACCAGCTCCGCGAGCAATTTCCTCCCCACCCCTTTGCCCCGCGCGGCCGAGGCCACGTAGACGCTCACTTCCGCGACGCCGCCGTACGCGCAGCGGTCGGACACCGGAGACAGCGCGGCCCAGCCGAGGACGTCGGGTCCAGCGCGAGCCACCAGGCGGCATTTTGGTAGATGCCCCTGGTCCCACTTTTCCCAAGTCGGAACGGCGGTCTCGAAGGTGGCATCACCCGTCGCAATGCCCTCGGCGAATATCGCGAGGACGCGGGCGCCGTGAGCGGGAAGCAGGGGTTCGATGCTAGCCATCAGCCTTCGGCCATCCGAATGTTCGATCGCATTTTCAGATTATAGCGCGGCGAAATGAATCCGCTATTCCACCCGCCTGATGGCTGGCGGCTGTCGGCCGATGGCCGCCTCTCAGAGTCCCATGGCCACGCCAACCCGGTACTGAAGACCCACGAGAGCTCCCTCGGGAGTGATGGCCCCGAGTCCGCTGAGGCCGGCAGTAACGGCTGCCGTTGGACTCCCCAATGTGGCTTCCAACCCCATCATCGCGGCAGGATTCTGGACTCGCTCCGAACCTTCGGGATAGAAGATCGCCCCGATTTGCGGAACCGCTTCCAGCACGAAGTGCCGCTGCATGCCCTGGGCGAGGACAATTCCTGTTCCGATCAACCTGGTGATCACACCGGTGCTGTACCCGCGGAACTCCAGGAAGTCGACCCCGAAGCTGGCCCGCACCGCGTCGAAGAGGCGGCTCGAGACCGGCCATTGGTAGACTGCCGTGTAGCCCTGGTAATCGGGTTCGCGCCGGTACCCGGGAGTGAGTGGCAGAAGCGCGTTGGCATAGAGTCGTGCGCTGCCGGACTCCATGCCTTCGCGGCCCGGTCGGGTTCGCACGGCGAAGGTCCCGGCCCATCTGGTCGATTCAAAGCCGATGGACGGACGCACCTCGAAAGCGACCTGTGCCGGACCGGCCGGCAGGCCGATGCCGAATCCAGCGCTCAGCCACAGGTCCAGGCCGCCTCCGCCGAGGCGGGGCAGGAAGGGAAGCCCCCGTGAGACTCGTGCGCCAAGCGCCAGCCCAACGGGCACGTACAGGGTCGTTGCGTCAATGTTGAGCGCGAACGCCGCTTCCACGCCAGCACTTATCACCCCGAACCTGTCGTTCTCGCTGTACTCCTCACGCACCCCTGCCAACCCGAACCGGCCGACCGGCCGCAGTTGTCTGGCGTAGAGGACCGGACCATCATCGTGTCTCGTGCCATAAAGGCCGGCCCCGGCATCATTCACCCAGCGGGAAGACGTCTGCTGCGCCTCCATCGTTCCGGCCAGCGCCAGCAATAGCACGGCGGCCACCTTCGGTGTGCGGATCAGCACCCGGATGCGTGGACGGCCACCCTTGCGGTTGATAGGTTCCGCTTCCATGGCAACCCCCGAAACTGCTCCGCGCAACGCGGTCCTCGAGCGTCTCTCAGCGCCAAAGCCGCTGGTGGCAGTCGAAATGCGGCCGCCGTCCATGGGTCTCTCTTCAGCCCGCAGCATGGACACCTGGATCGACATGCATCACGCGGTTCGGCGCCTGACGGCGCGCGACACCGTGGTCTTCATGACCGACAACGCGGTGGGCCAGGCAGAAGAGGAGAACCTGGGGCATTTAATGGCTAATCTTGCGGGCGACGTCAGCCCCTCGCAATTGGTGCCGTTTCTCACCAGCAAGCACTCGCTGGAATATTGCCTGATGTACGCGGCGCGGGCGGCGTCCAACGGGTTCCAGACCCTCACGGTGCTGGGGGGTGACCGCACCGTGGGGCCGCCTCGGTGTGTCGAATACGCCTGGCAGCTCCGCAAAATTATCCGCGAGCGCATCCCGTCGGTGACGCTCGGCGGGTGGGCCAACCCGCTCAAGGACCCGGTGGCGCAGGTGGATTTTCTCCTGCAGGCCGAATTCAACGCCGCCTTCTATCTCACCCAGATCGTTTCGCATCACTCGATCCGCAACGTCGAGCGGTTCGTGAACGAGGCACGCCGGCGGGGCGTGCCGTTTCCGGGTGTGTTCGGCGTATTTCATTATCACAGCGCAAACCCGGCGACCCTGGGCCGGCTCCACCGGTTCTTTCCGGTGCCGGCGGAAGGCGTGACCCGCGACTTTGTCGCCGGCCTGGCACCGGAGGAGATCACGGCGCGCACGATCCACGCCCTCCGTGAGATCGGCGTGGACAAGGTCTACGTGAGCAACCTGGGGTTCCGAAAGCCCGAGGACAAATACCGGCGAGTGCTGGAAGCGATCGGCTGATCCGGTCGCCTGGCGGCTGCCGCCGGCGGGGAGCGAACAGCGGACCCGCCACTCATCTCGTCACCGTCGGGCCGTACGTCCGCCCGCGCCAGTGAACCAGTCCACGAAAGCCGGTGATCCACGTCGACCGGAGCATCACTCCCCCCCAGAATGCCGTCATGAGCGGGTGCGCCAGAATCGCGTTGTCCAACCGGTAGCCCAGCGCAGCGAACAGGATCACACGGCTCATGGTGAGGAGGATGACCGTGGTGATGCCGATCGGATCGCCCGCGAGCGCCAGGCCGTACGGCAGGAAATTGGCGACGAGACCGAACAGGAACCAGAACAGCACGATCAGATAATTGCGGCCCATCGCCGAAAACATGTTCTTGGTAAAACCGTACACGATCTCGGCGGCGCCGTGGTACATCCGCATGCGGATCAGGTGGTCCGCACGCAGCGCCACGGTGCGGCCCCCGTGCCGGCGAATGAGCCGCGCGAGCCCGATATCGTCCACCACCGCGCTCTTCAGCGCTTCGTGGCCACCGGCCGATTGGTACGCGCTCCGGCGCACCAGCATGCCCGCGCCCCCGCCCAGCGCCAGGCGCACGCTCCTGGTACGGTTGCCGATCCAGCTCGGCAGCATGGTGAAAAAGGTGACTGCGAGCATCGGCATCGCGACGTGTTCCCAGAAGCCCTGCATTTCCACATACGGCAGCAGCGCCACCATCGCCCTATCGCTTCGCTGGAGCTCGGACACCGTGGTGCCGACGGCCTCGGGCGAGTAGATGATGTCGCCGTCCACGAAAAAGAACAGCTCGCCGCGGGCGTGGCGGCTGCCCTCGTGCAGGGCCCACGGCTTCCCCAGCCACCCCTCCGGCGGTGGCTCGCCATGGATGACCGCGAGTCGGGGGTCCTCGGCCGCAATCCGGTCCAGGATCGCACCGGTCGCGTCGGTCGAACGGTCGTTCACCACCACCAGCTCGAGAACCCGATAGCGCTGCGCGAGAAAGGCACGCACGGTCTGCTCGATGGCTCGTTCTTCGTTTCGCGCCGGAATGATTACCGAGACCAGCGGACCCTCGGTGAGGCCCGACGCAGGCAGCCGGCGGACCAGCAGCAGATTCAGGACCGTATTCACCAACGCGACGATCGCGATGACCAGCGCGATGAGCGCCAGGACGTGCATTTATCGCTTTCGAGAAGACGGCTGGTGGGTCACGGCGTGATGACAGCCTGCCATTGGGGTGGTACAACCTAAGGCGGAAGCGCCCCCCGCGCCCGGGCGACCCGGCCGCAAGGCGCGGGGTATAGCAAGGTGATGCGGGCCATTCTTCTCGCGGTCGCCATTCAAGCGACGGCTGTACCGTCTCTGTGGGCACAGCACGACCGGCTCGGTCTGTCTCCCCCGCCCGACAGTGCGCGGGCCCGGAGCGAAGCGGTTTCGGTCTACCGGATCGGCCGCACGGATGTCGCCATCACCGGTATCGGCACCGCGGCGGTCGTCCTGCCATACGCCTTCGCTTCTCGGCTCATCACGCCGCACTGCCCGTGCGACGCCTCCGAGGTGAACCGGCTCGACCGCGTAGCGATCGGAAAGAGCAGCCGATGGGCAGGCATTGCCAGCAACGTTTCGGTGGCCCTGGCGGTTATCGCGCCACTCGCGCTCGACTATCTCGACGTAGGGGTCTCACCTGCGTTGCTGGAGGATGCCGGCGTGTTTGCCCAGACACTGGCGATCGATGGCGCGCTGGTGACCCTCACCAAGTATCTGGTACAGCGACCGTTTCCCGGAACCTACGCGGGGGACGCGGACCTGCTGGCCTCGCCCAGAGGATACCGCGCCTTCTATTCAGGGCATACGTCGCTCGCCTTCGCCGCGCTGAGTGCGGCCGCAATGACGGCGAGACGGCGCCATGGGGAGAAGGGCTGGCCCTGGGTCCTCACCATGCTGGTGGGAGGTAGCGTGGCCGCCGAATTGGTCGTGTCCGGAAAGCATTTTCCCACCGATGTGGCCGCCGGGGCGCTCGCCGGGACGGCGGTAGGGATCGTGGTGCCGCTCCTGCACCTCAGGGCTCCGCGACCCAGGACCGATCTCCCCTAGCAACGAGTTTTCTTCGCGGGGTGCCGCTCGGCAATGGGGCGGGCTAGAATTAGGAGCAGTTCCGCATCTCGTGATTCGCAAACATTCGTAGTCTTGTCGTTGTTCGCCGTCGTTCGTCGTGTTCGTCCTGTCGCCGCGCCCGCCGTGGGGGACCCATGCTGGAATTCATTGGATCGCCACGCATGACCGTGGGTGTGGAAATCGAGCTTCAACTGCTCGACGCGGTGACCCGTGACCTCACCGCCGGCGCGCCGCTGGTGCTCGAGCTGCTGGGCGCTGAGGAGAAGCACGTCAAGCCCGAGATCCTCCGCGGGATGCTGGAAATCAACACCGGCGTCTGCACCCGCATCTCGGAGGTGCGCGCCGACCTCGAGCGCGCCATGACGCGGCTGCGGGAAGTCTGCGGGCCCATCGGTGTTTCGCTGGCGAGTGCCGGCTCGCACCCATTCGCCCGGCACCGCGAACGGCTGGTGTACCCCTCGACCCGATTCGCGTCCGTGATCGACCGGCATCGGTGGCTCGCCCGCCGGCTGATGATCTTCGGCATGCACGTGCATGTCGGCATGCGCGATGGGGACCACGCCATGGCGATGCTGAACGGCTGCGCGCACTATCTGCCGCACATGCTCGCACTGTCGGCGAGCTCGCCCTTCTGGCAGGGTTCCGACACCGGCCTCGCCTCTTCCCGGATCACGATCTTCGAAGCGGTCCCCACGGCCGGTCATCCCTGTCTCTTCTCCAACTGGGCCGAGTTCCAGGTATTTTACGAGGCCGCGGTGCGTTCCCGGGCCATCAAGTCCACCAAGGACATCTGGTGGGACATCCGGCCCCAGCCGGAATACGGGACGGTCGAGGTGCGAGTGTGCGATGGCCTGCCCACCATCGGCGAGGCGGTGAGCATGGCCGCATTGATTCATTGTCTCTTTTGCTGGCTGGACGAGCGGCATCAGGATGGCGAGCTGTTCTCGCCGCCACCCTACTGGGTGCTGCGGGAGAACAAATGGCGCGCCTCGCGCTGGGGATTGGATGCCGACATCGTGACCAACGAGGCCGGCTTCAACCGGCCGCTCAGGGGAGAGCTGGAACGGCTGTTCCGCTCGCTGGAGCCCTACGCCGCGAAGCTCGAATGCAGCGCCGAGCTCCACGCGCTCGCGAGTACGATGGACGTGGGGTTGTCCTACCAGCGGCAGCGCGCGGTCTATGACGCCTCGCAGGACCTTCAGATGGTGGCTGAGATGCTGATCCATGAATTACGCACCGATAAACCCTTTGTCTGCTGACGCGCGGCGGGCCGGGTGAACGGGTTCGAGCTCCCGGCCGACGTGCGGCAATTGATCCGCGACAGCGTGCCGACCCCCGACGCGCTGGAGGCGCTGGTGTTGCTGGTGCGAAACCCCGCCCAGTCGCGGACGGCAGAGGAGATGGTCGTTGCCATGCTCCCCATTGTGGTGTCGGAATCCGCGATGAACGATTATCTCGCGCTGTTTCGTTCCCACGGTCTGGTGGTGGAGCAGGAAGGCGCCCGGTTCGCCCACCAGCCGGCGACTCCCGGGGTGGAGGCGGCGGTACGGGGTTTGCTAAAGGCCTATAATGAACGCCCGGTGACGCTCATCCGGACGGTGTACGCCATCGCCGACAGCAAGAGGATCCAGAGCTTCGCGGATGCGTTCAAGCTCAAGAAGGATGAATAGATGACGACCTTCAAGATCATCATCTATCTAGGCGCCGTGTTCACCTCACTGGCGTGCATGGTGCTGCTGTATAGAGAGTACCGTCGGACCCGGCTGCGACTGTTGCTGTGGAGCGCGCTCTGCTTCGTCGGGCTGACCCTGAACAACATCCTGCTGTTCGCCGATTTGGTGGTCTTTCCCGGGCTCGATCTCCGCCTGGTGCGCCTCCTCGCAGCGCTCATCGGCATGCTCTTCCTGCTCTACGGGTTCATCTGGGAAGCGGAAACGTGAAGACCATGGTCGATTTCATGGCGGGCGGGGTGGCGGTGACCTACGTCGTTGCTGGCGTCTACTTTTTCCGGTTCTGGCGCAAGACTCGCGACGGGCTCTTTCTCAGCTTTGCTTTCGCCTTCTGGCTGCTGGCCCTGAACCAGACGATCGTGACACTGCTCGGTGCGGCGGACGAGCGCAGCGGCAACGCCTACCTTCTGCGGGTGCTGGGCTTCCTGCTCATTCTCTGGGCCATCGTACAGAAGAACGTGTTCGGGGGCCGCAAGGGCACCTGACGTTCGGCGAGAACCGCGTCGACTGCCGCGCTACTGCGGGCTGGCCGTCTCCACCATGACCGCCTTCCGGCGCCGGTTGGCGGGCAGGCGGCCCCAGGCGGCGCCCAGGTCCAGCGGGATCTCGCTCACGCGGAGCAGCTCGACCGCCGTCTGCAGCCCGAAGTAGAGCAGGCCGACCCGCAGGTTGCCCTCACCCTGCAGCTCCCGCTCGTTGACCACCATCGCGACTCCGAGAAAGGAGACGATCTTCACCACCCACCGGGAGATGGCGGCCAGCCTGACGCTCCAGTCGTTGGCGGCGCGAGCGAACGCGAGCACGTTGGGAAGGCAGAGGTAGAGCAGGGCGAAGACGCCCCAGATCTGCCCCGCGCCCCAGGCGAAAAGCGAATAGAGCGCGAGCAGGAGGGCTATCCCGACCATGCCCGCGCGGCGGGGCCACTTGTCGGGGAGCCGCGCGAAGCTCGCCGCGATGACGAAGAAGGGAAACCCGTGAATCAGCAGGAACTCGAGCGACACGAGATCGATCAGCGTCTCTCGCGACCATCCGAACACGGGCAGCCCGTGCAGCTCACGCCAACAGCTCCACGCCAGCGGAGCGAGGAACAGGGCGGACGCCAGCGAGTACGCGGTCGGGCGCCTGAGCAATCGCCCGGTGCCGAGAACGAGTGCGCTCGCCCGGTCTCCCGCTCCTTCGTTTGTCGCGAGCAGGAGCAGCGGCGCGAAGAACATTTTGAACCCGAGGACCCCGACCACGGCACCGAACAGGAACGCGACCACCCGCGCAAAGGCACCGGGTTCTTCGTCCGGATGAAGCAGGCCGACGGCCCCGAGCACCAGCGTAGCGCCCGCGGAAAGCATGAAGACGGCGATGCCGAGCTGGAGCGCGAGCTGCGTCTCGGGACGCGACTCGCGCCGGCGGGGGTGTTGGGGCGCGGGGGGAGGAGTGGCCCCGGTTACCGGAGAAGTGCGCATCGGATCCCGATAACCTGTGGCTGCCGGCGCCGGCGAGCAAGCAGCCTGCATCGTCCGACGGATGGCCCGCCGGTAATTGACCGGACGCAACCGAGAGACGAGTATTTCCCGGAGTTCACCAGAGTCTCCAGCCAGCAAGGGGTGTGCGATGAAGAAGATGTGGGTGGTTCTCGCCAGCGTGGTGTTTCTCGGCGCGCATCCCGCGCCCCAGCAGCCGCCAATGACGTTCTTCATTACCAGCGTCGGCTCCGGGAAGGGCGCGGACCTCGGCGGTCTCGAAGGGGCGGACCGTCATTGCCAGGCGCTGGCGGACGCCGCGGGAGTACGCGATGTCGAGTGGCGCGCCTATCTCAGCACGCTGCCCAAAGACGGCAAGCCCGGCGTCAATGCGCGCGACCGCATCGGCACCGGTCCATGGTACAACGCCAAGGGGGTGAAGGTGGCCGAGAACGTGGCGGATCTGCACAGTGAAAACAGCAAACTCTCGAAGGACAATTCGCTCACCGAAAAGGGCGCCGTCGTGAACGGCCGCGGGGACACGCCCAACATGCACGACATTATCACCGGGTCCAATCTGGACGGCACCGCGTTCACGGGTGAGGGCTACAACAGCTGCGACAACTTCACCAGCTCCGACAGCACCGGCGCCACCCGAGTCGGCCACCATGATCGGCAGGGCGGGGGACAGAACCCGACCTCCTGGAATTCGGCCCACAGCTCGCGCGGATGCGGCCAGAAGAATCTCGTGGCCACCGGTGGGAACGGGTTTTTCTACTGCTTTGGACTCTTCCGCCGCTGATTGAGAAGTTCGAAAGCGGCAGTGACGAGGGTCACTCGAAAAGGTGGCCCTCGTCGTTTCGGCGACGGCCAGCCGGGTACGGCTTGCGGGTACGGCTGGCGGGCTTCATCTTGTCGGAGAACTTCCGCTCGTCGTCTCCGAGTTGCGCCCCTCGAAGCAACGAACGCCACCAGAGGGACGCATTCATGGCACTCATCAAATGTCCCCATTGCGGTCACAGCGTGCTCAGCGTGGCCTCGATCTGCCCGACCTGCAACGCCACGCTGGGGATGACGTTCCTGGGCCCGGAACACAGCGGTGAGCTGACCGAGTGTCGTGCCTGTGGGCATACCGTTCGCTCAGCCAGCCGCGTGTGCCCCAGTTGTGGGGTGACAGCCCCGGGAAAGCGTCCCGCGGTATTGCGCGTCTCGCTGGGCGTGGCGGCCCTGCTCCTGATCGGTGTCTTCGTGGTCGACCGTTTGCCCGATTCATCGCCAACCGACACGGTTGCGCTGGCGGCCCCCCCATCGCGCAAGGCTCCAGTACGCCGACCGCTCCCCGATTCGGCACCGGCGGCCGAGACGGTGCTCATCGTTCCACCGGCGGTCCGGCCGGATTCTCAACCCCTCGTGCTCAAGACCAAGTGGACCACTCTCTGGGTCAATGTCCGCCAAGGACCCGCCGACGACGCCCCCATCATCAAAGTGTTGCGTCCCGGGACCCGGGTCGAGGCACAGGCTCGGCGCTACGGCTGGTGGCTCGTTTTTGTGGATGGAGACAGCCTGGGCTACGTGGCCGGCGACTTGTTGAGCGCCCGGGAGCCGCAACAGTCTGTCTCCACTCGATAGCGTGGATCCGATGGGTGGCCTTGAGGGCGGATTGGCGGCGATTTTCGTAGCGACGCCGCCACACTGGACTTCGCGGTGACTCCGGCTATATTGGGTTGAAGCGTTATGCGTGGCCGGTACGGCGCGCCAGCAAGATCCAGATCAACCTGAACGGGCCCTGGCAAGAACGCAGGTCCCGTTTTTTGTTACCAAGTTCGCCGGTATTCTGACCGGCAGCCCACGCGGAGGCCTTTTCCGCGAGAGTGGCTTGCGTTGCCATCGGTACGAGTGATCGACTCCGAGGACATCGTCACCACACTAGTAAGGAGTACGTCATGCGTACCAAGGGAACCGTGAAGTGGTTCAACGACCAAAAAGGCTTCGGCTTCATTACCCGCGAGGATGGTGAGAAGGACGTGTTCGTCCATCACAGCGGTATCAACGCCTCCGGGTTCAAGTCGCTGAAGGAAGGCGATAAGGTCGAGTTCGACGTGGTACAGGGCCAGAAAGGCCCCGCCGCGCAGAACGTCACCGTCGCCAGCTAACGGTCGGCGCTTTAACGGCTGAGGGGCTGCCCCGGGATTCCCGGGGCAGCCCCTCAGTTTTTCCAGCTACAGCCGACGGTTACGCCTTCTTTTTCGGATTCGCCTTGGGGTGCAGCTTTCCGTCCACGATCCGCCGTCCGAACTCGAGACAGCGCTCGGTCGCCCGCTCCTGGGTGCGGTACAAATTTCCGGCGCGGCACTTCCGGGTCCCGACCCGGCGGCCCAAGGGCTTGATATGGACCTCGAGCGTCCAGCCGACCGGCTTCTGGCGAAGCCGGGTGGCGGGCGTCAGGATGTGACCGTTGTATTCGATGCTTGGTGTTGCTGTCATCATGCCTCCTGGTTTTCGCGGCTAAAGCCGCGACTCGGCTACTGTCCCCTACCTGCCCTTGTCACGGCGCTTGGCGCGACGCGCATCGGCGCGCTTGCGCCGCTGGGCTTCCGCTTCCTTGAGCCGGCGCGCCCGGCTCGGCTTCACGTAATGACGGTGCTTCCGGAGATCCTTGAGCACTCCCGAGCGCTCCACCAGCTTGCGGAATCGCTTGAGCGCTCCTTCCAGCCGATCTTGTTCGCCGAGCACGATCTGTGTCATTCAGCGCGCCGCCCTTCCAGGGGTGATGTGCGGCCCGACATGGAGGCCGCGGACCAAAAAAAGAAAGGCGGGACCGCTGATTGCTGTGTCCCGCCCGATCGTAACCTTCTAGGCTCGCCTCTTTTGTGTGGCGAACCTGCTGTCTAAGAGTAATCACTCCAGGGGCTTAAGTCAAATCGAGAACGTGTTCGGTCATCCCGATTGACAGACCGAGGCGCCGGTAACAGCGTAAACAGACTCCTATGAGGTGCGGATGACGTCGCCCAAATGGGCTCGGTTGCAGACCGAATATCCCTGCCCGCTTCGCCGCGGGGCCTGGTATCGGGTGCTGAACGCCTCACCACTCGAAGTCGTCGTGGACGTTCATCAGAAACAAGTACGCGTTCCTCGCCGCCATCTGCAGCTCGCAGACCAACCGATGCAGATGTGGACCGTCGTAGAACGAGCGGAACCCTCGCCCCGTAGTCCCCGCTCCCTGGGCTCCACCTATGCCGTGTGCCCGAGCTGTCGAGAGCGGCTACCCCTTGCAGGCCAGCCGGCAAACATGCGCTGTCCCCAATGCAACGGACTGTTTACGGTGGCGTGGACGGGGCCGGAGCGTAAAGAGGTACCAAAGGCGACCACGGCTGGCGGAGATCGGCCGCGGCGGACCAGCTCCGCTACCATTCCTCGCAAGAGAGGACCGGACCGGCGGACTGCGAACCGGCGCCAGGAGGCCACTCCGGTGACGGTGGAGCGCCGTGCGGGATCGGAGCGGCGCCAAGGCGCCGACCGCCGTAAGGCTCGTTCCCCGCGAGGTCCCACGGCAGCGGAAAAGGCGCCCCCGGACGAAGGCTGAGCTACTCCTGCCTCAAGCGCTTGTTGCTACACGCGGAAGAGATAACTCAGTTTCACAAAGAACCCGTCACCCACCCGTCGCAGATCGCGAAACCGGAACGGATCGGTCTCCGTCAAACTGCTCCCATATCCGGCGAAGAAGACGGTTCCCGGGGTGGGTTGATAAGAGAAGAGCCAATCCACCCGCAGGTCATTCGACCTCACGATCCGCGTTTTCTCGTACCCGCCCGTCCGGGCGTTCCTGATCAGCAGGGGAAAGTTGGTGCGCGAGTCGTCCCGCAGGCTGTCGCGCCACTGGATATCGTACTGCGCGACGATCCGGAAGAAGATGGGGCGCGAGAGCTGGTACTCGGCCTTGACATACGGAATGGTGCGGGTCAAGACGGTGGTGCGGTCGGTCAGCCGGTCGTACTGCCGGCGCTGCAGATTGCCGCTCACGCGGAGCTTGTCGCTCGGCCGGAAATTCACCGTGAACGTCATGTTCCAGTACCAGGCGCGCGACCACTCGCTGAAGTTGTCGTCCCACCCGGTGAAGACGCTCGCAAACGCATCCACGGTCTTCGTCTGCGGCGTCTGCACGGTCCAGCCCAGGTCGAAGTTCGTCAGCCGGTCGGTGCCGGTGAATTTGACGGTGTCAACCGCGCTGCCCAGACGCCGCTCGACCGCGTAGTTGGCGTAGAGGTCCGGATCGTACTTGAAGGTCTCGTCGAAGAACGAAAAACTCAGTCGCCAACCGCGGCGGAGCACGAACACGAAGCTGTTGTCGTTCTTGAGGTCGCCGCCGATGCCTGCCATCATGCGGCGGTAGTTCCAGGTGCTGCTCAGAGGAAAGGTCCAGGTGAAGCTCTCGAGCAGGGACTTGGGTCTGCCGTAAAACGTGAAGCGGTGGTTGAAGGAGAGAATGGACGAGTTGCTCCGGCCGATGAACCCCGCGCGCGCCTGAAAATCCGGGCTGAAGCCGTTGAACTGATAGCGCAGGTTGAGCTTGCGGCCCGAGCGCTCGAAGGCGACGTCCCACATCGGAGCGTGGGTGGTGACTCCCGCCGTCCGGGTAAGACTCCCCGCTGCCTGCAGCCGCAGGCTGTATGCCTTGGCAAACACGATGCGGCCGTCCACGCTCGCCATGCGGTTGTAGTTGCCGCCCTCGATCCGGTCAGTGTAGGCGACGCCGACGTTGGACTGTTTGCCGATATCGCGCCGGACCCGGACGATGTTATAGACCGGGTTCTCGGTGCCCGACGCGGATTGCAGCCTGGTGTCCACCGCGGAGAGGAATCCCACGCTCGTGTTGCTCATCTTGCCCGCGAGCTTCAGGGCCGCGACCGGCTCGACCACTCGTCGGGTGTAGATGAGTGAGTTGGGGACCTGGAACTGATCGATTCCCTCGAGAAAGAACGGGCGCTTCTCGGCATATTGGGTGCCCCGGCGCGGATCGGACTGCACCTGCTGGGCGTCGGCTTCGACTTGCGAGAAGTCCGGGTTCGCGGTCCCGGAGAGCGTCAGGTTGTTGCTGATGCCCCAGCGCGTGCTGCCCCCGACCTTCGGCCGGCTGGCGTCGTAGCTCCAGCCCGAGGTGGCGGGCCCGGCAGCGGCGCCGGTGATCTTGCCGGTGATCTCCGGGACCAGATCGAGGACCAGTCCGCGCGAGAGACCGGTCAACCCGGTCAGCTTGCCGCTCTGGGCAAGAAACGACGCGTTCGCGCGTTTCACCGCCGTCCAGGTGTCTTCGTGGGCCGAGTGCCGGACTTCGCGAATGACGTTGATGCCCCAGGTCTGCGGGTCCACCGCCTGAAAGGGCAGGCTCTTGAAGGGAATGCGGATCTCGACCTCGTAGCCGTAGTCGGTGAGCCGCCCCTTGGATTGGAAGACGAAGTCCGCGCTCAGGTCCACGGTGTCCCGGGAGCCGCCCGCGGAATGGCCTTTGGACTCCGACCGCACCTGGAGGCCTTCCACCAGGTTGCCGTCCGACTGCACGCCGAGCGGATTGACGCCGAAATCCATGGCGCGCCGGCGGTCGTTGAAGGTGTCGATCAACAGATGGACCGCATCATCCGCCTGAATCTTGTCGCGGGTCGCGAGGGTGGCCCGGGTAGCGCCGTGCGGCTCGAAGGCGCGGACGCCAAAGTAGATCGCGTTGGGCGAATACCAGACCAGCACCTCGGTGGAATCCTCCGCCGGGCTGCCATCCACGGGCTGGAACTGGGAGAAGCCGGTAAGAAGTGCCGCGCGCTGCCACACCATTTCATCGAGGACCCCGTCGAGCGTGAGCTCGGTCTCGGGGCCGGCAACTCGCGGTGGCTGAACGGTGATCTGTCCGGCAACGCCCGACGCGATGATCCGGCCGGTTGTCCCCGATGATGTGACGGCGTCTTGCGCGGCGGTGGCGGGGCGGGCGGTGGGAGCGGCTTCCTGAGCGGCCAATGGAACTGCGCCGGCCAGCAGAACGACGAGCGCGATCGGTGCCCACCGGCGAGTTCGAAAGGTCACTCGGTCCAGCGCACGATGGTTCGGCCGTGTAGGCGACAAAGACAACGGTGAGAGTCGCAAGAGAGGGCCAATCTCGCTGCTACCGGTGTGTCTGTAAACCCCGAGATCAGCGGCGGCCGATCACCACCGCGAAGGGCGCCCGCCGCCAGACCACCTCGGGCCGAAAGCCGGCACGCTCCAGCAAGCGCAATTCGACCGTGAGGGGGAAGTAGCGGTCCTCGCGGGCCCACATTTCCAAGAATTTCCCCGCCTTCCGCGCGCCGTAGGAGCGCTCCAGGTGCGCTCGCCAGCGCTGGAAGTGCCGATCGACGAGCGCGGGATCGTCCGAGAGGAATACGTCGCCGGTGACGAGGAGACCATTCTTCGCCAGTGCTGCGCGGCAGGCGCGGTAGAACCGCTCCTTCGCGGCCGTTGAGCGGATGTGGTGGAGCGCGAAACTCGCGACGATCGCGTCGCTGCGGGGAATCGGCGTTTGGAGGAAATTGCCCCGCGTCAGCTGGATCCGGCCCGCGTGGCGCGCGAGACGGCGCCGGGCCGTCTCGAGCATGTCCGGATCGGAATCGATCCCGAGGATGCGCCCGCGGGGAAGGGCAGCCAGACAACGGGCCGCGAGCGCGCCGGTTCCTATTCCCAGGTCGACGACCCTGGGCGAGCGAGTGCGGCTGGGGCCGAGGGCCTCGGCGACCGCATCGAGGATCTCACCATAGTAGGGAATGAAGGTGCGGATGCGCTGGTCGTATTCCGCGAGCTTGATGCCGAGATGGCGAGCGACGGACACGGGTAGCCTCCAGTGGCGCGGCCAGGCGCGGCTCAAACAGGCCCCGGCGCGTGGAAGATAATCGTCGCCGTTTTGCCTGGTCTCGTCGAGAATGCGTCCAAGGTGGTAGGTTGCCTCATTACCCTTCCGATTTCCCTTGCGGTGAGGTGATCCATGGAGAAGACCGCGTGGCTGGCAGCATGCCTGCTCTCCGGCCCAGGGCACCTGGCTGCGGCGCAAACTCCTCAGGCGGCTAAGCTGGCCGGCCTGCCTGAGGCCGTCCACGTGGTGGTGACCGTCGATTCGCTGGCGCGAGCGGCCGGTATCGACGAGGACAGCTTGCAGAGGCAGGTCGAATCCCGCCTCCACGACGCAGGGTTCTCGATTATGACCGTTTTCGGCGGTTCCTACTTGATTGTCGAGGTCCACGCGTTCCAGGTCCACACGACCACGATGCTGGTCTACGATGTCGGTCTCGAGTATCACACCTTTGCCATACCGGCCCGGCAGTTGTCCGCAATGATCAGAGGGCTTCCTGACAGGGCGCAAATCTCTGTAAGTGAGTTGGCACCATTGGTCCAGAGGAGCGTCGACGTAGCGTTATATCGGAGGGCGGTGTACGGAGTCGGGGCCAGAAACAATGCCGGGGCCGTGGCCAACGTGGTGACGAGAAACCTGCAGGTGTTTCTGAGCGACTTTCGATCGGTCAATCCGCCAGGGAGATAGGAGTCACTATGCGATCATTGGCCACTCTTGTCGTGCTGGGCGCTGCCGCGACCGTCTGCCAAAGCTCGGTGTCGGCGCAGGCCGCTCGTCGCGCACCGGGCATTCGTTTCGAGATTACCTTCCCCGCGTCCCTGCACGCCGGTCCGCTCACCGGGCGGATGTTCGTGGCCGTCAGCCGGAAGGCGGGCGAGGAGCCGCGGATGGCGGGTTACAACTCCGCGCGGCATCGCGATGGGGAAGTTCCGCTCTTTGCCGCCGATGTCGCCGCCGTGCCGCCCGGGCGGCCGGCTGTGGTTGACGGATCGGCCGAGGGCTATCCCTACCCGACGCTGGGCGATCTTCCCGCCGGTGATTACTACGTGCAGGCGATCGTCAACGTCTATACCGAATTCCACCGGGCCGACGGCCACCTCGTCTGGGCACACAACGACCAGTGGGAAGGGCAGCGCTGGGGATTCTCGCCCGGCAATTTGTACAGCGAGCCGCAGCGGGTGCACCTGGATCCGGCGGCGGGGACCGTCGTGCGCCTCGAGCTGACCAAGGTGATCCCGCCGATCCAGCTTCCGGCTGACACGCGATTGGTGAAACACATCAAGATCCAGAGCAAGCTGCTGAGCGCGTTCTGGGGTCAGCCGATGTACCTGGGCGCGACCGTGTTGTTGCCCAGGGGTTACGACGAGCACCCTAACGTTCGCTATCCGGTGATCTACGAGCAGGGCCACTTCAGCCTGGAGCCCGCGTTCGGCTACACCACCACGCCGCCGAGCGGGGGCCCGGGACTCTTTGCCGACATGATACGCGAGGCGGGCAGCCGATCTGAGACGGGATACCAGTTCTCGCAGGAATGGGATTCAGATTCGATGCCCCGGATGGTTGCCATCACCTTCCAGCATCCCACGCCCTATTTCGACGACTCCTACGCGGTGAACTCGGCCAATAACGGTCCTTATGGCGACGCGATCTTAATGGAGCTGATTCCCTATCTGGAGCAGCATTTCCGCATCGTGGCCCAGCCGTACGCGCGCGTCTTGACCGGAGGTTCGACCGGCGGCTGGGAATCCCTGGCGCTCCAGGTCTATCATCCCGATTTCTTCGGCGGCACCTGGACCTTCTTTCCCGATCCGGTCGACTTCCGTCAATATCAGCTGGTCAACATCTACGAGGATACCAGCGCCTTCACCGTTCCCAACGCGGTTTATGGCCAACCGGAGCGCCCATTCCAGATGAACGTGAAGGGGCAGACGGTCGCTACCAACCGGATGATGAGCCGGCTCGAGCACCTGGCCGGCACCCACGGCCGCTCGGCCTGGCAGATTGACGCGTGGAACGCTGCGTACGGACCGGTGGGAGTGGACGGCTATCCCCGCGAAGTGTGGGACAAGAAGACCGGGATGATCGACCGCGAGGTCGCATACTACATGCGTGACCATGGCTACGACCTGCGGTACTACCTGGAGCAGAACTGGCCCAAGATCGGTCCCAGCCTGGTCGGCAAGATCCGCCTCTATTGCGGAGATATGGACCACTTCTTCCTGGCGTTCGCGGTGTATCGGCTGGAAGAGTTCCTCGAGAGCACCAAGGCTCCGTATTACGCGGGGCACTTCGAGTACGGCCGGCCCATGAAGGGACACGGCTGGCACCCGATAACGAACGCCGAGCTGGTGCAGATGATGGCGGCCGAGATCACCAGGAACGCGCCGGCGGGAGAAGACACCAAGGGGTGGAGATATTAGTATATGAGCCGAGCTTCGCTCCGTTCCCACAATTCACACCAAGCCGGGAGACTTCCCTACATGAAATACGCACTCAGGCCGCGGGTGAAAATCGGTGCCACCGCGGCCGTGCTGAGCCTGGCGGCATTCGCGGCCGGGGTGGCCCAGCAGCCGATGTCCGGCTCGACCGGCAACAACGTTCCCCACTTCGAGCCGGGTGGCCAGGGCAGCCGGAACATTCATCTGCTGGCGCACGTCCCGCTGGGCCGCGGATTCACCACCACGGACATGGAGATCGAGCAGGAGCTTTCGCGACCGTACGCGTACGTGTCCCGCATGGAAGGCACCACGCATAGCGCGGGGACCTCGATTATCAATCTCAAGGATCCGACCCGCGCGTATGAGATGTACTACTGGAGAATCCACGATCCCGACGTGCATCACGGCATGGGGGCGATGGACAACAAGTACTTCAAGCTGAGCGGCCGCTATTACGACGTGCAGTCCCTGCAGTTTGATGCCGGCGGGCCGGACGCGGACCTCGGTGCGATGGTGCTCGATGTTACCGGCCTCCCCGACACCTCCAAGATCAAGGAAGTCGGCGGAATCCGCGAGCCGCAGTTCCCCGGGGGATTCCACAATATCTACATGTACAAGCACTCGGACGGGCGCTCGCTGCTCTTCGCCACGCTGAATACGCCCAAGGCCAACATCTATGACATGGCCAAGGTCATCACCAACGATCCGAACCAGGGGCTGGTCGGCAGCATTCCGATTCCGCAGGAGCAGCAGAGTATCCGGCGGGGCGGCGGGTATCACGATTTTTACGTCGGCTACGATCCGGTGAGCCACCAGGACAGGTTCTACGGGGCGGGTGTGGGCGGCTATTACATCTACGACGTAACCGCGCCTGACGCGCCCAAACTGCTCACCTCGATCACGGGAGTCGCCGGGGTCACCGGCGGGCATACCTTCACGCCCGATGCCACCGGCCGCTATGTGGTGGCCGAGACCGAGTACCAGTACGCGCCGCTCCGGATTTTCGACCTGAAGCCCGGGCTGGACGGAACGGTGAAGAACATTTCGCGCCCGATCGGGGCGTGGACCGCCGATTGGCGCAATCTCGTGCACAATCATGAGGTCCGCTGGCCCTACGTGTTCGTCTCCGGGTACGAAGACGGTCTCCAGGTGTTCAACATGATGGACCCCAGCAATCCGTACACGGTGGGCTACTACTACACCTACGACGGCCCGCACAACCGCGGCTGGGGCGGGGTGCAGACGCCTGAGGCCGGCCAGAACGTGATGAACGGTGCATTCGGCGTGGACGTGCGGAATGCCGATGGCCTGATCGTGATCAGTGATTTCGCCACCGGTTTTTGGGCGTTCAAGATGGAAGGATTCGATGGGTGGAACGGCCACCAGTGGGGCGTGCCTAACGTTTCCAGCGCGCAGGATTGGGACAATGGGCCGGAGGGGGCGCCGAAGCCGGGCAAGGTGAGCTAGAACGGACTACATGGCGTGATTGCGGGGCCGAGGGCAAGTCGTTCTCGGCCCCGTTTTGATTTACTCGCTGTCCCCGTGAAACTTCCGCCCCGCGTTCTGGATTTCCGCGGGGACGGGGGGCGGCGGTAACCAGCGCCCCGACTCAAAGTCCACCCAGCGGGTGAATAGCGCCTCCCGGTACTGTCGAAGGAGCTCGGGTCCGTTGGGCTGTTTGCGGATCACCTCCATCAGCACCGACGTATATCCGTTGGCTGCGCCCCTCATCAGTTTCTTCAGTCCCGCGTAGGCCGAGCCGAAGTCCGGGGCGGTGAAGCTCACGGTGTTGTCCGCGTAGCTGATGCCCGGGACACTATCCATGAACGCGAGGTTGGCCGGTGGGCGGGCGTGCAGTGCGGCCTGCACCGGTGCGGCCATCTTCATCGGCTGCATGCGCGACAGGTTCTGCAGGGCGCGCTTGGCGCTCTCGGTCATCTGCGCGTGGACCTGATCCACCGGCAGGAGGTCGACAGTGGAGGCGCTGGTGGCGTGCTTGGTCACCACGTACTCGATCCAAGGCATCGTCTTCAAGTCTTCCTTCAGGTGGTCGTCACCCGACACGAAGATCACCGGCACGTTCACCCGTCCCCACGAGTAGCCGTTGATCTCGGGCTCGGAGAGCGACATCCCATCCATCCACAGCTCCATGCCGAGGGTCGCGGTGTGGGAGGCGAAGCCTTTGCTGCCGGGCTTGGCGTGCATGCCGACCAGGGCGACGGCGTCGTAGACGCCCGGTGCCACCAGATCCACATAGGGGTCGAACGGCTTATCCCGCTCGACCATCTTCGCGTGGCGGTCGAGCTTGTCGAGGAGAAGATCCGGCTGGGGGTTGCCGCTGCCGTGGCCGTCCACCACGTCAATCGTCGTCGCGCCGCCGGCCACCAGTCCCGCGATCACCGCGTTCACATCATCGGTCAGGAGCTGGCGACCCTTGGCGTAGAGATCGGGATAGGACGAGATGAACTCGCGCCAGTCGTCCTCTCCGGCCAGGCCTTCCATGTCGTGGAGGACGAGGACTTTCAGGGGGCGTTGCTGGGCGTGGGCGAGAGTGGTGAAGCAGAGCAGCGCGGCAACGGCGAGCAGGTGGTTCATGGCGAGTCTCCTCGGGGTCGCAAGCTTCATTCTTCAAACCTATCACCTGGGTCTCTTATTTGAGCGGCGGACTGTCATCCCGAGCACAGCGAGGGATCTACCGCAAGCTCGTTGAGACCACTCTTTGGGGACCGCAGATCAGCGCCGCAAGAGGGGAAAGCAGGAGAAAGTTGGCGTGCTGAAGCACACCAGCCCTCAGCGCGAGTTCGCGTGCGTCTCTTCGGACGCATCCGTGAAGGTTTTCCGCTGGCTCGAGTGTTACAATATGGCGGCTTTTTTGACTCCATTCCGGACGAGGCTGTCATGATGTCTGTGTCGCTGTTGCTGTTGCTCGCGCTGGTCCAGTCGCCCGGGCCGCAATTCGAGCCGGTGCAAACCGATCTGCTGAAGACCGGCGGCACCCTGGTCAACGCGTGGGCGGATTTCGACGGCGACGCCGACCTGGATCTGTTTGTCGGCTTTGGAGGCGCGCCCAACCGTCTCTACCGTAACGATGCCGGGATCCTGGCCGACGTCGCCCCGGCGGCAGGAGTGGCGGATGCGCGCGCCACGCGGGCCGGGGCCTGGGGCGATTTCGACGGGGATGGCGATCCGGACCTGGTCGTGGGATTCGTGCCCGGTGCAGGAGGCGTGCTCCGGCTCTATCGCAACGACGGCGGCAGATTCGTCGACGCCTCCGATCGGTTGGGTGCGAGGCTGGATTCCGGAGCGGTGCGACAGCTCGCGTGGGTGGATTTCGATGGCGACGGCGACCTGGACCTATTCACCGGCATGCGGGATCGCCCCAACCTGCTCTTCCGCAACGACCGCGGGCGATTCACCAACGTCGCAGCAGAGGTGGGTCTTGCCGATCCGCGCCGGACGGTCGGCGCCGTGTGGCTCGACTACGATGAAGACGGCGATCTCGATGTCTATGTGGCCAACATGGATGGCGACGCCAACGGGTTGTTCCGGAACGACGGCGGCAGGTTCACCGACGTGGCCGAAGCGGCGGGCGTCGCGTGGGGTGGCCGCTCGCCGCGCGATCCCGCGAACGGAACGGTGGGCGTCTGTGCGGCCGACGTGAACAACGACGGCCATCTCGACCTCTTCGCCGCCAACTACGGGAAGAACGGTCTCCTGCTGAACACCGGTGGGGGACAATTCCGCGACGCCTCGGCCGAATGGGGTGTCGCGATCGACGGCCGATACGATTCCTGCGCGTTCAGCGATTTCGATCATGACGGCCGGCTCGATCTCTACGTGAACGGCACCGTCACGGGCGGCACGAGCTATCCCGATTACCTCTTCCGCAATATCGGCACCGGGTTCGAAGAAGTGACGCCCCCCGGCATCAAGGCGCTGCAGGCGGATCACGGCGTCCAGTGGGCTGATTTCGATGGCGATGGAGATGAGGACCTTTCGCTCACGGGCGCCCGGCCTGACGGCATGCACTTCATCATGCGGAACCTGCTGCCGGCGGATATCGCGCGAAGGGCGGTCCGGGTTCGGGTGGTTGACGCGCAGGGAAGGGAGACGCGGGCCGGCGCCGAAGTGCGGGTATTCGCGAGGGGGACGCGGCGGGTGCTCGGCACCCGGTTGGTGGACGCAGGCTCGGGCTACAACTCGCAGAGCGTGATGCCGGTGTCCATACCTCTCGCGCAAGCCCAGGTGGTGGACATCGAGGTCAGCTTTCCCAGCGCGGGGAAACGCGTCACCTCCAGGCTCTCCGACGTGGACCCCAGGGAATGGCAGTCGGCGGTGCTTACGGTGAAGGTGATCCTGTGACGCGCCGGCGTGGTGCCGTCCTGAGCACCGGAGCAGCGTTGCTCATGGCCATTTCGGGCGCACCCCTATCGGCGGTCCAGCAGGTCAATTCCCTGGCATATGACGTCCCCGAGGGGTGGAATCGGGCCGTGGACCCCAACACCGGCGTCGTCACCCTGGTGCCTCGCGGTCTGCCCTTCGGCGGCATCTGCGCCGTTTCCGTGTTCACGGCAGAGCCGTTTTCCGGCTCTGCCGCGGCGTTTCACGACGAAATCGTGAGGCGCGGGACCGCCGCCAGCCGCCTGATGGAGCCCCCGCAGAAGGGCGCCACGGGCGGATTTCTCGTAACCGGCGTTCATCAGGTCATGTCCAACGGTCTAGAGCTCTGGAACTTCATCTACACGGCGCGGTGGAGCGATCGGGGACAGGCTCTCATGTTGTCCACCAACACCGCGGACCTGGCACAGAAATACCTTCCCGTTGCGGACGCGATGGTGAGCCGCATTGCGGTGCCGCAGGTGATTGCCGGCCCGTCCGCACCGGCGCCGGAACCGTCGAGCGCGGGTGTGGCCCCGGTTCCCGTTGCCACGGCCGCGCCACCCTGTCTCCGCCCAAACGGCATCGAGCTTTGTCCCAAGCCCGTGCTGTCTGCCGCCGAGGCCGTTCCGATCGTCGGCGCCTATATCTCCGCCGGGCCTCAGACTTCCTTCAGCGTCGATCCGCGCGACCCGGGAGTGAAGAGCCGCGTCACGACGACCATCCTGCTGCTGTTCGGGAACGGTGTGGCGGTGCGGGCAAGTGCCATGGGGAAAAACATCGATGACAACTACTGGGCCGAGGGGTTCGCCACCCTGGATCCCCGCGATCCCTCGCAGATCGGCGCCCGGGCCATGGGGCACTGGACGGAGAGCGGCGGGAAGATCTCGATCAACTGGCAGATCGGATTGCCCACCGCACTGACCAGAGACGGCACGAATCTGATGGAGGAATACAACCGGTGGACTCCATACGCGCCGATCGACGGCCTTCGGCTCGATGGTCGTTACCAGCGCGTCGTTCCCTTCGGTCCTCCATGGGAGATCACGCTACATCGCGACGGCAGATTCACCTCGAGCGGTCTCAACAACACCATGGGTGGGGCGACCATCAATCCGGGTTTCCCGGAACAGGGATCCGGCAGCTACGAAATCATGAGGTGGAGTCTGGTGCTGCGCTTCAGCACGGGATTCGTGCAGAGCATCAATCTAATGCTCGGCCAGGGAGATCCGGCCAATCCGCAGGACCTGGTGCTGAACGGGCACGATTACGTGCGTTCGCCCTGAGGTTGCTCGGCTTGCCATGCCTCACTTTCCCGCCTCCCGCACGATGCGCGCGAGCGTGGTCGAGTCCGCTTTGAGCAGGCCCACGCGGGGAAGGCGCCACAGCAACTCGACCCAGCTCTGGTCCAGCATGAACGACCGCCGAAACCAGGGAATCGATTCGTCCACCCGCCCCTGGTCGGCGAGGGTCACGCCCACCCAATAGGCCAGTTCGCCGTTGGTGGCCGAGTCCGGGAGGAACTCCGACGCGCGGCGGTAAGACATGAGCGCCGAGTCGATCTTTCCCGCGGTCACGTAATTGTCGCCGTCGGTGGCGGCGCGGTAGGCGCGCGCCACGGTCACCAGGCGGCGCAGCTCGCCCACCGGATCGCGATGATCTTCCACCCGGAGGTCGAAGATCTTCTCCCAGGCCTTCGCGTTGCGGTCGCCGCTCACCACCACCAGCGCCGCCGACTGGCGGCCGCGGATGTCGCCGCCGGCTGCCTGAGCGGCCTCGAGTGCTGCGAGCAGGCGCGCGGCGAGGTCACCGGTCGCGGTCTCGAATGCGCGAGCCATGGCCGGCCAGATCCGGTCGCTGCGCATGAGATTGGCCTGGACCGAATAGCGCCGGCCCACGTGCTGGCCCGCTGCCGGAATGTCCCGCGATCCGGTGTGCGCCGCCACGTTGCCCTGCGCATCGATCATCGCCACCTGCCGCACCTGGCTGTCGGGATCGGCGCGGAGCAGCCCCGCGAGGGCAGCCGGTGCGGGCACGCCCGACCGCATGAGGTAGAGACCGCGGGGACCGTAGCTCGGATCGATGAACGACTGGGTCGCGACCGCGCCCACGCCCGGTTCGGCCCAGATGACCGACGAGCCGACCGAGAACCAGTGCGACTGCACCGCCGCCCCAATCTGGCCGGTAGCGGAGTCCAGCGCGACGATGGAGTAGGTGTAGTGGGGGCGGCGAGGCGTGGTCTGGGCGGCGCCTGGCGCCGAGATCGAAACGATGCACGCCAGCCAGAGCAGGGCAGCGCGGCCCGTTCTGGTTGCTCTCATCGCACCCGCCGGTAGATGTTCTCCATCACCACGCCGGTGCTGTCCGGGTTGGTGTGGCGGTACATGTAGTCGGCAGTCAGCGAATCGATGTTGGACGTGGGCATGGTGCCGATGTCGTTGGGATCCAGCGACATGACCCGCTTGAAGTGCATCACGTTGCCTTCCATCCAGAACATGCCGCCGCGCGCCGTGAAGTGCGCCGCCTCGAGGAAGCGCTTCTGGCGCTCCAGGGGCGGCAGGGAGCGCAGCTCCTCGCGTCTCGGCGTCGGGTTGAGGTCCATTTCGTAGAGGTGGTAGGTGTTGCGGGTGTAGCCCTCCCACATGAGCCGCCGCTTGGCGATCGAATCCACCACGCCGGTCCGCAGGTTCTTGCGGGTCATGAGCTGCCAGGTGCCGATCAGGTCGTCGGGGTTGATGCGGGCCTGGGCCGCGAGGCCGGCGGGTGCCAGGACCGACACGACGAGCATCAGGGCCGGCAGGTTGAGCGATTGCCGCGGCATGACGGGACTCCCGGTCTCATGGGACCGGCGAATGTAGGGTTTGGGACACGCCGGCCGCAACGCGGGGTGGGGAACCTGAAGAGCGGCGTTCGCCGACTGAGAGATGGAGGGGCCGTTCGGAATCTCGGATATCTGACCGCGGCGCTGCTGGTGGCAAGTTATTGCAGCTGGATCACTTAGGAGACTTTGCTTGCGGTGGGCTGCCCTTACATGGCATATTATTAGCAGTTAATAACTCATGCAACATTAAGGACGAAGCCGTGTTATGACGACCATCCTCTCTGTGTCTCTGCCGGATGAGCTGCGGGACGCCCTCGACGCGGAAGCAGAACGCCGGAAGCGCTCACGCAGCTTTGTCGTTGCTGAAGCTGTCCGCCAGTACATCGCGCGCCAGGATCGGGATGTCTTCCGAGATGCACGAGATCAGACGCTCCGCGAGAACCTTGCGCTCAGTCCTGCCGACCGGGTAAGGCTGTCCGAAGAGCTTTGGAACGAATTCGCGCGTGGTCGGCCCCTCACTCGGCCGGTCGCTGCATCATTCGATACGTTTGAACAGTACGAGCAGTGGCAGCGGCGGAAACAGGAGGTTGGTGCTTGACCGCGCCAGGAGCTTCCCGGCTGGTAACGGTCTGTCGCCTCCTGAACCAAGCAAATGTGAAGTACGTGGTCGTGGGCGGATTCGCCCTGGCCCTCCACGGTGTGACTCGCGCAACGAAGGACGTCGACATACTCGTCGATACCGATGAGGACAATGTAAAGCGGGCCTTGGAAGCTCTCGGGCAACTTCCTCACGGCATCGCCAAGGAACTGACCGCCAAAGAGGTCGCCAGGAAAACGATCACCATCATAGGGGATGAGCCGAGGGTAGATCTACTAACCCTCGCCTGGAGTGTTCGCTATGCGGACGCGTTGCCTCGTATCAAGAAGGAAACGATCGACGGGGTAGAAATCCCGTACGCGGATCTCGATACGCTGATCAGGACGAAGCGGACGGACCGTCTACAAGACAAAGCAGATGTCGAAGAGCTCGAGCGCATCAAGCAACTGCAGCCCACCGACAAGGCTCGCTAACTCCTCCCCCGCGCTCATCTGATCCGTCACGGGTCAAGCGTGAGACGCCTCAGATCAACTTTCTCCATCAAGAATCACGCTTGACCTTCACGAGCAACCGAGGCCCCCATTGGGGATTACGCGCTTGATTGGGAAACCCGGCGTCGTGCCAACGAAGGATCTGAGATCGTCGGGTGAGAGACGACGGGCGCGTAATTGTTACGGCCCCTTGACAACGCACTTCTTAATGGTGTTAGGCCGCGTCTTCCGGTAACCGTAACTCGCGAGCCATATGCGCGATGGTGACGATTCCTATGGAGTCGTCCTGGAGCCGATAAACGATACGGTAAAGGCCGAAGAGGACCTCTCGCAGATTCTCATCGCCAACCTCGGGAACTACCCGTCCGGACCGTGGCCAGCCCTCCAGGCGATCGGTGGCGGCGATCAGTCGTTCGACGGTGAGTTGGGCGTAACGTTCGGAATCGCGGGCGATGAACTTGCGGATGGCAGCCAAGTCATCCTGAGCTTGGCGTGACCAGATGACGGTCACTTCAGGAAACGCCGCTTGACCTCTTCGTGAGAGACGACTTCCCCGCGATCGAGTTGGTCGAGACCACGCTGAATCTTGGAAAGGAAGTAAATCCGCTCCATCGCGTCCTCGAAGCTGGCATTTTCTGGCAGCCTGGTGAGGGCCTCGAGTACCTGTTGCTTGATGGTCGGAGCAGTCATTGGTCCTCCAAGGAGCCTACCGAAGTCTAGCCTCGTGTGGGGAGCTGCTCAAGCGGGCGGGCGTGTCGGCCTAACGCATATTGAGAGCGCGCCCCTTACTGCTACCATGGAGTTGTCGAAGCACCCTGGACCTCAGCAGCAAGGAGCGGCTCTCACGAAACGCGCCCTCAAACATGTGGCGTTGGACGTGCATCAGGCAACCACGGTGGCCTCGGTCCGCGGCCGAGTGATCGCCCAGACCATCGCGCCAACGGGAGCGGGCCGCGCTCGACCCGATGGCGTGGCCCGCTCTGAAGAATGCTACGCGAGCGCCCTTCAGGCCTGCCCTGAGCGAAGTGAAGGGGCGCACCCCACGCGCCGAGCGCCTGCCCTGAGCGAAGCCGAAGGGCGGACTTCAGTACCGCGACTGATCCGGAACGGTCCTGCCGGTACCACAGTCCCCAGAAAAGAAAACGGCCAGCCATCTCCTAGTGAGCTAGCTACACCCTCTTGACTCCGGCTCAATGGTGTTAGGCAGCACGCCATGACTCACGGGCAATCGCGTACAGATGCACACAATGGCCTCGCATGTCGACCTCTCTCTCAAACTGCTCGCCGAGGCGTTCGGCCAAATGAATCGACCGGCGGTTCTCCGGATCGATCAAGCTGATCGCCCGCTGCCACTGAAGAGGTCCGAATGCATGCGTCAGGGCCGCCCGTGCGGCTTCTAGACCGAATCCGCGATCCCAATACGGACGAGCGAGCGCCCAAGCAACTTCTCGATCGGGCCAACCGTCCGGGAAGTGGAGGCCGACGCGTCCGACAAACGTGGCGGTGGCGCGCTCCTCGACCGCCCACATGCCGAAACCGCGCAGGTGCCAGTGGCCAACCAGCATGGCCATCTGCCGCCAAGCGTCGTCTCGGCTGAGCACGCCTCGGTCCCCGACGTAGCGCATGACTTCGGGGTCGGCACACATGACGGCATAGGCGTCGATGTCGGTATCGCGGAAGGGCCGGAGCAGGAGGCGTTCGGTTTCAAGAGTTAGCATAGGGCGTCGAGAGCCGGCTCCACGCTGGTAGCGTGCACTAACGGATCCGCTCTCAGGCTGCGAGTGTACCGGCCGTGGGGTAAGGACGCAGGCCCTCGGAACGTACTCCGGGTCTGCCTCACGTCGACGATGCCGGCCTCAAGCCCAGCCTAGACCGGTCCCTGTGGCCAATCACTCGGGGATGGGCAGGCTGTCGACAAACGTGCGAATCTCTCGAAGAACATCCCCTTCATTCGACCTAAACACGTAGTGATTGGCCCGAGGAAAGCGTACGACCCGAGCCGACCGGACCCCTTTCGCAAAGGCGTCTGCCTGGGCGTTGCCGAACTTTGCGTCTGCGGAATCCAGAAGCGCACGTTCGATTGAGTCGTTCACGAGTGATTCTGGCAATTCGTGCGGCAGTGCGAAAATGGCAAGAACGGGGAGAATGATCTGTGTGAACTTCTGGCGTCCCTCGATGATCGCGCGCGCGGCGGGCAGCATGGGAGGGGAAGCCGGTGGAGGGCCCTGCCCGGGAGGTGCGGTCGCCACGATGCTGTAGAGGATCCGCAATTCTCTCTCGAACCTCGGCAGGTCGCTCTCCAGTAGCTCCTTGATCAGTCGTGCGCGCTCTCGTGGCGCTTGGGGGCGCGCCTCCCGGCCGAGTTGCTCGAGTTTCCTTTGCAGGTCAGGGAGGTCAATGGAGAAGTCACCCAAGGAGGGATCGTAGAACGCGTACCCATAACCGGCATCGAGATAAACCAGCCCGGCGATTGTTTCCGGATGGCGCGAGCCGATGGAGCTCAACTCCTGTCCAGCAATCGAATGACCGATCAGCACGGGGTGCTTGATCTTCAGGGAGTCAATAACAGCCAGTACATCGTCGCCGAGTCTATCGGCTGAATAGCCCGATGAGGGAGTACTCGAAGCACCATATCCCCGTCGCGTGATTCCGTAAACGCGATACTCCTTCGCCAGCTTCGGGGCAAATTGGTTGAAGATGTGTGCTGTATTCCCAAGGCCAGCCAGGAGGACAAGAGGTCGTCCAGTTCCACCCCAGTCGAGTACTTCGAGTCTGACATTCGGCTCTACCGAGATGAACCTCGTCTCTTGGGCGTGAACCGGAACAGCAATGAGTGCCGCGGTGGTCCAGAGCGCTCGCCAGTTAGAAAACCGCATGTCAGATAGCACCTGCTTCTCTCTGTCTATCTCGGCGCGCGTCTGCACGAAGTACTCTCGATCGAACTCGCTAGGTTCGGACACGGATACGCGCTCCTGAAGACGCTGCGCTGCCTCATATGTCTCTAAAGTGCGCTCAGGTTGGGGCGGGCGATAGTTCGCGCTGCTTCAGCTCCGCGACACGGTCCGTTAGCCAGGGCATCTTGTCCGTCACCGTCATTCGTCGTCCCCTGGGACAGTTGGAAGGCACGGAGATCTCGGATGCGCCGCTTGGGAGGCCGCGTGCGGTCCGGCGTCGAACCGTGCTCGACACCTTCAGCCCTTCAGGGCACGCCGAGCGCCTGCTTCAGCCCGCGATTCAATTTGCGCGGGATTCGGGAGCGCTGATCGTACTCGCCTCACGAGCGACCGAAGCCCGCATCGGGGGGATCACGCGCTTGATTGGGACGCCCGGCGTCGTGCCAACAAAGGATCCGGGATCGTCCAGTGAGAGACGGCGGCTGGCGCGTAGCCGTCGCAAGTCGCGGAGCCCATACTGGTGTTTGGACGCCACCGCGGGTGACGTTCACGGGGATCTGACGGGCAGACGCCGCTGGAAGGTAGAGCGACGACGAATCAGTGTTTCAGGAGAGCGCGGCGAGCGCTCTCGCCGTGGAGCTTGCGCACATCCCTGAACAGAGCCCTTGACAAGGCGCTTCTTAATGGTGTTAGGCGGTGCGCCGCCTACCGGTGCGCTTGATCTTCGAGGAGACTACGGAGAGCCCGGTTAACGGATTGAGAGTCTTTGAACTTGGCGGCGACATCTGGGTCCAGGACGACGATGTTCGTGCCCTCACGATAGCGCTTGGCGTATTTGCCGCGTACGCCACCGCGGAAGTCGTATTCTGGCCGGATGTCGTCGCTCGAAGCGGGGGCTTTAGGGTTCTTCTTCATAGATCTGGCGCTCGGTCTTGCCGGCCACTCGTGCATGGATGATTCGAATCTCATCAATTGCTTCTGTGTGCGCAACGACGAGGAGCCGGGCCCTGAGCACTGTAGCCCAGAAGTAGCCAGCGCTCCTCTCCAATCGAGTGCTCCGGATCTGGCTTGCTGAGGGAGTGCGGGTCGCCGAACGCGGTGGCTGCCTCCCGAAAGTCAACGCCGTGCTTGCGGAGGTTGGCTTCGGCCTTGTCGGGGTCCCAAGTGAACTGCAGCATCGCGCCAATCTATTCATGGGTGGTAAGCGGCGCATCTGCCTAACGCATATTGAGAGCGCGCCCCTTGCTGCTACCATGGAGCTGTCTCGAACCCATGGGCGTCAGCAACAAGGAGCGGCCCTCATGAAACGCACGAGGAAACATGTGGCGCTGGATGTGCATCAGGCAACCACGCTGGCCTCGGTCCGCGAGGACAGCGGGCGGGTGATCGCCCAGACCATCGCGCCAATGGGAGCGGGCGGCGCCCGGCCCGATGGCATTGGCCATTTCTGAAAGAACGCACGCTCGCGGCGCACAAACGCTGCTCGACCCGTTCAGCGCTTCAGGGCCCGCCGAGCGCCTGCTTCAGCCCGCGATTCAATTGGCGCGCGATTCGGGAGCGCTGACCGCACTCGCTTCGCGAGCAACCGAACCCCGCATCGGGGAGATCACGCGCTTTATTGGGGAAGCCCGGCATCGTGCCCACGAAGGATCTGGAATCGTCTGGTGAAAAGACGACGGCTCGCGCGTAACCGCCGCGAGTCGCTTCAGCCCATAATGGTGTTTGGACGCCACCCCGGGTGACGTTCACCATGATCTGAGCGGCAGACGCCGCTGGAAGGTGGGAGCAACGAAGACCTACTGCGGCCCCTTGACAACGCACTTCTAAATGGTGTTAGGCCGCGCGGTTATGCAC
>JACQVB010000105.1 GCA_016209985.1 Gemmatimonadota bacterium | reverse complement strand
GTCCTACAAACACCTGGAAGGGTTGACCAGCTTCCTGCGCCGGTTGGTCACTCGCGGGATGGTGCGCGAGGGAGCGCTGGCGTTCTTGTCCGTCGCATGATCGACCGCACGTCTTCGGAGTTTCGGTCCTTTCTCGATCTTTACGAGAACGCTCCGCTCCTCGAGCTGGGCCGGCTGGCGGACGCCCAGCGCCAAACGCTCCATCCGGATGACGTCGTCACCTATATCGTGGACCGCAACATCAACTACACCAATGTTTGCGTCGCCGACTGCAAGTTTTGCGCGTTTTACCGGCGCCCCAAGCACGACGAAGGTTATGTCCTGTCGTTCGAAGAGATCGGCAAGAAGATCGAGGAAGCCAAGCGGTTGGGGGCCGTCCAGATCCTGATGCAGGGCGGGCACAATCCCTACATCCCCTTCGAGTGGTACCTGGACCTGCTGCGCTACATCAAGAAAAACCACCCGATCCACATTCATGGATTCTCGCCGTCCGAAGTGGACTTCTTCGCGACGCGCTTTCGCCTGAGTGTAGAAGACGTCATTCGGGAGCTGATGGGCGCGGGCCTGAACTCGATTCCCGGCGGAGGGGGGGAGATCCTGGTCCAGGAGGTCCGGGACCGCGTGGCGAAGAAGAAGGCCGGCGCCGACCGCTGGCTCGAAGTAATGGAAACCGCCCATCGGATGGGCATGAAGACTTCGGTCACCATGATGTACGGCCTGGGAGAATCGCTGGCTGACCGGGTCGAGCATCTGATCCGGGTGCGCGACGTGCAGTTCCGCACCGGCGGGTTCACCGCCTTCATCTGCTGGCCGCTCCAGCCCGAGCACACGGAGATGGAAGGCACCCCGAAAACGGATGCCCAGACCTACCTTCGCACCGTCGCGCTCGCCCGGCTCATCCTCAATGTCCCCAATCTTCAGGCTTCCTGGGTCACCATGGGTTTGAAGATCGGTCAGGTTTCACTGCGATTCGGATGCAATGATTTTGGATCGCTGATGATCGAGGAAAACGTGGTCTCCGCGGCCGGCACCACCCACAGCGCCACGATTGAAGAAATGCGCCGGGCGATCACCGACGCTGGGTTCATTGCTGCTCGCCGCCGCCAGGATTATTCAATCATCAACGACGAGAAAGCGGCTTGAACATTCCGCGCACCCCCCACCCTTCGACTGCGCTCAGGGCAGGCCGCGCACCGTGCACCGAATGAGCGCTGCCAGGAAGGAAGTTCTGGTGGTCGTGGGCTCCGAGAGCGACCGTGAGCGGGTGGCTCCCGCCTTCAAGGTCTTGGACGAAGCGAAGATAGGATATGAGTTCGTCGTCTCTTCGGCGCATCGTAATCCCGATCAAACGGCCGAGCTCGCCAAGAGCGCCCGCAGAAATGGTTTTCGCGTGATCATCGCCGGTGCGGGGCTGGCTGCCGCGCTCCCAGGCTTCATGGCCTCCCTCACGGATCTCCCCGTGATCGGTCTCCCGCTCGAAGTCGGCCCACTTCAGGGCGTAGATGCTCTCTACGCGACGGTCCAGCTCCCGCCGGGATGTCCGGTGGGGACGGTGGGTATTGGGAATGCGAAGAATGCGGCGCTTCTCGCAGTGAGGATTCTTGGAGCATAGCCTTTCGCAAGACTGCGCGGGTTCGAGAATGGCGACAGATTTGTGATCATTCAGCAGGAATTCTTTTGGAATATCAGTCGCCCTGACTTGGAGTTACTTGGCGTAAGCGGAGCGTACTCCGAGGTCGTGGAAATTATCAAGACAACTCAAATCATGATCAAGAGATGCCGTCCCCGCGAGTTTCTTAACGGGACGATACCAATCCGGCGTGGACTAGATGAGGGATTCAAGAAAGGGCGGTGGCAGCCTCAGGAACCGAAGGTGGCTGATCCCCATGCGCGTTCCGGTGTCAGCGCGATGGACTGGTTAAGGGACAAAGTGGGGATCGAGATTCAGGTAACGGCCGACACGTCTCGAATGTTGAATGACTTCCGACGCATCGAGATGGGCTGTCAGGAAGGGCTGATCGTACTCGGAATCGAGATCACGTTGATGCTGGATACCGCGAACATGTGTACGGACCGCATCGCATTCTTTGAGGACGGCGTGAAGTATGTCCAGCGTTTTCAGGGTGCGCGCTGCATTGTGCTAGGTCTTAAGGAGGATGGCTATAGTCGGACGCCCCTCGAAAAACAGATTACCAGGCAGGGGACGCCGAAGGGCGTGATGGAAAGAAGACGTAAGGTTTAGGGGGAAGACCTACCCACCCAGTAGAGTCAGCTGTGCTGCAGTGCTTCTGATTCTCCCTTTGTGGCCCCGGGCTGATTCCCAGTTCGACTGATCCCCCGAAAGTAGATCCTTAAGTCTTCGGACGGCAGGCCTGATGTCGCCGATGTCGCATCCCAACCAGCGGCGTCCGAGCTTTTCAGCGGCACAGAGCGTGGTACCCGTTCCCGCGAAGGGGTCCAGGATCAAGTCGTTCTTGCTGGAGGCGAAGGCAACAACTCGCTCGAGCATTAGTGGCGCAAGTTCATTTGCGCCCCGGAGCTTGTACTTGCTGTGCCGCACAGGGGGAATGTCATCCCAGATCTCATCGGCGTCCCGCCACAAGTCCTTTCGGGTGGTTCGTTCCTCACCGTCGGCGGTTTCCCAAACGTCTTCTGGGGCGTCCCACACATCCATCAGATTCAGCCCTTTCTCATTCAGGTACTTGCGATGGCCGCCATAGTCTCGGATGTCGCCGCCACAATGCCGGCAGCTCGGGATCGGCACGTAGACTTTGTTAAAGACTCGCGGTTTCTCTTTGGTGTAGTAGAGGAGGCCGTAGTGTGCTGGCGATAGACGACCCGGGATGGGCAAGCTCTTGGGCATCCGGCACGCTATCCAGTGACGGAACGTCATGCCGTGCGATTCCAGGACCCATCCGTACTGTATCAGCCATTTGGGTAGGTTGAAGACGAACAGAGCCCCTCCCGGCGAGAGTACCCGAATGCACTCCAGGAGCCAGTCGCGTGACCATGAGAGGTATTCGCCCTCCTGCCTTCGGTCGGAAATCCCCTTGCCGTAGTTCTTGCCAAGATTGAACGGGGGATCTGCGAATACGAGGTCCACCGAGTTATCAGACAAGGTTGCGAGGAGTCGCAAGCAATCCACCCGGTATAGCGCCCCGAGGCCTGTTTCGAAAGCAGGCTTACCGCCCTTGTTGGTGGATGGTTTTCGGTCAACTGTGTAGGGTGCGAAAGCCTCCCGGACCAGGGTCGCCGCCTCGGTCGGGTTCGCGGCGAATATCCCCGCGATGTCTTCAGGTACAACGCCGGCTTGCAGTTTCAGGGCTTCAGCAGAGACGGAGAGCGCCGCGGCCAGCCGTTCCAAGAGCTCTGGAGATGGTTGAACCTCACCCCGTTCGACACGGCTGAGGTGGGAGTGAGTAACGCCGACCAGGCGGGCCAGAGGCTTGAGTCCAAAGCCGCGAGACTGTCGGAGCTTTCGGAGGGAGGTCGGGATCTTGGGCAGTTTGAACTCCACGAAGGGAAGTGCGGACCAAAATAAGAGGGGTTGTCTGGTTAGACAACCCCTCTTCTAAAGTCCTGCGACTTCTTCCATTGATGTCACCGCCCGTTTTCGGACCGCCGGTCGCCGACCGAGTCGCTCTGGCGCAAGCTGTTCGATCTGGCCGCCGGGGACCTCGACGTGCCGAAGTTCGCTCAGGCAGCCTCGACTGGGGCGTGGCACATCCTGGTGTCTGCCTCCGGATCGGGTGGATGTTGGTGGCGCGGCCTTGGTCGCGGGAGAGGGTGCCTTCGATCTCTAACATTCACGCCATAGCTTTCGGGTGTGACGAAAACGACCTCGGCGCGCGCCAGACGCGCAATGCACGGTGCTTGGTTCGCGGGTGCCGTAGCGCTTGCCGTCACCCTTTCCATTGGCCGCGTGTCTCCTCTCTATTCCCAACAACTCCGCGAGTTGAATGGCCAGGTGCTCGCCACGAGCGATTCGAGCCCCGTCGCCGGCGCTCTCGTGGAAGCCCTCGGCAGTGCGGCGAGATCCCTGAGCGACAGAACCGGCCGATTCTCGATTCCCCGTCCCGACCCCGAGAGCTTGCGCATCACCATCAGGGCCCTCGGCTTCCGGACCGATACTCTCGCCGTCCCGCAGGGCCGTGACAGCCTAACCGTGTTCCTGGTCCGCGCGGCGGTACAGCTCGCGCCGGTCGAAGTGGAGGCCGGCCCGAATGTGGCCCGCACCCGGTTCGAGGAGCTGGCCCAGCTCTCGACCGTCACCCTCTCGGCCCCCGAGCTTCGGCGGGTCCCGACCATCCTCGAGCCCGACGTTCTGCGAGCGATCCAGCTCCTCCCGGGCACGGTCGCCCGGAACGACTTCTCGACCGGATACAACGTTCGTGGTGGCGAGAGTGACCAGAACCTGGTCCAGCTCGACGGCATCACCGTGTTCAACCCGTCTCACTTGGGCGGCCTGTTCAGCACCTTCGACCCCGACGCGGTGGGAAAGGCCGATTTCGTCACCGGCGGTTTCCCCGCGCGCTACAGCGGGCGCCTCTCGAGCGTGCTCGACATCGTTATCCGATCCGGCGATTCCACCCGGGTGCGGGGCGCCGGGCAGCTCTCGCTGTTGTCGAGCAAGCTCCTGCTGGAAGGTCCACTGCCAGGCAGCGGGACCTTCCTGGTCAGCGCGCGCCGAACCTATCTGGACGCCGTGGTCAGCGCCTTCACCAAGGAAGTGCTCCCGTACTACTTCACCGACTTGCTGGCCAAGGTTGCGGTTCCCACGGGCCGGCTGGGATCGGTGGCGCTGACCGGCTACTGGGGCCGCGATGCCCTGAATCTGAATCTGGTCGACAGCACCGAACTGACCGAACGGGTGGATCTCAAGTGGAATTGGGGGAATCACCTGCTCGGCGCCGCGTGGACCCTGCCTCTAGGCGCCGGTGAACTCCTGACCCGGGCGGCGGCTAGCGGATTTTCGACCACGCTCGGGCTATTTCCCGGTCTCGCGCGCTATGATAACACGGCGCTGCTCTTCAATGCGGGAAGCTCGCTGTCCCTGAGCCCGGGCAACGGTCATGCCCTTCAGGTAGGCGTGGCGGGAGAGCGCTATCGAATGCACGAGCAAATTGCGACGGCCGCGTTCGATCAGGTGCTGCTCGATAATCGATACCGGACCACGGTATGGTCCGCATTCCTCGACGAACAATGGTCCGTGTCCCGGCGGTTCCTCCTGCGGCCCGGGATGCGGCTCGAGCATGTCCCGCAGGCGCGCTTCGTGGGATTCTCGCCCAGGGTGGCCGCCAAGCTCTTTCTATCGCGGGATGCGGCAGTCACCGCGTCGGCCGGCCGCTACTACCAGCCGGTGCATTCCGTGTGGGACCCGGAGCTGCCGATTACGGTCTACGAGTTCTGGATCAGCTCCGATCGCGATGTCCCGGTGGCGCGCTCGGATCACCTGGTGCTCGGCCTGGAAAGCTGGATACGGCGTGACGTTCAGGTCACCGTAGAAGGGTATCGAAAGACATTCGACCGCCTGGTCACACCCAACCGGGCGCAGGATCTCTCCCGACAGGGCGACGAATTCATCCTGGCAAATGGGAACGCCTGGGGATTCGATGTTCTCCTGCGGCGTCACGCCGGGACGGTACGCGGCTGGGTGGCCTACAGCTTCACGCGGACTCGGCGCACCTCCGAGGGAATCTCGTACCCGGCCGCCCATGACCGGCGCCACACCGTGAACGTGGTGGTGCAGGCCCCCGGGCCGTTTCGTAGCTCGTTGGCGGTCCGCTGGGGTTACGGATCCCCCCTCCCGTATACCGGCTTCATCGGCCAGTGGGATCACCGCCGCTACAACGCCACCGATCACGTGTTCGATGACTCGTCCGAGGAGCCCGTGGCGGGTCCCCGCAATGGGGCGCGCTATCCGTATTACTCCCGGCTCGACGCCGGCCTGCGGTGGAGTGTCCAGAAGCGGCGCGTCACCTGGGAGCCCTACTTCCAGGTGGTGAATGCCTACAATCGGCGCAACGTCTTTCTCTATTTCTTCGATTATGGGAATTCACCGCCTACCCGGACCGGTGTTTCTCAGTTACCACTGCTGCCTACCTTCGGGCTGGACCTGCGATTCTGATGCGCCGCGCTGCGCTGTTCCTGCTTCTCTCGGCGATCGCCGGATGCAAGCTCACCGAAACCACGCTGAGCCCCGGCGAGCGAACCATCGTGGTGCAATCGGTGTTGAGCCTCCGGCATCGCGATCAATTCGCCGTTCTGGAATACTCGTTCAACGGAGACACCGCCGGCCGGGTGAAGGGGGGCAATCGAATCCCGCCTGCGAAGCCGCAGCTTCCTATTCCGGGGGCGCTCGTCACCATCACCCACGAGGGGACCGGTGCGTGTGATGGAAAGGTCGACACGCTGCTCGAGGTGCCGCCGGTTGGCGGAGCCCCTTCAGGTGTGTATGCCGGCGTTCCGTGTGCGCTGGCGCCGGGTCGGCGGGCGAAGCTGAAGATCGTCACCGCCGACGGACGCGCGGTGACCGCCGAGACGGTTGTTCCCGGGATCGAAGGTCGGACGGTTTCGTCGGGGGGGCGGTTTGCCCGGTTCCAGCTGGACACGTTGCCGCTCTGGCGCGAGCGGGATACCCTGCGCATAGCGTTTAGCGCGAATAATGGTCATGGGGTCGAGGTCGAGGTGCGCCGCGCCGAGCGGCACTCGGATCTCGCCCTGGACATCTTCAACGATTCCGTGGGCATCGCCATTCCCGGAACCCTGGTGAATCCGTTCGACAGCGCCGGCGAAATCATCTTCCGGCCGGGACGCTACTACCTGATTACCGCCGTCCTGACTGACAGCAACTACTTCGACTTCATGCGCTCGATCAGCGACCCGATCACCGGACGGGGCTTCCTCAATCACATCAATGGAGGGATCGGCGTCTTTGGAAGCGTGGACGTGGAGCAATACATGATCCGAGTCGTGGGGGACCGGCACGATCCGCGGGAAGGGCTGTACCGGATAACCGAGCGCGGTTCAAATCCCAATATCAACCTGACGTTGAACCTCTACCTGACCGATGATACTCGTTTCGGTCCCGAGCCGTTCTCCGGCTTCGTAACCGGGGTCGGGCAACCGGTGATCGTGAACCGGGTTCCCCAAACGGCCATCGTGAACGTGAGTGGCGATGGCTCTTTCGGCGCTGCCCCCGGGGTGGCGGCCCTCAATCACGATGCTTTTGTGTACTCGTTTGACGTCGTCGCCCCCCAGTTTCGGCGGTACACCCTGAGCGGGGTTCGTGCAGCCAAGGACACGTTCCCGGTTTCGTTGGTAATCACGACCCAAGGCGGAAGCACGGTGCTCCGGTCGACCCTGCTAGGACGGCAGACGTCCAGCCCTGCGCCATCGAACCAGGCGCCGCTGGTTCCAAACGCCCGAGCGGACAGTGAAGCAAGTCAGGCACCATGAGCATTCTGGCGGAGCCGCTAGCGCTCTTATTGCCGTACCGATATCCGAGCCGTAACGGGGCTGCCGAGAGTATCTGCCGCATGATCATAGATCGGTTGAGGTTGTAGTCATTGTTTCCACATAGATCATAGCTGGCTGATCCATATGCACTTAGGGGGCTGCATGTAGACATACTCTCCTCTGTTTCTGAGGTCTGCTCTCTGTAGTTATACCGCAATACCATAGCGTATTTTATGTCGATATTGTAAGGTATCTGCTATGCACAAGGAACCATCAGCCGCCAAACCGGCCGTACGGGAGCGGCTGCTTGATGCCGCCCGACGACTGGCAACGAAGGTTCCTCTCGATCGGGTGACCCTTGCCGAAGTGGCACGCATGGCTGGTGTGAGCTGGCCTACCGCTCGCCGCTACTTGGGCAGAAAGGAAGACATTCACGCTCAGTTACAGCAGGAAGATCTGGCGTTGGTCCCACAGGAACCGGGAACCCGTGAGCGCTTGCTCGACGCGGCCGCCAACGTCTTCGCCCGGAAGGGATATGCGGCTGCGACGCTGGATGAGGTTGCTGCTGGCGCGGGGATGACCAAGGGCGCGGTCTATTGGCACTTCGCCACCAAGGCCGAGGTCTTTCAGGCCCTCGTACGGTCCCGGGCGGCCCAGCAATTGGAGGGCATGCCGGAGCGTGTCGAGGCCGCCCTCGCGATGGACGATCCAAAGGAAGGTCTTTCGCGAATACTTACCCTTCAACTGGCGGCGCTCAAGTCGGACCCGGTCTTTCCGCGCCTGTTTTTCGAGTTCCTGGTCGAGTCTCGAGATCCGATGGTGCGGGAGCAGGTGTCGGAGGTGTATCGACAGAGCCACGCGTTTACCGCGGACCTCACGCAGAACCTTCGGAAGCAGGGCCGGGTCAGTGAAAAGGCGGAGCCCCAGGCGTTCGCCGTCCTCTGGAGCGCGCTTCTGGACGGCCTATCGCTGCTCTCCCTGGTTGATCCCGACCGGATCGATCCGGAGGCACTTGCACCGCAACTGGTGGAATTGATCTGGAACGGGATGAAGCGGCGATATGCGGGTCTTTAATCTTCTGGCTTCTGCGGGCTGCCCGACGTAAGATCATCGCGTCGTCTCACCTTCGAGGCGGGGTATGACCTCCATACGTCGTGTGCTCCTGCTATCCCTCTTTCTTCCTTCCTTCGCAACGGCTCAGCAATTCGATCTCTCCGGCTACGCCGAGATGCGGTGGAGGAATATCGGGCCCCACCGGGCCAGTCGGACCAAGGCGGCTTCGGGAGTATCCAGCCAACCCAATGTCTTCTACATGGGGGCCGTGAACGGCGGCGTCTGGAAGACGGCGGACTACGGCCGGACCTGGGTGCCGATCTTCGACGACCAGCCGACCGGCTCCATCGGCGCCATCGCCGTCGCGCCCTCCGATCCCAACGTCGTCTATGTCGGCAGCGGCGAGGGCCTGCAGCGCCCCGATCTCTCGACCGGGGACGGTATGTACAAGTCCACCGACGCGGGAAAAACCTGGACCCACCTGGGCCTGCGGGACGGACAACAAATCCCGGAGATCATCGTCGATCCAACCGACCCCAGCCGGCTCTTCGTGGCGGTGCTCGGCCACCCGTACGGTCCCAACCAGGAGCGCGGCGTTTTCCGTTCCACGGACGGTGGCCAGTCTTTCCAGAAAGTCCTCTACCGGGATGAAAACACCGGTGCTTCAGATCTGCTCTTCGATCCCAAGGACCCGAACATCGTGTACGCCGTTCTCTGGGAGTCGCGGCAAGGGCCGTGGGAAAACGGTGCCTGGAACGGTCCGGGAAGCGGGCTGTTCAAGTCGGTCGATGGCGGGAACACGTGGCGTCAATTGACCAGAGGGTTGCCGGGAACGCAGCAGGGCCTGGGGCGGATCGGGATCGGCATCGCCCCGAGCGATGGCAACCGGTTGTATGCGATCGTCGAAGCCCGGGGCTCGGAGGGGGGCATTTACCGTTCCGACGACGCCGGGGAGAGTTGGACCAAAACCAATGCGGATGGTCGGGTTGCGAACCGGCCCACCGACGCCTCCGAAATCATCGTCGATCCGCGAAACCCGGACGTCGCATATTCCATAACGATTGTGAGCTGGAAAACGACCGATGGGGGAAGGACCTGGACCGGATGGAAGGGCGCTCCCGGCGGGGATGACTATCAGAAAGGATGGATCAACCCCAACAACCCGGATATCATCTTCCTCACGTCCGACCAGGGTGCCGTCGTCACCGTGAACGGCGGTCAAACCTGGAGCTCCTGGTACAATCAGCCCACCGCACAGTTCTATCACGTCACCGCGGACAACGCATTTCCCTACCGGCTCTGCAGCGGCCAGCAGGAGAGCGGGTCCAGCTGCGTATCGAGTCGGGGGGACGATGGGCAGCTGACCTTCCGCGAATGGCACCCCGTCGCCGCATCCGAGTACAGCTACGTCGCGCCCGATCCGCTGAATCCGGACATGGTCTACGGCGGCACCGTCTCTCGTTACGATCGGCGCACCGGCCAGGTGCAGAACGTCAGTCCCCGGCCGCTTCGCAGCGGGACCGACTACCGGACTCTTCGCACCGCCCCCATTCTGTTTTCGCCGGTCGATCCCCACGCGCTCTATTTCGCGACCAACCACCTCTGGAAGACGCTGGACGGCGGCAATAGCTGGGCGCGGATCAGTCCCGATCTCACCCGGACCGACTCGGTGGTGCCGGCCAACGTGGGAGTGTATTCCCATACACCCACCGCCCGGGCGAGACACCCGGGCGTGATCTACACCGTGGCCCCTTCCTACACGTCGGTCAACACCATCTGGGTCGGGAGCGATGATGGGCTGATCCATGTCACCCACGATGGTGGGAAGACCTGGAAGAATGTGACGCCAAGAGAGCTGATGCCCTGGGCCAAGGTGTCCATCATGGATGCCGGACATTCCGATACGCTGACGGCCTACGCCGCCATCAACACGCTGCGTCTGGATGACCTCAAGCCGCACATCTACCGCACCCATGACGGCGGGAAGACCTGGACTCACATCACCAACGGCATTCCGGACGGCGGGGTGGTGAACGTGGTTCGGGAAGACCCGAGGCGCAAAGGGCTGCTCTTTGCCGGGACCGAACAAACCGTGTACGTCTCGTTCGACGACGGTGACCGTTGGCAATCGCTGCGACTGAACCTGCCGGCGACGTCGATCCGCGATCTCATCATCAAGGACGACGACATCGCCGTCGGCACGCACGGCCGCAGCTTTTGGATCCTGGACGACATCACTCCACTCCGCCAGTTGGCTGATTCCGTGACCAGCTCGCGCGCGTTCCTTTTCCGGCCGCAACTGGCTACCCGGTTCCGGTGGAACAAGAACACCGATACCCCGTTGCCTCCCGAAGAACCTGCGGGCCAGAACCCCCCGGATGGCGCCATCATCAACTACCATCTGGCCTCGGCAGCATCCGGTCCGGTCACCCTCGAGATCACCGATAGCGCGGGCAACACCGTGAGGAAGTTCTCCAGCGAAGATCGGGTCGATCCGCCGGTCGAAGGACGCAATATCCCCGACTACTGGATCCGGCCGGCTCAAACGCTGGCGGTGACCGCCGGCATGCATCGCTTCGTCTGGGATCTGCACTACCCGCCGCCGGCGGTTCTCCAATTCACCTATCCCATCGCGGCCATTTATCGGAACACGCCGCGCACTCCGTTCGGTCCGTGGGTCTCTCCCGGCCGGTACACGGTCAAGCTGACCGTGGACGGGCAAGCATACACGCAACCGCTGACGGTCCGGATGGACCCCCGGGTGAAAACGCCGGCTGCCGTGCTGGCCCGGCAGTTCACCCTGTCCAAGCTCATTTACGACGACCTCCGAAAGGATTACGATGCCCTCCGCGAGCTGCGCGCCATGCGCCAGCAGCTGGCGCAGCTCAAGACCAGCGCTGGATCGGGGCCGGTGGCCGATTCGGTAGCCGCGCTCGACCAGAAGGCGGCGGGCCTCGAGGGGAGCCGTGGTGGCGGGTTTGGTGGCGGTGGTCGCGGCGGCGCGGGTAGCGAGCAAACCCTGACACAGTCCAATGGGTCGCTCGCTTCCGTGCTCGGTCTCCTGCAGGGAGCCGACGTGGCACCAACCACCCAAGCGCTCGCCGCGGTCACCCAGGTTCGACGTGAGGTCGGCGCCGTGCTGGCCAGGTGGGATGAAATGAAAACCAGGGATCTCACTCAGCTGAACGTCCAACTTCGCCAGGCCAATCTGCCTCTGGTGGACCCGGCGAGCTGGAAACAGGCGCGAATCGACATGGGAGACGAAGCAACGATGGCTGACGAAGAAGAGGAGCCATAAAACATGGGCAAGCTCATCAAGCTGCTGATTCTGCTGGCATTCGTCGGCGGGCTGCTGTACGCCGGCTCCTATGCCGGCGCGCGCGCGACGCTCGGAAAATTCCTGGGGTCGCCGCCGCCGGAAATGGGCGTGCGCACGGCCCGGTTGGCATACGATGGAATCGCCGATCTCCCGTCTCACCCGCGCGGATGGGAGTTCCGGTATTCCAAGGTGGAGGTAAACGGCGGCCGGCCGGCGAAGGTCTTCGTCTCCCTCGACGGGAAGGTGCTCGGCACGGTGCCTCGCGACCTCGGGAGCCGGATCGACGCCTGGAGAAAGGCGCGGGAGCCGGACTAGGTATGCGGCAGCGATTCGGCATCGGATACGACTCCCACGTTTTCGGCGCGGAGCGCCCACTCAAGCTCGGTGGCGTCACCATCGAACACCCGTCGGGTCTTGCCGGCCACTCCGACGGTGACGCGGTCGCGCATGCCGTGATCGACGCGCTGCTCGGCGCCG
>JACQVB010000104.1 GCA_016209985.1 Gemmatimonadota bacterium | reverse complement strand
TCGGCCAGCAGGGCCCCGACGCCGACATCGGGGCGCACATCATCGACGTCACCGGTCTTCCCGACACCACCAAGATCATCGACAAGGGCTTCATTCGCGCCGCGGATGCACCTGGCGGGTTCCACAACATTTTCATGTACAAGCATTCCGACGGCCGGCCGTTGCTCGTCGTTACCCTCGGGGCACCGCGCGGCAACATCTACGACATGGAGAAGTTCCTGGCCGGCGACGCCAATTTCGGTTTCATCGGACCGGTCCCGATCCCGGCCAACCCGTTCGGCCGGCAGGGTGGCTATCACGACTACTATGTGGCCTACGATCCGGCCAACCACCGCGATGTGCTGTATGGCGCGGGCGCCGGTGGATATCACGTCTACGACATCTCCAACCCCGCGGAGCCCAAGCTGCTCACGTCGGTCATGGGCGCGGCCGGCGTCACCGGCGGGCACACGTTCACGCCCGACCCCACCGGTCGCTACGCGGTCGCCGAAACCGAATACCAGTACGCACCGCTCCGGATCTTCGACCTCAAGCCGGGGCTCGACGGCACGGTCAAAACGATCACGCGGCCGGTCGGTGCATGGACCGCTCGGTGGAAGGGCCTGTCGCACAATCACGAAGTGCGGTGGCCCTACGTGTTCGTCTCGGCCTACGAAGACGGGCTCCAGATATTCAACATGATGGACCCGACCAATCCCTATACGGTCGGCTATTACGACACCTACGATGGCCCCAATCAGCGTGGTTGGGGCGGCACCCAGAATCCTGACGGCGGCGCCGGCGTCACCAACGGCGCCTTCGGGGTGGATGTCCGGAACGCCGACGGCTTGATCGTGATCGAGGATTTCCGCACCGGGTTCTGGTCGTTCAAGATGGACGGATTCGACGGCTGGAACGGGCACCAGTGGGGGCTGCCCAACGTCTCGAGCGTACAGGACTGGGATAATGGGCCGGAGGGAGCTCCCAAACCGGCCAAGGTGAGCTAGAAACGTCCCTGCCACTGAGGTAAGAGTGAAGAGCGGGCGCCCAACTCTTCACTCTCGCCTCATCCCTTCTTTACTAAGCCGTCTCTAGCGTCGCTCTCGGCCCGGCTTTATACTTGCCCGCCCGGATCGCATACCAAGGACAGCCATCATACAAAATTGTTATAGCGATCCATTGGCCCCTTGCCGGCCGCATCTTCAGCGATGCCCCGCCAGGGAACTCCGGCGGGCGCCCTCTCCCGTTTCAGGAGAAACATCCATGCAGCGATCGCGTCTCTGGTTGGCCATTCCCGCTCTCCTGGTTTTTCTGGTCCCTCCCGCGCTGGCCCAACGCGGCGACCCGGCAACGCAGTACCAGCCGGGCGAGCACTACAGCCGAAACATGAAATTGCTGTCGCACATTCCGTTGGCCGGACCGCTGCAGGTCGCCGACATCGAAATCGAGCAGGAGCTCTCCCGGCCCTACGTCTATGTGCCGATACGGGTGAAGGACGCGGGATTCTTTCTGATCAGCGTGAAGGACCCGTCCAAGGCGCAGGTGCTCTACCGCTGGACCATCGAAAACCCCGAGCTGCACAGCGGCCACGCTCTGGGCCCCGCGTACGTCAAGACCAAAGGCCGCTACTACCTCTTCCTCACCTTCCAGTTTCAGGCGGGAAGTCCCGACGCGGATCTGGGCGCGATCGTCTTCGATGTGACCGGCCTGCCGGACACTTCCCAGATCAAGGAAGTCCGCCGGATCCGGATGCCCGACATGATAGGCGGTTTCCACGAGAACTTCGCCTACAAGCATTCCAGCGGCCGCCCGCTGGTCTTCACGACCACCCAGAGGCCGTGGCAGAACATCTTCGACCTGGATTTGCTGGTGGCTGGAGACCCCAACCAGGGCCTGATCGGGAAAGTGCCGAATCCGCAGCCGGTCAACGACCCCAACGCAAGCCGTGGCTACCACGACTCGTACGTCGGCTTCGATCCGGTGACCCAGCAGGATCGCTTTTACGGCGCCGGAGCCGGCGGGTTCTACGTGTACGACGTGACCGACCTGCAGAACCCCAAGTTGCTCACCTCGGTAACCGGGGTCGCGGGCATGGAACGCGGGCACACGTTCACCCCCACGCCGGACGGGCGCTATGCCGTGGGCGAATCCGAGTACCAGTATGCTCCGCTGCGCATCTTCGATCTCAAACCCGGTCTCGATGGCACGGTGAAGACGGTCTCCCGTCCCATCGGCGCGTGGACCGCGCGCTGGCAGGGCCTGCCTCACAACCATGAGGTCCGCTGGCCCTACGTGTTCGTCTCGGCCTACGAAGACGGCGTGCAGGTCTTCAACATGATGGACCCCACCAATCCCTACACCGTCGGGTTCTACGATACCTACGATGGACCGTATCTGGTCGGGGCCTGTGGCAACGGCATTTGCAACGGGCCATTCGGCGTCGATGTCCGGAACGCGGATGGCTTGATCGTGGCCAGCGATCTCACCACCGGCTTCTGGGCGATGAAGATGGACGGCTTCGACGGCTGGAACGGACACCAGTGGGGAATGCCCAACGTCTCCAGTGCCCAGGACTGGGACAATGGACCGGACGGATTGCAGAAGAAGATCAGCTGACACGCAGTGAGAAGTGAGAAGTGAGAAGTGAGAAGGAACTCAAACGCGACAGCGCGGTGCCTTCTCACTTCTCACTTCTTACTTCTCACTCTCACAGGGGAGGCTGAATGAAGTCGAGACTATGGTTTAGCGTCATCGCCTTGCTGGCGCTGGGGGCGTCACCGCTTCTGGCCCAAAAGGGCGACCAGCAGCCCGCGCCGGGCGCCGCCGGCAGCCGGAACATGCGAGTCGCCTCGCACGTCCCGCTCAGTGGTCCGCTCCAGGTGGCGGACATCGAAGTGGAGCAGGAGCTTTCGCGGCCGTATGCCTACATCCCGATCCGGGTCAAGGACGCGGGCTACTACATCATCGACATGCATGACGTGTATCACGCGAAAATCCTGTATCACTGGCTGATCGAGAATCCGGAGCTGCACCGGGGCTCCGCACTGGCGCCAACTTATGTCAAGACCAAGGGACGCTACTACTTCGCCCTCGGCTTCCAGTTCGCGGCGGGCAGCCCCGACGGCGACATGGCGATGATCGTCTGGGACATGACCGGGCTTCCGGATACGACCAAGATCAAGGAAGTGCGCCGGGTGAAGATGCCTGACGCCCCCGGAGGCTTCCACGAGACGTACTCCTACAAGCATTCCACCGGCCGCTCGCTCGTCTTCACTGACGCGACCGGCAAGCCGTGGCAGAACATCTTCGACATGGACCTGCTGGTGGCCGGTGACCCGGATCAGGGCCTGATCGGCAAGGTTCCCAATCCGATGGCGCAGAGCCCCGATGCCCAGCGCCAACGGGGATACCACGACTCCTACGTGGGCTTCGATCCCGTGAGCCAGCAGGACCGCTTCTACGGCGCCGGCGGCGGCGGGTTCTATGTGTACGACGTCACCGATCTGCAAAACCCGAAGCTGATCGCGTCGGCTACCGGCATTTCCGGCATGACCGGCGGGCACACCTTTACCCCCACTCCGGACGGGCGCTACGGCGTACTCGAGTCCGAGTACCAGTATGCCCCGCTACGGATCGTGGACCTCAAGCCCGCACTCGACGGAACGACCAAGACCGTTTCGCGGCCGATCGGTGCCTATACGGCGCGGTGGCAGGGACTACCGCACAACCACGAAGTGCGCTGGCCCTACGTCTTCGTATCGCATTATGAAGACGGAGTGCAGGTCTTCAACATCATGGACCCGACCAATCCCTACACCGTGGCCTACTACGATCACTACGACGGTCCGATCGGGATCGGCGCGATGGGCGGCGGCGTCGGGAACGGCTCCTTCGGGGTCGACGTGCGCAACAGGGACGGCCTGATCGTCTCCAGCGATCTCACCACCGGCTTCTGGTCGTTCTACATGGACGGCTTCGACGGCTGGAACGGCCACCAGTGGGGCATGCCGAACGTCTCGAGTGCCCAGGATTGGGACAACGGGCCGGACGGATTGCAGAAGAAAAAGGTCAGCTGAGCACGTAGCGCAGGGTGACGAGGGAGAAGCGAAGAGACGTTCCGCCAGGAGAACGTCGGCCAGCACTTCGCTTCTTCCCTCTTCACTCTCCCATGTTCCCGCAGCTTATATTCCGTCATCTTCTTCCCCCGTGGTCCCCATGCCAAAAGTTCCGGAAACCGAATTTGTCTGGCGCAACGGTGAGTTGATCAAGTGGGCGGATGCTACGATCCACGCGCTGAGCCATGTCGTTCATTACGGGTCGTCGGTGTTCGAAGGCATCCGGGCGTACAACACCCCACGCGGCCCCGCCGTCTTCCGTTTGAAGGAGCACATGCGTCGCCTCGCTGATTCGGCGAAGATTTATCATATAGAGGTCCCCTACTCGCAGGACGAGCTCTCGCGCGCGACCGCGCAGACCATTCATCGCAACAAGCTGGGCGCCTGCTACATCCGTCCGGTGATCCTCCGCGGCTACGGGACCGTCGGGGTCGATCCCCTCGGCGCGCCCAGCGAGGTGTTCATCTTCGCGTACCCCTGGGGGGCCTATCTTGGCGAGAACTCCCTGAAGGAAGGCGTCGACGTCATGGTCTCCACCTGGAACCGGATGGCGCCCAATACCCTGCCCGCGTTCGCCAAGGCCGGGGGCAATTACCTCAACTCGCAGCTCATGAAAATCGAAGCGCGAGCCAACGGGTTCGTCGAAGCGATCGCGCTGGACACCCGCGGCTTCGTGAGCGAAGGCTCCGGGGAGAACCTGTTCGCCGTCCGGAACGGCACGCTCTACACGCCGCCGCTCGTCGCCGCGATCCTCCCGGGTATTACCCGCGAGACCGTGATCACGCTGGCACGGGAACGGGGGCTCACGGTGGTCGAGGCGGACATGCCGCGCGAAATGCTCTACGTGGCCGATGAGCTGTTCTTCTGCGGCACCGCCGTCGAGGTAACGCCGATCCGCTCGGTGGACCGGGTCACGGTCGGCACCGGCCAGCCCGGCCCCATCACCCGCGACATCCAGGCGACCTACATGGCGGCGGTGACGGGACAGCTGCCGGAAAAGCAGGAGTGGCTCTACCATGTTGGCGAGGACTAGCGCGCAGCTCGAAAGGTTGGAAGGGTCATAAGGGTTGCAAGGGTGGTAAGGGTACGCGGGAGAACCCTTCGAACCCTTACAACCCTTAAGACCCTTACAACTTCGCACCGTGTCTGACCGCACCGCTGCACTGTTGCTTCCGGGAATGACGTTGAATGCCACGATTTTCCCACCGCTCGACCTTCCCACCGTTTGCATCGACTTCACCCGTCTCGTGCTCGGCCCGAACGGCTCCTCGCCCGAATTGATACGGCGCCGGATCGGTTGGTATGCCGATTTCGTGAGCGAGCAACTCCAGCGCGAGCCCGCCTGGAACACCGGGGGGAGGATCGTCGTCGCGCACAGCTTCGGTGGGATGCTGGCGCTGGCCTGGTGGCTCGCGAACCAGGGCGCCGGAGTCGGCCGGATCGACGGGATGGTCCTGGTGAGCACGACGCCGGGTCCCATGTTCGATTCTGCCCGCCTGCGGCTGGGGGAAGTCGCCGGGGTCGAGGTACGGATTGGCATCAACTGGCTCATGCGCCTCTGGAATTTCCCGATCGTGACCCGCTCGGTGAAGCGGCTGCTTACCGGCGGCTCGCTCGAGGCGCGTCCCGTCGATTTTCGCTCCGGCGGCATCCGCTCGGACTGGGAGCTCGACCGCGCCGGCTGGCGCAATACCGACTGGCGCTCCATGCGCGCCTACCGCCTGGCTATTGAAGGCTTTGACGTGCGCCATCGGCTCAAGGAAATCGACGTGCCGGTGATTGTGCTCCACGGTACCGCCGACACGCTGCTCCCGCGCGAGTGCGCGGAACGGTTGCAGGCTGGATTACCGCGGGCGGAGTTGCGCCTGGTAAACGGCGCCGGCCATGCGCTGCCGTTGACGCACGGAGACGACGTAAAGAGGGCGGTGCGGGATCTCGTAGGTGAGTGGTGAGTGGTGCGTGGTGCGTGGTGCCTCCGCTCACCACCCACCACGCACCACACACC